>JBBQQX010000004.1:0-87277 GCA_038215405.1 Burkholderiales bacterium
CAGCGCCTGCCCAACAGAGTCGCAAGGAGGCCGCAGAACTGGCCGCAAAGCAACAGCGCAAAGAGGATGAGGCAAGCCTGCGCCAAGACATACGCGATGCCGTACAGGTGGCATGGATGGCAGGTAATCCGCTGAACCGCGAGGGCATCAAGGCCAAATGCAAGCGCAAACATTCAGAGGCGCTAACTTGCCTTGAAACTCTGCTGAGCGAACGCTGGCTACATGAGGTTTTTGTGCCAGCGAAGGAACGGCTACACCCGCGCAAATCGTCGTTCTTTGTGAGCCTGACAACAGAGGAACACGAATCTGTTTTGTCTGGTGCCAGTCTGCCAGATGACAAGGTGGTGATACCTGCCTGCTGGAAAAAAGCACCTGTTTCAATCATGCCGGACGCTGGGCATGGA
The DNA here is from genome assembly GCA_038215405.1 of Burkholderiales bacterium. Classification (GTDB taxonomy): domain Bacteria; phylum Pseudomonadota; class Gammaproteobacteria; order Burkholderiales; family Burkholderiaceae_C; genus Rhodoferax. Next base: position 405 of record JBBQQX010000004.1, read on the forward strand.
TGCACCACAAACGAGGTGGCAGACCATGAGTAAAAGCCAAATCCAATCATGCCCGTTTTCATCCATGCCTAAGGAAAATACATTGGGCATGGATGGAATGAATGAAATATTCATGTCCAGTCCCTACCTTTCCAATCATGCCGGGAATACCGGGACTGATTGGGCATGGATGGGCATGGATGGAATTTCAGGGGGCCATTGCAATGACTGAGAAATCATTCACTGGTGCGAGGGTGGTTCTATGCCCAAGCTGCAAGACCCGGACGTTCACCCAGGATGCACCGTGGAAGCTGCTTTGTGTGACCTGCTACCTGGAGCACAACCCAAGCAAGCGCCGCGCACCTGAGCCGGTGCCGGTGGTTCACGCTGGCGCTGGTATCGAGCCGGGCATGTTGCGCCGCTTGATTCAGTTGACGCACCCCGACCGGCACGGCAACAGCGAGGCATCGAACGTGGCCACCCGCTACCTGCTGGCGCTGCGAAAGGAGGCCGCACATGCATAACCTACACCGCGCTTGCGAAAACTGCGCAGCGTTCAATGGGCCGAACCGAAAGGGCGAACCGACTTGTTGGGATTTGGTTTCGTTTGGAACGCGCGAACCGAAAGCGACAGACTTGTGTGATGGCCACATGAGCGTGATGGAAAACACGATGCTTGATGAATCACTTGCTGCCGAGTCAGAGCTTGGCGGCCGCATCAAAGCCGTGGGCGATTTCAAGCACCGCATGTTTGCAACACGGCTCACCACTGCGCAGGCGTTGGCCAGGGCACGCTATGACTGACTTTCTGAACATGGCCAATAGCAACAATTCATTGGACGACACCAAGCAAGCAATGCAACACGCGCGCGTTGCATTTTCTGAGAAGGCAGTCAAATTGAAAAATACTATCGGAAAAAGGAAACCGGCGATAAAGGTGCCCATGCTTGACCCGTTTGGAGCGCCGCAACAGGCCCACAAGCGCACGAACGACCGACCTGAGGGCGCTGCCCTCGGTGAAGTGCTGAAGGCGTGACGCGCCCATTCAAGCGTTGCATGGTGTGAACGTCAGAACAGTGGTGCCGCGAAGGTGGGCAACCGCTTCATTCGGTTTGGCTGGCCGGGCTAGTCCTGAGCAGGTGGCTTTTCTTGAGCGCATCCGTGGGGCTGGTGGCACTGGGTTCGTTGCCCGCGACCTGCGCGACTTGGCACAATTCCAATCCTAATTCCACCCCCACCGATTTGCTCTCGGGCGCGCGTGCGACTTGGCACGTTTTACGTTCCCAAAAATGTGGGGGCGTCGTGACATGTTGCCAAAGTGTTGCAAGCCCCGTGTGCGCACGTGAGTAAGAGGTATCCAGGCCCTGTGTCCACTGAAAGCCGGGAAAACCAAACCACTGTGTCGCTGACATCGCGGCCGCCATGCTCAACAAATTCACTGCTGATACAGAACGCAACTCGAACGCAACCCCCGGTGCTTGACATGGCTACACGGTACAAAACCCGGTACTGGTGGCTACGCAGTGGCTACGCAGGGATATAAAGAGAAAAAGCCCACTATTTTTTTGATAGTGAGCTTTCCTTATGTAGCTTGGCGGAGAGGGTGGGATTCGAACCCACGGTACCTTGCGGTACGCCTGATTTCGAGTCAGGTACATTCGGCCACTCTGCCACCTCTCCTTCGACTCAAGCTGTGGATTGTAGCAGTGGCCCCGACTGCTATTTACTTGGTTTTGGCATCCACAAGCGCTTGCAGGGCAGTCGCAATATCCTGACTTTGCGTGTCCAAACCCCATTGCACTTGATCCTGCAACTCGTTCAACGCGCTTGCACCTTCGGCCTGTAACAGGGCAATGGTCTGGCCTGCTACTTTGGGTGACGCAAAGCCCATGCTTTGCAGCAGCAAGCGGCCATCAGCATCCAACAGTTTGAAGTAGAACTGGCCATCGCTTTCACGGTATTGCTTGAAGACCGGCAAGGTCGACTTGGCGGATTTGACGGGCTTGCCGCTTTGCGAGCGTAGATCACGTAAACCCACCGCCTGACGTAGTCGACCCATGAAGGGGGTGGCTATCCGGCGGGCTTTGGTAGCGCCAGCCTGCAGGATGGATTCGATCCGGGCGGGGTCGTCCAGCAACGCCTGGTAAACCTCGCGCAGCGGCGCAATCTCGTCGTCAATGCGTTCGAAAACGATCTGCTTGGCGTCGGCCCACGAGACGCCCTCGGCATAGCCTTGGCGCAGTGCAGCGGCTTCATCGGGGGTGGCAAAAGCCTGGTAAATCTGGAACAGGGCTGAGCCTTCGGTATCCTTGGCTTCACCGGGTGCGCGTGAATCAGTGACGATGCTGGCAATCAGCTTTCTCAGCTGTGCACGCGGCGCAAACAGTGGGATCGTGTTGTCGTAGCTCTTGCTCATCTTGCGGCCGTCCAGGCCGGGCAAGGTGGCGACGCTGGCCTCAATTTCGGCCTCGGGCGGCACAAAGTGATCGCCATAGCGGTGGTTGAAGCTGTGCGCCATGTCGCGCGCCATCTCGATGTGCTGGACCTGGTCGCGACCGACCGGTACTTTGTGGGCGTTGAACATCAAAATATCTGCGCCCATCAGCACCGGGTACATGAACAGCCCGGCGGTGACATCCGACTCGGGGTCAATCCCGGCAGCCGTGTTTTTGTCAACCGCCGCCTTGTAGGCATGGGCCCGGTTCAGCACACCTTTGCCAATGACGCAAGTCAGTAGCCAAGTCAGCTCGGGAATTTCGGGTACATCGGATTGACGGTAGAAAACAACTCGCTCGGGGTCGAGCCCGGCGGCCAGCCAACTGGCGGCGATCTCCAGCGTGGAGCGTTGGATGCGCTCTGGTTCATCGATCTTGATCAACGCGTGGTAGTCGGCCAGAAAATAAAAACTCTCGACGTCGGCCCGCAAGCTGGCGCGTACTGAAGGCCGGATGGAGCCGACATAATTGCCCAGGTGGGGCGTGCCAGAGGTGGTGATGCCGGTTAGAAAACGCGTGGAACTCATAGGGGTCACTGGTAGGGCAATGGAGGCCGCGGGCTAGCCAAAAATCATGGCAAAGGGGGTGAGCAGGAGGTCAAGCACGAAGTAGCTCAGTGCCATCAAAGGCTGCAACCACAGCGTGCTGACGACACCTGAGATCACCAATGCCATGACGATGAAAAAGCCCCAGGGCTCCACCCGTGCTACCAGTTCGGCCTGGCGGTGGGGCAGCAAGCCCACCAGAATACGGCCACCATCGAGCGGCGGCAGCGGGAACAGGTTGAAGGCGAACATCACCAGGTTGACCAGAATACCGCCCTGCGCCATCTTGAGGAAGAAGGGCTCAGTCACGCCCGTGCCATGGAGGGCATACAAGAGCGCACCCCAGAGAAAGGCCTGAATGAAATTGACGCCCGGTCCGGCCAGCGCAACCCAGACCATGTCACGCTTGGGATTGCGCAAACGGTCAAAGTTGACGGGCACCGGCTTGGCATAGCCAAACAGGAAGGCGCCAGAGGTGGCAAAGTACAACATGAGCGGCATCAAGATAGTGCCCACGGGGTCGATGTGTTTGAGTGGGTTGAGCGTGACACGCCCCAGCATGTAGGCGGTGTTGTCGCCAAAATGGCGGGCCACATAACCGTGCGCTGCTTCATGCACCGTAATGGCGAAAAGCACTGGCAGCGCGTACAAGGCAACGGTCTGAATCAGGTTGACAATATCCATGAGGTCTTTATAGGATGGGCTTGATCAGTGTCTTACAGCCCAAGAGCGGCCAGCGGGCCACGACCCTGGCGGACAATGACTGGTTCGGTTTCGGTCAGGTCGATCACCGTGGTGGGCTCGCGCGGACAGGCGCCCGCGTCAATCACGCCTGCAATGCGTTTTTTATACAGCTCGCAAATTTCTTGCGCGTCGTTGACGGGCTCGGTCTCACCCGGCGCGATCAGGGTGGTGGCCAGCAGCGGGCCGTGGTGTAGCTCCAGTAATGCCTGCAAGACCTTGTGCTCGGGCACACGCAGGCCAATGGTCTTGCGTGACGGGTGGCTCAGGCGGCGTGGTACTTCCTTGCTGGCCTGCAAAATGAAGGTGTAAGGCCCGGGCGTGGCCGACTTGATGAGTCGAAACTGCTGGTTGTCCACCTGCGCGTAGTTGGACAATTCCGAGAGATCGCGGCACAACAGCGTGAGGTGGTGCTTGTCGTCCACGCCGCGAATCTGGCGCAGCTTGTCAGAGGCTGCCTTGTCGTCCAAGTGGCAGACCAGCGCGTAGCTTGAGTCGGTCGGCACCGCCAGGATGTCGCCCTGGTCGAGCAATGCAATGGCCTGCTTGAGCAAGCGTGGTTGCGGGTTGACGGGATGAACTTCGAACAGTTGAGGCATGGCGGTATTGTCGGTGAAGTTGGGCCAATCAGAACGGCAACGTTGCCGCAAAACCGGTTTATGCAGCCGGGGCAGCGCGGCGCAGCCTGGCCAACTCGTGCGCTGACAGTAGCGCATTGCCCACACCGCTGGCGGCAATAATGGCAATGCCAATCCAGGCCAGCGCGTCAGGCACATGCGCAAACGCCAGCCAGCCCGCCAGCGTGGCGAAGGCAATTTGGGTGTATAGGTAGGGCGTGAGCACTGGCGCCGACGCGCGGGCGTAGGCCCGAATCAGCATCAGGTGGCCAAAGGTGCCCAAAAAACCGACCAGCACAAACCACGGCCAATATCTCATCAGGGCGGCGCTGCTCCAACTGAAAACCACGATCGGGCTCATCACCACCGCACCCACTAGGCCGGTGTAAAAGTGCGTGGTGTAGGGGTTTTCTTCGCTGCTCAAGCGGCTGGTGAGCACTTGAAACCAGCCATAGGAGACCACCAGCAGCACCGGAAACAGCAGGGCCCAGCTGAACACCTGACCACCGGGGCGCACCACCAGCAGCACGCCGACCAAGCCCGCCGCCATGAGTAGCCAGCGCTGCTGCGAAACGTGGTCTTTCAGTACCCAGGCGGCCATCGCGGTGGCCACCAGCGGCGACAGCATCACCATCGCGGTGAATTCACCCACTGGCAAATAGCGCAGACCAAAAAACGAGCAGGCACTGGTGATCAGCGACAAGACCCCGCGCAGCGTTTGAAAGCGCGGATTCGGGGTGCTGAACAGAGCAGCATCAACACTGGCACCAGCGTCACAGCGTACTTGGTGGCGGTGTCTAGCATCGCAAAGGCCAGCGTCGCCAGCACAATCAGAGCAACGCCAGCTCCGTGCTGGGTGCGCCAGAAGGCCATGGGCGAACTAATGCGTAGTGGAGGCGACGACCTCCGGGCTCTGGCATGAAGCGATTTGAATCCGCTCCGCCAGCAATTCCCAGACCGGCGTCAGCTGAGCCGCCAAAGACGGCAGCGTACCGATCTCGGTGTGGCTCTCGTTCGGGCTGTGGAAGTCGCTGCCGCGCGATGCCGCCAGACCGAACTCGCGTGCGGTGTCAGCGTAGCTGATGTATTCCGCGGGCGTGTGGCTGCCGGTGACCACTTCGACGCCGCGCCCGCCGTGGCCCTTGAATTCGGTGAACAGGGCAAATTCTTCATTAGCAGAAAACTTGTAGCGCGCCGGGTGCGCAATCACCGCCATGCCGCCGGCTTGCGTGATCCAGCTCACGGCATCTTTCAGGCTGGCCCAGCGGTGTTCCACAAACCCGGGCTTGCCTTCGGTCAGGTATTTGCGAAACACCTCATAAGTCTCCCGGCAAACGCCAGACTCCACCAGGAAACGGGCGAAGTGCGTGCGCGAGATCAGATCGCGGTTACCGGCGTACTTGAGTGCGCCTTCAAACGCGCCGTCAATGCCGACTTTGGCCAGTCCCGCCGCCATCTCACGAGCGCGCTGTTCACGTCCGCCCCGCGTTTGCCGCAGCCCGTTGATCAGGGCCACGTTATCTAGGTCAAAACCCAAGCCGACGATGTGGACGGTCTGGTGCAGAAAACTGACGGAAATTTCAACCCCGGTGAGGTAGTCCAGCCCCAAGGCGCTGGCAGCCGCTGCTGCGCGCGCCTGGCCGCCAATCTCATCGTGGTCCGTCAGCGCCCACAACGTGACGCCGTTGGCTTTGGCGCGGGCCGCCAGTTCTTCAGGCGTTAGCGTGCCGTCGGAAACGGTCGAATGGGAATGAAGGTCGGCGTTGGTAGGAGATATCACCAAAACATTCTCGCATAGCCAGCCCACTACAGCGCTGCTGCCTCCACCAGAAACCGTACCCGGCGCACGCCGTTCCAGGCGTCGGCATCGAGCCGGAATGCGAGTTTGACGCGGGCCGGCAGTGGCTCGGTGTGGCCAAACCAGATGCCATCCACCGCTTGACCCTGGTGCTTGAGTTTCAAAGCCAGGTGCTTTTCACCGACCAGGCGTTGCGACACCACCTCCACCTCTTCGCTGAAGGTGGGTGGCGCAAAGCCCTGGCCCCAGACCTCTTTGTGCAGCACATCCACCAGCTCAACGCGGCGGTACTCGGGCTTGAGCGGACCGTCAGTCTCCAGGCGGCGCATCAGCGTGGCGGCGTCGAGCCATTCCTGCGCCACCAGGCTCAGGCCCTGCTCAAAGATATCAAAATCTTCTCTGGCAATGGTGCAGCCGGCTGCCATGGCGTGACCGCCAAAACGCAGCAGCACACCGGGGTGGCGTTTGGCCACCAGGTCGAGCGCGTCACGCAGATGAAAGCCGGGAATGGAGCGGCCCGAACCCTTGAGCTCATGCTCGCGCCCCGGCGCCGCGCTTGCCGCGAAAACGAAAGTCGGCCGGTGCAACTTGTCCTTGATGCGCGAGGCCACGATGCCGACCACGCCTTCGTGAAAGTCGGCATCGAAGACGCAGATGGCCGGTGGTGGCTCCTCGTTGTCGTCAAACAGGGACTCAGCCACGGCAAACGCCTGCTCGCGCATGCTGCCTTCGATCTCACGGCGCTGGCGGTTGATGCCGTCGAGTGTCTTGGCCAGTTCTTCGGCCCGGCCCACATCGTCGGTCAGCAGGCATTCAATGCCCAGCGTCATGTCCGCCAAGCGCCCGGCGGCGTTGATGCGCGGGCCCAGCGCAAAGCCAAAATCGAAGGTGGTGGCGGTCTTGGCGTCGCGCCCCGCCGCTACAAAAAGTGCAGCTAATCCTGCAGGCAGCATCAGGGCACGCACCCGTTTTAAGCCTTGGGCCACCAGGCGGCGGTTGTTCGCGTCTAGCCGCACGACGTCGGCCACGGTGCCCAGGGCCACCAGCGGCAGCAAGGCGTCGAGCTTGGGCTGCGTGGCCGCATCGAACACGCCACGCTGGCGCAGCTCGCCGCGCAGCGCCAGCAGCACATAAAACATCACGCCGACACCGGCAATGGATTTGCTGCCAAAGCGGCAACCGGGCTGGTTCGGGTTCACGATCACGTCGGCCTCGGGCAGCACGATCTCGCCATGGCGGCTGGCGGGCAGGTGGTGGTCCGTCACCAGAACCTGCAGGCCCAGCGCCCGTGCGGCGGCTACACCTTCAAAGCTGGCGATGCCGTTGTCCACCGTGATCAGCACCTCAGCGCCGCTGGCCTTGACGCGCTCGGAGATCGGCGGCGTCAGGCCGTAGCCGTCGACCACGCGGTCGGGGACGAGGTAGCTGACGTGCTTTGCCCCCAGCAGGCGCAGGCCGCGAATGCCCACCGCGCAGGCGGTGGCGCCGTCGCAGTCGTAGTCGGCCACGATGCAGAGCTTTTTATTCTGCGCAATCGCATCGGCCAGCAGGGTGGCTGCCGCGCTCAGGCCCAGCATCTCGGTCGGTGCAATCAGGCGCGCCAGGGCGTCGTCGAGCTCCTGCACGCTTTGCACGCCGCGCGCGGCATAAAGCTGCGCCAGCAGCGGATGGATGCCGGCTTGCTCAAGTGCCCAGGCGGAACGGGGTGGAATCTCACGAACCAATATTTTCATAGCTGCTCAAGCAATAGGGACGCGGGCTGGGAGCCAAAAAGGCTTGAAAATCTCTGCAAAATCGAGATTGGCTTGGGTCTGAACGTCTGGGCACTGCATTCGCCACAGAGGGTCAGCTCAAGGCTGCCGCCTTGATTCAGCGTGGTTAACAGCGCGGCGCACTCGGTCGCATCCAGTGCCTGCCAGGCTTGCGACCAGGCCTGCCAGTCTTCACCTAACGCAGCTTCGCGCAAGCGGGTCACCAGCACCGGCTCTGGTGCAATGTCCCCCTGGTGCTGCAATGGCGGCAAAGCGCCGGTGCCGCTGATCCAGAATGAGTTGACCACCTGCACTTCGCGGGCCTCGCGGGCGTCGTTGACCGGGTGGTGGTACAGCAGCATCTGCATCTCACTTTGCAGGCGTTGCAAAGCCATGGCGCTGGGGCTGCCGGGCAGCCAGTGCGCCACGTCGCGCCCGGCCACGCGATCCGGCGATGCGGTGGCCAGATCTTTGAAAACGTCGCCGCAAGCCAGCCAGCGATCCGCCTGGTCATAGTGCAAGCTGATGCCGTCCTCTAAAAAATAGGGCTGCATCGCCGCCAGCAGGGCAAGGGATTCCTGCGCCTCAAAATCGGGCAGCGGCAGGCTGCCCATGGCGACATGCTTGGCGCCGTTGCGCCAATGACACGGCGTGATGAAGGCCCAGGCGCTGCTGGACTCGGGTGCATCAAAGGTGGTGCGAGCCTGCAGCGCCGCCCAGGGAATCAAGCCGTCGGAAACTGGCAGACCCAGAGCGCGCGCCAAAGCGCGTTCGTGCGGGGGCGACAGGCTGTCCTCAATGCCTTGGTCGACGGGCTCTGGCGTCAGGCGGCGCAGCAGTTTTTCAAGGTTGGGCAGTTTGAGTGGTGCCAGTGCCTGGCGGCAGCCCTCGGAGCTGCAAAAAGCGAACGGAATCAGAAGGTGCATGGGGCGATTGTCCGGGATCAGCAACTTCAGGAATCCTGACCCACCAGTTTTGCCTTCTTGCTACCTCGCACCACGCCCAACTTCAATCTCGAAAGCATGAAAATGAATCTCCCGACCAAGGGTTTCTACTCTGACGCCCCCCCCTGGTAAAAATACACTCCACCCGTTTGTCACCAAAGCGACGTCAAATAAGCAAAATGACAAAACTATTTCGGGAGGAGGTCCACGCGGCGCAAGCCGCCCAATGGCTGGGCTGCGTGCGGCTGCAGCGACCGTTGTCGTTTACGCTGGTAACGGGCACCGCAGTGACCCTGGCGTTGGCGCTGGTGGCCTTTTCCGTCTGGGGTGAAGTCAACCGCAAGGCGCGCCTGTCGGGCCTGCTGGTGCCCAGGCAGGGCAGCCTCAACATCAGCGCCCCGCAAGCCGGCGTGCTGCTGGAGTTGCCGATTGTCGAGGGTCAAAGCGTCCAGGTAGGGGATGTGTTGCTTGTGCTGGGGACCGAACACCGCAGCGTCCTCCTGGGCGCTTTGGGCGACGCCAGCGCGCGCGCCGCCCTGCAAATCGAGGCGCGCCAGCAAAGCTTGAGCACCGAGCACACCCTGCGCGAGTTGCAAAGCAGCCAGCGCAGCCAGGTGCTGTCAGACCGCATCCTCACCCTGCGAGCCCAGCTGCGCCAAGCGGATGAAGAATGCGGTCTGCAAACACGTCGCGTGCAACTGGCACGAACCACCTTAGCGCGCAATGAACAACTGGCCCAAGAGGGCTTCGTCGCCGTTGCCCAGGTGCAAACCCGGCAAGAAGAGCTGATCGACGCCGATGGCCGCCTGCAAAGTGTGCAGCGCGTGAGCCTGGGCTTGCAGCAAGACCTGCAAGCCTTGCAAGGCGAACGCGCCGCGCTGGACGCCCAGCTAAAAGCTGAGCTGAACCAGATTGAGCGCAGCGTCTCCAGCCTGGCGCAAGAAGCTGGTGAGAACGCCGCGCGCAAAAGCACCGTCATCACCGCACCGTACGCAGGCACGGTGACGGCATTGAACCTCACGGTCGGCCAGTCGGTGCAGCCCGGCCAAAACCTGGCCACGCTGGTGCCGCTGGGCAAGGTGGGAGAGCCCGCCTTGCAAGCCCAGCTGTTTGCCCCCAGCCGCACCGCAGGCTTTGTGCGAGCCGGCCAAACCGTGTACCTGCGCTATGGCGCCTATCCATACCAGAAATTTGGCCTGCACACCGGCCACATTACCGCCGTATCGGTCACCCCGTTTGCCCCCAGCGAGCTGCCACCCAACCTGGCCCAGCAGCTCATGGCACAAGTAGGCAGCAACGAAGCGCTTTACCGCATCAATGTGCAACTGGACGCGCAGGACATCAAAGTCTATGGCGAAACGCTGCCGCTCAAGGCCGGCCTGACGCTGGACGCTGACGTGTTGCAAGACCGTCGGAAAGTATGGGAATGGGTGCTGGAGCCAGTGCTGGCGGCACGGCAACAAATGAAGGTTCTGAATGCTGATCCAAACCAAAGGCGCGCAGGCGGCTGAAGGGGAGGACGTTTTTGGGGGGCGCACAGGCCGAGCGCATTGTTGTCGGCTGGATTGACAAGGGAGTGAATAATGCGTGAATTGAATGGCTTTGAATTGAAGGCAGTTGGTGGTGGTCTTATGTATTCACCAGACGGGGACGTCATAGGCGGAGACGTGGGTGGGTTTGGCGGTTGGGGTAGCGGCGACTTCGCGAGAATGGACGGCGCCGGCTACCGGAGCGGGCCGGTTGACTTCTGCGGTAACAACACCCTAAATGTTCCAGAATCTATCTTTGGCGTTTACCAGGGCGAAGCATGCAGAGCTCATGATCTCTGTTACGCCGTGGCGGAAGAACCGCGCGCCACTTGCGACGCACAGTTTCTAACCAATATGCAGAATAACTGTGATTCGAACATTCTCTGCCAGGTGGGTGCAGTGGTCTATTATTTGGGCGTGAGTATTGGTGGCTCTGACTCGTATGGCACCCCTCTTCAGTAGGTGTAGCGCCAAGCCCGTTCAGGCAGCTTGTGCCAGACGCGTCCTCATCCTTGGGTTGGCGTGTCTCGCCGTGTCGGCGTTTGATATTAGACGTGCCATCGCGCAGGATTCTGCGGTGGAAAATCCTTTGACTGACATGCGCCCGGTTACCAGTGAAGATCTGGCTTTTCTGCGTGCCGAGGGCCGGTTGCGTAAGCAGAAGCAGATTGTCAGATCGGATGGTCTGCGTACGGTGGGCGAAGCCAAAGTGTTGGCGACCGCAATTGATGTCGTGATTATTTTTAGCATGTCTTTGTCTTACGGATTGAGGCCAACCAGTCCCGGGCGAAGATATATAACACCTCATGGACTGGGCATCGTGGAGCTTCCTCCGCCCCTGCCACACGATGCCAGCCAACGGCACTACGTCTCGCGCCTTTCAGATTGGGATGTACGTAGCCTCGACCAGTTGGCAGTGACGGCGGAGTTCGGTGACACGTCTGGTGCGCGCCCGCCCGTCATGCGTCATCGCATGGTATTTGTGCGTGATGGTGGGCTGTGGAAGTTTGACCGATATGACAAATGACGCACTAGACTGCAGGTGTGACTCTGCCGCCAGGAGCATATACCGTGCCGCGCGGAGGCTCCTTGGGCTGACTGCTGTGTGCTTGGCTGGATGCGCCTTGCCGCCAGGCTACAACCCCGACTTCAAGCAAGTCAACGCTGAAATGGTGGAGCGCGCCCTGCAGCCGCTGCAGGCTTCCTTTGCAGCGTTGCCGGATAAGCCGCTGGGCATCTATTTAGGTCTTGCCCTCGATGGCGCCTCTCCGGCGTTTGACGGTGACATACGACGCGCCCGCGACTTGCTGTTTCTGCCAGCTGCCAGCGGCCCAACGGTGCTGCTCAGCAACCTGCAGGCCAAGCCAGTGACGGACCCGCATGCTGAATTCATTTCGATGCCAAAGGCGGCCCGCGCAGCGGGCGCGTGGTTAAAAGCCCATGCCTTGCAAAGCGGCGCATCACCAATGGCTCTAGTGGTGATCGCCGCTCATGGGGATAAGAATTTGCTCGGTGTCCGCGCCGGAAGGGACCAGTTTCTGGCTTTGATTAATGGAGGCTACGTCAATGCATTTTTGAATGACTTGGGCACCGCCCCGACCATTGTCATCATCACTGCCTGCCATTCCGGCTCATTGATCCCGGCCTTGCGCCGACCCAATCGGATCATTCTTGTCGCCGCCGCCGCCGACCGGGTCTCCTTTGGATGTGGTGCAGGTTCTACCAGTACGGTATTTATGCAAGCGTTGCTGGACCCGAAGTTAAATCAAGCATTGTCTCTAAGCGATTTGTTTGCGCAAGCGCGCAACCGAATCATTTCTTGGGAAATGCGATCGAAAACCCCACACTCGTTGCCGGAAATCGACGTCGGTGCCGACATGCAGGTCTTCGCTGCGAGTCCGATTTCGCACTGGTCGAAGGCTCTGCGCGAATTTCGGGTAGCCACGCCACCGTGACCGCGAAGAGCGAGCGCTTAATCTCCCGCGACATCTAACAAGCTCGCTTTTGTCGCCGTTGTATCCTTGATTTCCCATTGCAAACCCTCCTCCAATCCGAATCCAGCGAATGCGCCCTTGCCAGCTTGGCCATGGTGGCGGATGCTCATGGCCTGCGGCTCGATTTGTCCGACCTGCGCCGCCGTTTTCCCGTCTCATTGAAGGGCGCAACGCTGGCTCAACTGATCACCCACGCCGCAGCCCTGAACTTCAGCGCCCGGCCCCTGCGCCTGGACCTGCACGAGTTGGCCCAACTGCAACTCCCCTGCATCCTGCACTGGGACCTGAACCACTTTGTGGTGCTCAAGAAGCTTGGCCGCAAGGCCATCATCATTTTGGATCCGGCGGTTGGTGAACGCCGCTTGTCTCTGGCCGAGGTGTCGCGCCACTTCACCGGCGTGGCGCTGGAGCTCACGCCCAACGCCCAGTTTCGACCCGCTCAGCAGCGCCAGCGCGTGGCCATGGCGGCGCTCACGGGCAAGGTGCTGGGCCTGAAGCGTTCATTGTTTCAAATCTTCGCGCTGGCCGTGGTGCTGGAACTGTTCGCCATCACCTCGCCACTGCTGAACCAATTGGTGGTGGACGACGCCATCGCCACCCATGATGCCGACCTTCTCTCCGTGCTTGTGGTGGGCTTTGCGCTGCTGCTCGTGATCCAGACCGCAGTCGGTCTGGCCCGCAGTTGGATGGTTATGGTGTTGGGTCAGTCCCTGAGCCTGCAGTGGGCCAGCAACGTATTCGCCCACATGGTCAGGCTGCCAGTGGAATACTTCGAGAAGCGCCACCTGGGAGATGTGGTGTCGCGGTTTGGGTCGGTGGGTGCCATACAGCGCACCTTGACCACCAGCGTGATCGAGGCCGTGTTGGACGGCATCATGGGGTTGGCGGCGCTGGGCATGATGCTCCTGTATTCGTTTCAGTTGACGCTGATCGTGGTCGGCTCGGTGGGCGTTTATGGCTTGCTGCGTTGGGTGGCGTATTCGCCGTTTCGCGGCGCGGCATCCGAACGCCTGATCGTCTCGGCCCGGGAGAACACGCATTTTCTGGAAACATTGCGTGCCATCACCCCGCTCAAACTCTTTGGCCGTGAACAAGAACGCCGCGCGCGCTGGCAAAACCTGCTGATCGAGGTGCAGAACCGCGATGTGCGCAGCGCCAAGATGAACATCGCCTTCTCCACCGCCAGCACCTTGGTGTTCGGCATCGAGAACCTGCTGGTGTTCTGGATCGGTGCCGGCTTGATCATGCAGGCCAGCACGGCCGGCGCCAGCGTGTTTTCCGCATTCACCATTGGCATGTTGTTTGCGTTTATTAGTTACAAGGGCCAGTTCACAGGGCGGGCGTCGGCCTTGATCAACTATGCCGTGGAGATCAGAATGCTCAGCCTGCACGCCGAGCGCCTGGGCGACATTGTGCTGACACCACCGGAGCGTGACGATCTGCCCGCCAACGATCTGGCGCACCTGGCACCCCACATTGAACTCAAGGGTGTGAGCTTTCGCTACGGCGAGGGCGAACCGTGGATTTTGAAAGACATCAACCTGCAATTGCACGCCGGGCAAAGCGTGGCGATTATCGGTCCCAGCGGCTGCGGCAAAACCACTCTGCTCAAGATATTGCTCGGGCTGCGCGCGCCACAAGAAGGTGAAGTGCTGTACGGCGGCGTATCGATCAAGCACTTGGGGTTGCGGAACTACCGCCAACGCATCGGCACGGTGCTGCAAGAGGACGTGTTGCTGGCGGGCAGCATCGGCGACAACATATGCTTCTTTGACGTGCAGGCCGACCAGGAGCGCATCCAGGCCTGCGCCCGAACGGCAGTGGTGCATGAGGACATTGCCGCTATGCCGATGGGTTACCAGACGCTGGTGGGGGACATGGGCTCTACGCTCTCCGGCGGGCAAAAGCAGCGCGTGCTGCTGGCGCGCGCCTTGTACAAGCAACCCAAGGTCTTGGCGCTGGACGAGGCCACCAGCCATTTGGATATTGCCAATGAGCAGCGCGTGACCCAAGCCCTGGCGCAGATGGAGTTGACGCGCATCATCGTGGCGCACCGGCCGGAGACCATTGCGGGCGCGCAGCGGGTGGTGAGTTTGCGGCAGGGCACAGTGTTTGAGATGACCAATCGTCAGGTCGGCTCGTAGAATTTGCTCATGGAATCGCGAATCTACGTTGACATTTTTGTCAAAGGGCGTCACCGGGCCCGCTTTTGAGCCCTCGACTTCATCAGCCGCTGGCGTATAACTTATTCTTGGACGGGTCCGGTCTTGGGCAATGCCACAATGACGCCTGTTTAAATCCCGGTCGGTCCATGCAACTCCCCTACGAACTCATTTTGGGCTGGCGCTACACGCGTGCCGGCCGCGCCACCCGGCGCAACGGTTTTATCTCGTTCATCTCGGGCGTGTCGATGCTGGGCATTGCCCTGGGCGTGGCGGCATTGATCATTGTGCTCAGCGTGATGAACGGCTTTCAGAAAGAGGTGCGCGACCGCATGCTGGGCGTGGTTTCTCACATTGAAATCTTGGCGCCCAACGGCGCGGCCCTGCCCGATGTGGCACTCACGCTAAGCCAGGTGCGGACCCATCCGCAGGTGATTGGTGCTGCACCTTTTATAGCTACTCAGGCCCTGCTGGCGAGGGGTGAAGAGATGAAAGGCACGATGGTGCGGGGCATTGAGCCGAGTCTGGAGCCCGAAGTCACCGACCTCGCCATCGAGTTGAAAAACACCGGCTTGAACCGCCTGATCGCCGGCGAATTTGGCGTTGTGCTGGGCGGCGAGCTGGCGCGCTCCCTGGGCGTGCGCCAGGGAGACAAGGTGACGCTGGTGGCGCCCAGTGGCCAGGTGACCCCGGCCGGCATCGTGCCGCGGCTCAAGCAGATGACCGTGGTGGGCACCTTTGACTCCGGGCATTTTGAATACGACTCGGCGCTGGTGTTGATGCACATTGAAGATGCGGCGCGCATCTTCCGGCTCGAAGGCCCCAGCGGCGTGCGCGTCAAGCTGCGTGATTTGCACCAGGCGCCAGAAGTGGCGGCCGATTTGGCCAAAACCTTGACGGGAGAGTTGGTGATTCGCGACTGGACGCGCCAGAATCGCACTTGGTTTGCCGCCGTCCAGGTGGAAAAACGCATGATGTTCATCATCCTGACCCTGATCGTGGCGGTGGCGGTCTTCAACCTGGTGTCCACGCTGGTGATGACGGTCACCGACAAGCGCGCCGACATCGCCATCCTGCGCACGCTGGGCGCCAGCCCCAGAAGCATCATGGGCATTTTTGTGGTGCAGGGGGCGATGGTGGGGGTGATCGGCACCTTCGCTGGCCTGGCCCTGGGCCTGGGTGTGGCATTCAATATCGACGTGATCGTGCCCGCGTTGGAGTGGCTGTTTCACGCCAGTTTTTTGCCCAAAGACATTTATTTGATCAGTCGCATGCCGAGCGACCCGCAGCAGGCGGACATCGTGCCGATTGCCGTCATTTCCCTGGTGCTGGCTTTTCTGGCCACCCTCTACCCGAGCTGGCGCGCCAGTCGGGTCAACCCGGCGGAGGCCCTTCGCTATGAGTGAAATCAAGGGCGATATCGTTTTAAGCGCACGTGCCATCACCAAGCGTTTCACCGAGGGCCGGCTCGATGTGACGGTGCTGCAAGGCGTGGACCTGGATGTGCGCGCCGGTGAAACGCTGGCCATTGTCGGCGCTTCGGGTTCGGGCAAGAGCACGCTGTTGCACCTGATGGGCGGGCTCGATGCGCCCACCAGCGGCTCGGTGTTCTTGCACGGGCAGGACCTCGCGCACCTGAGTGCCGCCAAGCAAGGCCGTCTGCGCAACCAGTACCTCGGCTTTGTTTATCAGTTTCACCATCTTCTGCCCGAGTTCAGCGCGCTGGACAACGTCGCGATGCCCCTGTGGATTCGCCGCTTGGCCCCCGTTGAGTCTGCCCGCGTAGCTGCTGAAATGCTAGTAAAAGTCGGCTTGCAGGAGCGCCTGCTGCATCGGCCGTCCGAACTCTCAGGCGGCGAGCGCCAGCGCGTGGCGATTGCCCGCGCGCTGGTGACGCGCCCGGCCTGTGTGCTGGCGGACGAACCCACCGGCAATTTGGACCGCGCCACGGCGGACGGCGTGTTTGAGCTGATGCTGGAACTGGCGCGCACCCAGGGTACGGCGTTTATCGTCGTCACCCATGATGAGGCGCTGGCAGCGCGTTGCGGGCGTCAATTGCGACTGGTGCAAGGTCAGTTGTCAGAAGCCGGACGCTGAACGCCTGGTTGATGGAGATTGCACGCTCGGGTGTTTGTGCCGTTCAAGACTTTGCCGGCGGCTCGGCTGAAGGGTTGCCACGCAACAGCGTCAGGGCCAGCAGCGCCGACGCCACCATCAAGAACAGGCTGACCGCATTGAGCACCGGCGTTGCGCCCTCGCGCATGCGGCCGTACATCATCACTGTCAAGGGCGCGTCCGAGCCGACCAGCATCAGCGTGGTGTTGAAGTTCTCGAAAGACATCAAGAATGAAATCGCGGCCGCGCCAATCAGGGCCGGTTGCAGGTAGGGCAGGGTGATGGTGGTAAACACCGCTGCGCGGGTGGCGCCCAGGTTGTAGGCTGCGTCTTCCAGCGTGACATCAAAGCGCTTGAGCCGCGCCGTGAGGGTCAGGGTGGCAATGGAGACGATGTACGAGAACTGCCCCAGCACCACCAGAGGCAAGCCCGGGCGCAGAAATTCCAGCTCCAGGCCCCACATGTCGTCAAACAGATTGGCAATGCGGCTGGCAAAGGCCAGGATCGAGATGCCCAGGATCACCCCCGGAATCACCAGCGGCGCCAGCATCAACAAGGACAAAGCCTGCTTGCCCCGAAACTGCGTGCGCTCAATCAGGAACGCGTTGGCGGTGCCAACCAGGACCGACAGGAGGGTGACCCAGCACGCCACCACGACGCTGGTCCACAGGCTGCCCAGCAGGGCGCTGTCGGCAAACAGGCCACGGCGCGCCGTGTCAAAGCCGCCCAGGAACCAGTCGAGCGTGAATCCGCGCCATGGGGGCGCCGGGTAGGCCGCGTCGTTGAAGGCAAACACGGCCACCACCACCAAGGGCAGAAACAAAAAGGCAAAGAACAGCAGGGCGTAAACCACGGTGCTGGCACGCAACCACAACGGGCGGGGCAGTGAGGCGATCATGAGCGCTGCATCACTTCGCCGAACTTCTGGCCGCTGAGTTTCAGGCCGAACCAGACGATCGCCGTCGACAAACCCAGCAGCAAAAAGCCAAAGGCGGCGCCCTGCTCCCAGTTGAAGCGCGTGATGAACTGGGTGTAAATCTGCTCGGTGAACCACTGCGAGTTTTTGCCGCCTAAGAGCGTCGGTGTCAGGTAGTTGCCCAAAGTGAGCATGAACACCACAATGCAGCCCGCCACGATGCCGGGCGCGGCGTGCGGAATCACGATCTGGCGCAGGATCGACCAGCCGTTGCCGCCCAGGTCGTAAGCGGCTTCAATCAGCGCATCGTCCAGGCTCTCTAACGCGCTGATGAGCGGAATCACCATGAACAGCATCGAGGTGTAGACCAGACCGACCAGAATGGTGCTGTCGTGGTAGAGCATCTCGATCGGCGCGGGGGTGAGGCCCAGCCACACCAGCAACTGCGGTAGCACGCCGGATTCGCGCAGCAAAATCATCCACCCCAGCGTGCGCACCGTCTCACTGACCCAAAAGGGAATCAGGCACAAGATGAACAGCATTGACTTGTTGCGCCCGCGCGCCAGCTTGGCAATGGTCCAGGCCACCGGGAACGCCAGCACCAGGGTGATGACGGTGGCCAGGATCGACATCAGTGCCGTTCGCACAAAGGTGTGCCAGTACAGCGGCTCTTCAATGAAAGTGCCGTATTGCGCCAGGCTGAACGCGTAGACGCGCGGCGCCACGCGCGCGCGCAGCGACAAGATGCCCAGCTCGACGTGCGGCAACACAATCAACCCCAGCAGCCACAACAGCGCAGGCGCCAGCAGCAGCAAGAGCATCAGCCGGGCGCAGGGCAGGGCGCCGCCGGGAGATTCAGTGGACATGGGCCTGCATCGTGTGGCCTAGGACAGGCCGGCGTCTTGTTGGCTGGCCGCAAAGCACACCGCGCGTTGCGGGTCAAAGCCGAAGTGCACGCGCTCACCCACCACCAGGTCGGCGAACTGGCCGGTCTGGGGTAAGGCGATGCGAAACTCGGTGTGCGAGTTCTCTTCATGCAGCAGCACGGCTGAATTGGCGCCGTCAAACAGCAGGCTGTCAATCTGCGCCCGGTACTGCGGCAAGCCTGCCTCGGCCAGCACCTCCGCGCTGCGCGCCAGGCTGGCGACCTCGGGCCGCACAAAGGCTTCGACCGTGTCACCACGGGCTACCTTGCCGATGGCGCGCGCCAGGATCACCAAGCCTTCATCACTGGTGACCGTCACGATGCTTCCGTTGACCTCCGTGGCGCGCCCCGCGATACGGTTGTTGGCGCCTACAAAGCCCGCCACAAACGGCGTCTGCGGCTCGTAATAAAGCTGCTGCGGCGTGCCGACCTGCTCAAAGCGGCCGTGGTTCATCACGGCCACATGGTCCGACAGCACCAGCGCTTCGGACTGGTCGTGCGTGATGTAAACAAAAGTGGTTCCAAAAGCCGCCTGCAACTGCTTGAGCTCGATCTTCATGTGCTCGCGCAGTTTGAGGTCGAGTGCCCCCAGGGGTTCATCGAGCAGCAACAAGGTGGGCTCGAGCACCAGGCTGCGGGCAATTGCCACGCGTTGTTTCTGCCCGCCCGAGAGCTGGTCAATACGTTTGTCTTGTGAATTGGGCAGGCTGACGCGCTCCAGCATGTCAGCCACGCGGCGTTTGATTTCAATTTTGGCCACGCCGCGGCGCGCCAGGCCGTAGCCCACGTTGTCGCCCACGTTCATCATCGGAAACAGCGCCAGATGCTGAAACACCATGTTGACCGGGCGCCGGTTCGGCGGCACACCGTTCATGCTCTTTCCGCCAATCTGGATGTCACCCGCATCCGGGCTCAAAAAGCCCGCAATCATGCGCAAGAGAGTGGTCTTGCCGCAACCTGAAGGTCCCAGGATCGAGAAGAAGCTGCCTCGCGCCACTTCGAGAGACAAGTCGTCCACCGCGCGAAAGGCACCGTAGTGTTTGGCCACGCGGGTGGCCCGCAGGTCGGGCGGCGGCGCCCCGGTCAGGGTGGGCGCAGCAGGTACGTCAGAACTCAATGCCAGTGCGCCTTAGTTGGCGGCTTTTATGCGGTCCAGCACGCGGCCTTCAATCTCTTCAATGCCCGCGGGAACGGCCGGGTACCACTTCACGTTCTTCAATGCGGCTTCAGGGAAGCTGGCGGCAAACTGGGCCTTGAGTTTGGCGTCCATCAGTTGATCCGCGCCCTGGGATGCGGTGAAGTTGCCGGCCGACTTGGCCACGAGCGCCGCAATCTCCGGACGCATATTGAAGTTGATCCAGGCATAGGCCGCTGCGTCATTCTTGCCCTTGGCCGGAAGGGCAAAAGTGTCGATCCAACCGAGGGCGCCGGATTTTGGCGCGATGAACTGGATTTCAGCCTTCTCGCCATTGAGCTTCCAGCCACCTGTGTCCCACATCATGGCGCCCACGATTTCGCCAGTGCGCATGCCGTTGAGCAGTTGGTCCTTGTTGTCCCAGAAGAACTTCAGGTTGCCCTTGCAGGCGATCATGGTTTTTCCCACCTCATCCATGAGCGCGCTGTACGCTTTGGGGTTGCTGTAGAGCGCAAACGGGTCTTTGCCGGCGGCAAAGGCAAAGGCCAGCAGTGTGGGTCGCTTCAGACGCACAGCAGTTTTGCCTTTGACTTCGGGCCGGCACAGGTCCGGGTAGTCGGTCATTTGCGTCAGCTTGGTGTTGACCACCAGACCATCAGTGCCCCAGATGTGCGGCAAGCCATAGACCTTTGCGCCCAATGTCGTGTTCTTCTTGGTGGCTTCCAGCATCGACGGGATGAACTGCCCGGTCTTGAGTTGGCTCATGTCCATGGGCTTGTAAATGCCGAATTCCTGTTGCGGTCCGGTGATGCGGTCTTGCGAGGGCTGCGCCAGATCAAAGCCAGCGCCGCCGGTGGCGCGCAGCTTGGAGATCATCTCTTCATTGTTGGACAGGGTCAGCGCCACTTTGTAGCCGCTTTCTTTTTCAAACTGCGCCACCACCTCAGCCGGCGCGTAGTCGGCCCAGGTCAGCAGGCGCAGGGTTTTTTCCTGGGCCAGGGCGGTGGTGCCCAGGCCGAGCGCGAGGGCGCTGGTGGCGAGAAAGGCGTGGAGAACTTTCATGCGGGGTTCCTTGTGGTGAGTGGCAGACAACATTCAATTTGGACGACAACGCCCAAAAGTCAGCCAAGCATAAGGCGACTACATGACATTTTGGTGTCAGGGTCATGACGAAGATATGGTACTTTCCCTGTATGAACTTCTGGATCGACACCCATTGCCACCTGGATGCACAAGAGTTTGGCGCTATGGCCCAGGTGGTACGGGCGCGAGCAGCTATTAATAATGTAGCTCACTGCGTCTTGCCTGCGGTCGAGGTCGGCAACTTTGACGCCGTGCGGGCACTGGCACAAGCAGGCGGCGACAGCTACGCACTGGGCATCCATCCTCTGCGCGTGAAGCCAGCGCAGGACGATGCGCTGGATCGGCTGGACGCTGCATTGGCGCAGCAGCAGGGCGACCCGCGCCTGGTGGCCATTGGCGAAATTGGCCTGGACTACTTTGTGCCGGAGCTGTGTGTCAGCCCGCTGCGCGAACGTCAGGAACACTTTTTTCGGTCGCAGCTCAAGCTGGCTCGCCAATTTGACTTGCCCGTGATCCTGCATTCGCGCCGTTCGGTCGACCGTGTTCTTAAAGCCCTGCGTGAAGTCGCAGGCGGCGCGGGGCAGTGGCACGGCATCGCGCACGCCTTTAACGGCAGCGAGCAGCAGGCGCAGGCCTTCATCACGCTGGGATTCAAGCTCGGCTTTGGCGGGGCACTCACCTATGACCGCGCGCTGCAATTGCGCCGTCTTGCTGTCAGCCTGCCACTGCACGCAATCGTGCTGGAAACCGATGCGCCCGATATGCCGCCGCACTGGTTGTACAAGACGGCCGAGCAACGCGCAGCGGGTGCCGTCCAAAGTCGTAACGAGCCCGCTGAGTTGCCACGCATCGGCGCCGAACTGGCAGCGCTGCGCGGCATCAGCGCCGACGAGCTGGCCAGCGCCACCACGCGCAATGCGCTGGCGGCGCTGCCGCGGCTACGCGCCTTGCTGCCGCATTGACTGCCGACAGCAGCCAAACGGCTGTATTGATTTTTGTCAAGTTGGTAGCGGCCGGTAAATCGCAAACTGCCTGCTCCAGCCGTTGATAACGGCTTTCAGAATCTTGCCTGACCCGGACATTGCATGCTTACCCTATTGCGAGACCAAGCAGAGTTTGCCCCGCTGTTTCTTAGCCGCGAGGTCATCCAAGGGCGGGACAATGCCTTGATGCAGCGGATCTTTGAACTGCGGTTTCAGGTCTATTGCGAGGAACGTGGCTTTTTGCCCGCCGCCAATTATCCGGACCGCTGTGAGATAGATGAATATGACGCAAGTTCAGCGCATTTCTGCGCGTTTAATCTGCGCGATGAGTTGGTGGGCTACTTGCGCTTGGTGCCGGCGGACCTGACACAGTCCTTTCCGTTTCAAAGCCACTGCAGCGAATTGCTTGAGGGCGCCACCCTGGCGCCGCCAGCGCAGGCGGCCGAGGTCAGCCGGCTGATGGTGCGGCAGGACTACCGACGGCGCCGTGGTGACCTGCTGGCCGGCGTCACCGCCGGACCGGAGAAGGCAATGGGAGCGCAAGACATGCGCGACCGGTCACCGCAGATTTTGTTGAGTCTGTACCGTCAGGTGTACGCCTACAGCCTCGCTCATGGCATTGACTACTGGTACGCGGCCATGGAGCGGCCCCTGGCCCGTGCCTTGATCCAAATGAACTTTGCCTTTCGGCAGATCGGACCGGCAAGCGACTATTACGGTGTGGTAGCGCCTTACCTCGGTCATCTGCATGAGTTGGTGGCCCATCTCGACAAGAGAGATCCGGCGCTGATGGCGTGGATGCGCCAGACAGACGCCCCCGATCAATGACGTGACGCTGTTGCCTGTACTTCCCAGCGCTGTAGCGCGACTGCTGCGCAAACTCCTGCTCATCTATGGCAGGCGCAT
Organism: Burkholderiales bacterium; assembly: GCA_038215405.1. Taxonomy (GTDB): domain Bacteria; phylum Pseudomonadota; class Gammaproteobacteria; order Burkholderiales; family Burkholderiaceae_C; genus Rhodoferax. The sequence continues at coordinate 23,023 of JBBQQX010000004.1, forward strand.
GGACGCGGGGCGCATGCTTGAAAGCTCAAGACGCGGTGCTGTCCGAGCCGCCGTTCTGGCCGCTCAACACAGCACTGCTTATCGTGCACTGCTGCAGGAGCATCGAATTGACCCGTCAACCCTGGGGCCGCAAACCGAGCTCGATGAGTTACCGGTCCTGACCAAGGCCAATACTTTCGGGCGCTTCACGCTGGACCAACTGGCGCGGCCCATACACGCCAACGAACTGGCCGATGTCCTGACCAGTTCAGGACGCGGTGGTCGTAGCTTTGGCTTCAGGCTCACGGCGCGTGGACAGCACGAGACCTCGTGGTTTGACATCGACCTGGGGCTGCAAGACGTATTCAAAGTTGACCAACACACCACGTTGCTGGTGAACTGCCTGCCGATGGGCGTGGTGTTTCGCTCGCGTGCCGTAGCGGTCGCCAACGTCAGCGTGCGCGAGGATATGGCATGCTCCATCCTGCGCGACGTTGGGCCGCGCTTTCAGCAAACGCTGTTATGCACGGATCCTTTGTTTATTCGACGTCTGCTTGACGAGGCGCGCGTTGCCGGTGTCGATTGGCAGGCGCTCAACACGAGCGTGATCATGGGCGAAGAAGTGTTGGTCGAAGCCCAACGCGACTACATCGCCGCGCGTTTGGGAATTGACCTGGACCACGAATCGCAGCGCATGATCGCAAGCTCTTTTGGCATTGGAGAGCTGGGTCTGAACCTGCTGTTCGAAACTCGCGAGACCATCCGAATGCGCCGTGCCATGCGCGCACAGCCAGAAGTGGCGCAGCTACTGAGTGGCAAGGTAGATAGCAGTTCGGTGCCCTCCGTCTTTTGCTTCAATCCGTTGCGTTGCTGTATTGAAGTGTTGAATCCGGATTCAGATGGTTTTGGTGAGCTGTGTTTTACGATGCTCGACCCACATGCCATCATTGCGCTGCCAAGGTACTCCAGCGGTGACCTGGGCAAACTGGTGACCCGGCCAGACACAGCCCAAGCGGCCAGACTTGCCGGAACCGATCTGCCGTGGTTGCCCGTGGTGGCGGTCAAAGGCCGCATCCAGGACCGGCCGACTGGCGTGCCTTCGGTGGAAAGTATCAAGGAATTGATCTACGCGGACCACGCCATTGCAGATCAACTCTCGGGCGCTTTTCGAATCGCCGAGAACGAGGCTGGCAGCGTCAAATTGACGCTCCAGACCACCAGCGACAGCGCCGCCCAGGACGCCACGCTGCGTCAGAAACTGGTCACGCTGGGCCACAGCCGCTTGTCAGTCCCGGTTGAGTTTGATCTCGTGGCGCCACTTGCTTTTGCGTATCGCCCGGTGCTTGATTACGAGCGAAAATTTTCCTACCTCGCCCCAGGCGCTTGAATAGCCGCCGGTGAATTTTGGCGTTCGCCGAGCTTCCAGCCAAAAAAAAGCGGCCCGCAGGCCGCCTTTTCATAAGCATGGGGAGATGATCAACTCGCCTAGCCCTTCAGTTGACGCCGTTTGGCAAAACCCAGGCCAATCAGCCCAAGACCAAGCAGGCTAAGCGTTGCAGGCTCGGGAACCTGACTGACCCGCGCTTGCACGTCCAAACGGCTGGATGTGGACTCAGCCGTATAAATGGTGTCTCCTACCTGTATCGCGTTGACCAAATTTGCAAAGCGGAACTCAGCAAGCCAGTTCGTGCCATCGTTCGCGGTGAAAGGCAGGCTGGCAAGACCGACCGCTGTAAATGTGAAATGGTCATCACAGGTCGAGCCGAGGGGATTTGGCGCAGCACAGGGCGTCTCGTTGGGTGTTTCGACGAAAGAAATTGTGATGGCGTCATCACTGTCGAGCCTTGTCGTTGCTGGCCCGCTGCTGTCGGTGATGATGAAACGTCCCCAAATATCCTGCGGTCCCCAGTTGACCGCCGAGGGAATCACGATGTTGTTGTGCGTCAGGGTTGAAATGGTCGTCCAGGTCGCAAAGGGCAGCGATTCGGGTCCAGTGTGTGTGGACAGGACCAATGAACTTTGGGGAGTTTGACCGGTAACCCAGCTCATCGTGGAATAAAGCGGAGTTACGGCAGGAATGAGCGTAGGCGCACCGACCAGAAGGTTGGAATAGTCCGCAACGGCCACCATATCCGCGAAACCGCCATATTCCGTGAAACTAAAGCTTGGGGCTGCGTTGGCCTGGGTTGCATAGCCCGAGGCCAATGCGAGTACCCCGACCGCCAATGCTGTTCGCAGTGTCTTGATTTCCATTTTCTTTCTCCAAATGTAAGGTTTGCCATGTGCTAAAAATGAAAGAGCAATCGTCAATGCAGGGTTTGCTTCATGCCCTATCGCTGCTACCTAAGCAAATGCCATGCCATTGAAAAGAGTGTGATGTTTTTAAACGATATTTTTCTTTTTTCACGTAAACGAGGCGGCGCTATGTAAGAAAAATCGACAGGACGCAGCGGCAGTTCGGCCTCACCGGGACGCCGCAACGAGAAAATCTGCCGCAATCAGGGGGTTTTGGAGCCCTTGTCGGCTGCCTCCGGTCAAAGCGCATCAAGTCGCATGGCGTGATGGCGCACGCGCGCCACCGTTTGCCTTGCCTGTCATCGCCCATGCTGTTTTTTTTGAGCGCCAATTCGCCGCTCTGCTCAAAAGCAAGTCCTATCTGTCAGGAATCCTGACAGTGGTTCGGCAAGAATTTTCGAACTAAAAAATTTCTTCTTATTTTTCAACGGTTTAGCATGAAAGCAGAAGCGCGGCATAGATCCTGCTTAACACGTCCGTCTGTGTGAGTTTCTTCTTATTGTTTTGGAATTAGCATGATCAAAGCAAAAGTAAATGCCGCCGTGGTCGCGCTGGTTCTGACTTTCGGCGCAGCCGGGGCGGTCAACGCCATCACCATCCAGAGCGGCGATTTCAAAATGACGCTTGATAACTATGACTCTGCGACCACCAATGACGGCGTGGGGGCCGATGTCAAGTGCACCACGGTGCTTGGCTGCGATGGGGCTGCGGTCAGCCCGGCGCTGGGCAGCTCCGGCTCGGACATCACCTTTGGCGCTGGCGTGACGGCCACCAAAAACCTGAACGCGGCGATGTACCCCCGCATCAGCGACGGCACAGCCGTGCTGGCGTTGAACGCTTTGGCCGCTGCCAACGGCTGGACGCTGCTGTCAACCGGGGACATCACGGAAAGCGTGCCGGAGTCGGGCTCTCTGGCGCTGGCACTGATGGGCGCGGGTGTTGTTTTGCGCTGTCACAAGGCTTGAGTTCGCCACCGGTGTCCGGCAAATTCACTAAACCGCAATGGGTCAACCTCGCGGTTCTTCTTTGTGCGCATTCAGCGCGAACTCGGAAAGCATGTGACCAACTAGGGAGTCTCGAAACAGTCTGTAAGCCCTGGGCATATTTTAAGCAATCAGGCATAGGATGGCCAAGAATGAATCATTTTTACTGACACGCGACACTATGAAAACACCTCGTTTTGAGACCAAAGACCATCGACTCGGAAGATTCGATCACCCAACGCGAGACGTTGACGTTACGGCGCGTCTTACGAAACCAGCTTATGGTGCCGCGTACCGGGATCAGCGTGGCCTGAACATCCAGAATTGTGACCTGAGAAGCGCTCTGGAGCTCAGGTACCAAGTCTATTGCATAGAGTGTAGTTTCCTTAACCCGGATAACTACCCAGACGGGGTGGAGTCGGACGAACATGACGATGCTGCCAAACACTTTTATGCCTTCGATTCGCAGGATGAGTTAGTGGGTTACGTTCGTTTGGTTCCCCCGGATGCTGACCAGCGCTTCCCGTTTCAAAGTCACTGCACCACCTCGGCCGATGGCGTCAAATTGCCCGCGCCCGGTCGCGCCGCTGAGGTCAGCCGGCTCATGTTGCGCTGCGACTACCGGCGCCAGCGCGGTACCCGGCTCGCGGCTGTGGCGGCGGGTCTAGCGTGCGCGGTTTTCCCTGGCGTGCGGCGCGATGACGCATCGCAAGTGCTGATGACGCTCTATCGCCAGATGTATGCCTACAGCCGCGCCAATGACATCAGCCATTGGTACGCCGCCATGGAGCGCCCGCTGGCGCGCTCGCTCAAGCGCATGAACATTGCCTTCAGGTCGATTGGACCGCAGACTGATTACTACGGACCCGTGGCGCCCTACCTCGCCAGTCTGCAAGAGGTGGAAGCGCAAGTGGGAATGAATGACCCCGCGATGTTGGCATGGCTTCAGCAGACTGAGCGACGCAGTGCAAAACCAGGACTTGCCAAGAAGACGACACTTGCCCAGGTGTGCAGTCCTCGTGGGCAATTGTTTTAGCCATTGCACGTCGGCACGAGCCCGTTCAATTGCCGTTCCCCGGTCTGATGGCTATAGAGCAGAGAAGCGCTTCGATTCAGACTCAATCATCACGATTGCTCGGCTTCCCGCCCCTCGTTTCTAAGGAAACCAGGCTGCTCGTAATGGGCAGTTTTCCCAGCATCACCTCGCTGGCGCGGCAGCAGTATTACGGCCACCCGCAAAACCAGTTTTGGCGCATTCTTGAAGCTATTTTCAGCTCCAGCCCCCGTGGAATAATCTCAGGTAGCTATGAAAATCATTGCGAATGGTTGCTCGCGCAAGGTCTGGGCGTGTGGGATGTCTATGCCTCCTGCGAGCGCGCCGGCAGTCTCGATACAGCCATCCGCAACCCGCTCGTCAATGATTTCAGCGCTCTGCTGCGTCGTTGCCCTCAACTCCGGCTGATCGCTCACAACGGTGGCGAGAGCTTTCGCCATGCCAAGTACACGGCCACGCTGGGCCTGCCGGTGCGCAAATTGCCGTCCACCAGCCCGGCCAACGCCAGCTGGAGCTTTGAGCGCAAGTTGGCCACGTGGCGCGAGGCGGTACTGGCGGCGGGGCTGATTTGAATGCCCGTGTTCGCGCCGAGTGCCCTGCGCCCGCAAAGGACGGTCACAGCGTTTGGGGATAATCGCCCCATCTTGAAAAAACGCACACACACCCTTCCCGAAGTCAATTTCTCCGATGATGGCCCGGTCCGCCACCTGCACCTGGGCACCGAATGGATTCAGGGCTCGATGTTTCTGGACAAGCCCAATGCGTTGGTGCATGAGTACATCCAGCGGATGATGGCCTGGTTGCTGTTTGTGGAACCCGATTCGGTCAAAGACCGCCAGGCACTGCAACTTGGTCTGGGCGCGGGCTCGCTCACCAAGTTTTGCCACAAGGAGCTGCGCATGAAGACTGCGGCCATCGAGCTCAACCCGCAGGTGCTGGTCGCGTGCCGCGGCTGGTTCAAGCTGGCGGCAGAAAACAGTCGCCTGCAGGTGGTGCTGGCCGATGCCGCGCAAGAAATCCAAAACCCCAAATGGTGGGGCACGGTGGACGCGCTGCAGGTCGATCTGTACGATCATGAGGCCGCGGCACCGGTGCTCGACAGCCTGCCTTTTTACAACCACTGCCGGCGCTTGCTCACCGCCCAAGGCAGTATGACGGTGAACCTGTTTGGCCGCGCGTCGAGCTTTGCGCGCAGCGTTGAAAAGATATCCGCCGCTTTTGGCAAGGAGGCCATATGGGCTTTCAAGCCCACGCGCGAGGGCAATACCGTGGTGCTGGCGCAGCGCACACCGAGCCGGCCCAAACGTGAGGTGTTGATGGCGCGCGCCGACCTCATCGAGGCGCAATGGGGACTGCCTGCCAGCAAATGGGTGCGGGTGTTCAAGCCGATGCTGGCATGAACGGCGCGTCATCGACCCCGAGCCAGGATGGGGCAAAACGCCAGGCGATGAAGCATGCCAAAGCCGCCCACCACGGCCCGCTCGACTGGCGCAGCCTGGTGCTGTGGCTGCACGGCGACGGCGTCATCAGCTCGGAAGAGGCAACGCGCATCAACGCGCGCTGCGCCCAGGCCGAGAGCGCGCAGCATCCGCTGGTACGACTGGCCAGCGTGTCGGTGCGCCGTGCCAGTGACGCCAAGCCGCTCGACATCGAACTGTTGACCCAGTGGCTGGCCGGGCGTGTTGGCCTGGACTACTTGCGCATTGACCCGCTCAAGGTCGATGTGGGCAAGGTGGCTGACACTATGAGCGCCGCCTACGCCGAGCGCCACAGGATCTTGCCGGTGCAGGTAAGCCCCAGCGAAATTGTGGTGGCCACAGCCGAGCCTTTTTTGACCGATTGGGTCGCGGAAGTGGAGCGCCAGTCGCGCCGCACGGTGCGCCGGGTGGTGGCCAGCCCGCAAGACATCCACCGCTACACCGTGGAATTTTTTGCCCTGGCCAAGTCGGTGCGCGCTGCCGCCAGGGCCGGCAATAACGTCGGATCGAGCTTCGAGCAACTGGTGGAACTGGGCAAGACCAACAAGCAGCTTGATGCCAACGACCAGAGCGTGGTGCAGGTGGTGGACTGGCTCTGGCAGTACGCCTTTGACCAGCGCGCCAGCGACATCCACCTGGAGCCCCGGCGCGAGCAGGGCGTGATCCGTTTTCGCATTGACGGCGTGTTGCACCCGGTGTACCAGATGCCCATGGGCGTGCTCACGGCCATGACGGCGCGCATCAAGCTGCTAGGTCGCATGGACGTGGTGGAACGGCGCCGCCCGCAGGATGGACGCATCAAGACGCGCAACCCGGGTGGCGATGAGGTCGAGATGCGAATTTCGACCTTGCCTACCGCTTTTGGCGAAAAGATGGTGATGCGCATTTTTGACCCCGACACCACCGTCAAAGATTTGGATGCGCTGGGGTTCTCGGCGCACGATGCGCAGCGCTGGGAGGCGCTGGTGAAGCGCCCAACCGGCATCATTCTGGTGACCGGCCCGACCGGCTCGGGCAAGACCACCACGCTTTATTCAACCCTGAAGCGCATCGCCACCGAAGAGGTCAACGTCAGCACAGTGGAAGACCCGATCGAGATGATCGAGCCGGCCTTCAACCAGACCCAGGTGCAACCGCAGCTGGACTTCGGCTTTCCAGAAGGGCTGCGCGCCCTGATGCGGCAAGACCCAGACATCATCATGGTGGGTGAAATCCGCGACCAGCAAACTGCCGAAATGGCGGTGCAGGCCGCCCTCACCGGGCATCTGGTGTTCTCCACCCTGCACACCAACGACGCGCCGTCCGCGGTGACGCGCCTGCTGGAGCTTGGTGTGCCGTCCTACCTGATCAACGCCACGCTGCTCGGGGTGCTGGCGCAGCGCCTGGTGCGCACGCTGTGCCCGCATTGCAAGCTGTCCGACCCGGCCGCCACGCGCGAGGCGCTGGCCGAGGTGGTCAAGCCCTGGCAGATCACCGGCACCTACAAGGCGTTCAAAGCGGTCGGCTGTGTCGATTGCCGCATGACGGGCTTTCTGGGCCGCATGGGCCTGTATGAGTTGCTGGTGGTCAGCGAGGCCTTCAAGGAAAAGGTCAACCGGGAACCGAACGCCGATACCCTCAAGCGCCAAGCCGTTCTGGATGGCATGCGCCCATTGCGCCTGGCCGGTGCCCTGCGGGTGGCCGAAGGCCTGACGGTGCTGGACGAAGTACTCGCCAGCACGCCGCCCTTGGCTTGATGTTTGCCGTGTTGGCCCTGTCCCGATCTCGGTAGACTCGCTGGTCATTTATCCCTTATCCCTTGTCGAGACCCCTATGTCCCTACTGACTGACCCGAATACCTGGATCGCTTTCTTCATGCTCGCCGCCCTTGAAATCGTTCTGGGTATCGACAACATCATCTTTATCAGTATTCTGGTTGGGCGTTTGCCAGCCAAAAAGCGGGATTTGGCGCGTCGTCTCGGGCTGGGATTCGCGATGGTTTCACGCATCGCGCTGCTGTTCAGCCTGGCCTGGGTCATGACGCTGACCAGTCCTCTGGTGACGCTGGTCGGCCAGGAAATCAGCGGCAGAGACCTGATCCTGCTCGGTGGCGGGCTGTTTCTGCTGTACAAGGCCTCGCACGAGATTTTCCTGGAGGTTGAGGCCCATCAGCCCAAGGATGTCAGCGCGGGGGCCGATCACCTCAAGTCCGGCGCCACCCTGTTCTGGGGAACGATTGTGCAAATTGGCATCGTGGACATTGTCTTTTCGCTGGACTCCGTGATCACGGCTGTCGGCATGGTCGACAACATCGGTGTGATGGTGGCTGCCGTGATTGCATCCGTCGCCGTCATGCTGTTCGCAGCCAAGCCGATCGGTGAGTTCGTGGATCGGCATCCGTCCATCAAGGTGCTTGCCCTGGCCTTCCTGACGATGGTGGGCACCCTGCTGGTTGCTGAAGCGTTTGACGTGCATGTCCCCAAGGCCTACGTGTACACCGCCATGCTGTTTTCGCTGGGAGTTGAGGCGCTCAACATCCGGGCGCGAACCAAGCGGCGTGCTGCTTAGACGCCGCCGCCCGCCATGGCGCTCACACCCACTTTGCAGTCTCATATGAACCAACATCCGCAACGCGCCGCCCTGCACAACGAGGTGCACGCGCGCCCGCCGCAGGCGCTGGCGGCGCCGCTGGCGATCTCGCACGTGGTCATGCTGTGTGACGCGGCGCAGCGCGAGGCCAGCAGAGTGCATGTGTCATTGCTCTTGCGCGACCACCACCTGCCATTGCCTGATCCGCAGTCCAGCCACTTCCGCATCGACCTGGGCGCGTTTCACATTCGCTGGGAGTTGCACACCGAGTTTGTCAGCTGGACTTTCATGTCTGCGCTGCCCGTCGAGCGTCTGGGCGAGGCCGAGCCAGCGCGAGCGGTGGCCGTTGTGCCGCAAAACTGGTTGGCGGGCTTGCCGGGCCAGTGTTTGTGCAGCTTGCACCTGTGGGCGGTGCCGGCCGAGACGCCTGGGAGCGCCGCCCTGGTCAAACAGCTGCTGCTGGAGGACTCTTTGCTCGCGTCGAACGTGGCCGGTGGGGGTGCTGAGGTTTATACCGACTTTAGCCTGCATGCCGATGGCTTTTCTCGCATGGTGCTGCTGGCGGGCAAGCTGTCGCCGCGTCGCCTGGGGCGTCTGGTGCAGCGCTTGCTGGAGATCGAGACCTACCGCATGGCGGCCCTGCTGGGCCTGCCCACGGCGCGCGAGGCGTACAGCGTGCTGGCCAGTGCCGAGTGTGAGCTGGCCGAGCTTGCCAGCGCCATCCGCAGCGCCAGGCCCGAAGATGAGCCGCTTTTATTGGACCGGCTGACCAAGCTGGCCGGGCAGGTGGAGAGCCAGCACGCCGCCACGCATTCACGCTTCTCGGCCAGCGTTGCCTATTTTCAGCTGGTGGACAAGCGCATCCTAGAGGTCAACGAGTCGGCGCTTCCCGGCATGCAGACCCTTGGCGAATTCATGGACCGGCGCTTGAGCCCGGCGCGCAGCACCTGCGAGTGGGCCACGCGCCGGCAGGACGCGCTGTCGCAGCGGGTCTCGCGCATCAGCAACCTGTTGCGCACCCGGGTCGAGATAGAACAGCAGCAAAGCAGCCAGGCCCTGCTGACCACCATGAACCAGCGCCAGGATATGCAGCTTCAAATGCAGTCCACGGTCGAGGGGCTCTCGGTGGCAGCCATCACCTATTACATCGTCGGTCTGATCAGTTACCTGGCCAAGGGCGCCGCCCAACTGGGCTGGCCCTGGAGCGGCGAAAGCACTGCGGCGGCGGCGATTCCGGTGGTGGCGCTGGGGGTTTGGTGGTCCCTGCGCCGGTTGCACCACAAGGTGTTCAAGCGCTGAATTTTCCGAGAATTTATAGAAAACTCGGCTCTAGCCCACGTGAAATATAGATACTACGCTATCTAAATAGTAGTGTTCGCCATTGCAGCTTGACTGCGTTAGCGCGGCGCTCCCTTACTGCTTGGCACCCAGCGCCAGCGCTGCAACCCGTGCGGCGGCCAACCGGGCCGGGTCCGGCGCGGCCTGCGTCGGCCAGCCCGCCAGGTGCTGCTGAGTGATGTCACACAGCGCGGTGATCCACTCGGGGTCGTCGTTCAGGCAAGGGATGAAATGAAATTCCTTGCCACCGGCTTTCAGGAACGCAGCGCGGCCTTCCATGTTGATTTCTTCCAGCGTTTCCAGGCAGTCGCTGGTGAAGGCCGGGCACACCACATCAACGCGTTTGACGCCCGCTTGGCCCATGGCGATCAGGCTCGGTTCGGTGTAGGGTTCCAGCCATTTGGCCCGCCCCAGGCGCGACTGAAATGTCACCTTGAACTGCGCGGGCGAGAGGCCCAGTTGCTCGGCCAGCAGGCGCGCGGTCTTGCGACACTCACAGTGGTAGGGGTCGCCCAGGTGCAGGGTGCGCTCGGGCACGCCATGGAAACTCATCACCAGCTGGTCCGGGCGGCCGTGACTCTTCCAGTAACGCTGGATGCTCATCGCCAGCGCGGCGATGTAGCGGGGGTCGTCGTGGTAATGGTTGATGAACCTGAATTCGGGCAGGCTGCGCACCTGCCCGGCCCAGGCATAGACGGCGTCAAACAGGCTGGCCGTGGTGGTGGCCGAGTATTGCGGGTAGGCTGGCACGATCAGCACGCGCGTGGTGCCGGCGGCCTTGAGCGCATCGAGTTGCGAGGCAATCGAGGTGCTGCCATAGCGCATGGCGTAGCGCACCTGCACCTGGTGGCCGCGCTGCCCTAGCCAGCCTTGCAGCAGCTTGGCCTGCTTTTCGGTCCAGACCTTGAGCGGCGAGCCTTCGGGCAGCCAGACGCTGGCGTACTTGGCGGCCGACTTGGCCGGGCGAACCCGCAGGATGATGCCGTGCAGGATCAGCAGCCACAAGAGGCGCGGGATCTCGACCACGCGCGGGTCACTCAAAAACTCGCTTAAAAATCGCCGGACATCGGCTGTGGTGGGATTGTCGGGGGTGCCGAGGTTGCAGTACAGCACGGCAGTGCGGGGCGCTTGGCCGTGGCTGAACGGGGGCTCGGGCGCGAAGGGGGAAAGTTTGAGGAATGACATCAAGCTATTCTCGCGTACTTTTTTTGCAGAGACTGGCCGCCCGCCACTAAGCCGTGGCACAACGTGCTGACCTTTGCGCCCCAAGGCTTGGCCTGGCCCATTGAGCTGCTTCAGCGCTGCGCGGGCAAGTCGGGCTTTGATCCATCACAAAGGACTTCTCACATTGTGGGCGACATTTTCATGTGCGGTGAAACAGGGATGATAATCTCCGTCATTCGCCGGACCTTGGCGATGGATGCCGCGAGAGCGGCCGTGTGAGGTTTAGTTTTTCAACCTGGAGTAAACGAAATGCGTAATAAGTATATGTTGTGCGCCTTGAGCGCTGGTATGGCCCTGACCGCGGCGATGATGCCCGCAACGTCTATGGCCCAGCAGAAATTTGTCACCATCGGCACCGGTGGCGTGACGGGCGTCTATTACGCCGTGGGCGGCGCCATTTGCCGCCTGGTGAACAAGGACCGGGCCAAAACCAATTTGCGTTGTTCGGTCGAGTCCACTGGCGGCTCAGGCTACAACGTCAACACCATCAAGGCCGGCGAACTTGACTTCGGAATGGCCCAGTCTGACGTGCAATACCAGGGATTCAAGGGCGTGGGTGCCTTCAAGGAACCCTTTGCCGACATGCGCTCGGTGTTCTCGGTTCACCCTGAACCCTTCACCCTGGTGGCCCGCAAGGACGCGAACGTGAAGAACTTCACCGACTTCAAGGGCAAACGCCTGAATATCGGCAATCCCGGCTCGGGCACCCGCGCTGCGGTGGATGATCTGCTGGTTGCCACGGGCATGAAGCTGTCCGATTTTGCCTTGGCTTCCGAACTGAAGGCTGACGAACACGGCGCCGCCCTGTGCGACAACAAGATCGACGGTTTCATCTACGGTGCGGGCCATCCTTCGGCCAACATCCAGGACCCGACCACCGCTTGCGGCGCTCAATTGGTGCCGATCACCGGTCCCGCGATTGACGCCCTGGTCAAGAAAAATTCCTATTTTGCCTACGCCACCATTCCCGGCGGCATGTACTCCAACAACCCGCAACCGACCAAGACGTATGGCGTGTTGGCGACCCTGGTCACCTCATCCAAGGTGTCGGCAGACACGGTGTACATCATTACCAAGGCGGTTTTCGACAACTTCGACGAATTCAAGAAGCTGCACCCCGCGTTTGCCAACCTCGACCCCAAGCATATGGTGGTGGACGGCCTGACCGCGCCGCTGCATGAAGGTGCTGCGCGTTATTACCGTGAAAAAGGCTGGATCAAGTAAATAGCGCAAGCGTTTATTCTTCCTCGTAAGCACCATCTCGTGAGAACCCCATGACTGCACCAACCTCAACTCATCCACCCGTAGACCTGCAACAACTCGTGCAAGAAGCTGATCTGGGTGGCCGAAAGCCAGTCGGTGCGGTCCAGGTTCTCCTCTTTGCCGTCTGTATCGGCTGGTCGCTATTGCAGCTTTGGTACGCTTCACCGCTGCCTTTTGCGCTGCGCATATTTGTGCTCAATGACACCGAGATGCGCGCGCTGCATCTGACGTTGGCACTGTTCCTGGCCTTTCTGGCCTATCCCTTTGGCAAGCGCTCGTCGCGCACCGTGGTGCCGGCGGCTGACTGGGTGCTGGCGGCGGTGGCTTCCTTCTGCGCTTCCTATATCTTCTTGTTTTACCGTGAGCTGTCCACCCGGCCAGGCCAGCCAACCATGGTCGACATGGTCGTGGCAGTGGCCGGTGTGCTGCTGCTGCTGGAGGCGACGCGGCGCGTCGTCGGCCCGCCCATGGCCATCATTGCGGTACTGATGCTGGGCTTCGCTTTCGCCGGCCCCTACATGCCCGATGCCGTGGCGCACAAGGGGGTTTCACTGTCCAAGGCGGTCTCTCATTATTGGCTGTCGACCGAAGGCGTATTTGGTGTCGCGCTTGGGGTGTCGTCGAGCTATATCTTCTTGTTCGTTCTGTTCGGTGGCTTGCTGGAAAAAGCCGGCGCCGGCAGTTATTTCATCAAAGTGGCCTACGCCCTGCTGGGCCACATGCGGGGCGGCCCCGCCAAAGCGGCCGTGGTGTCGTCGGGCCTGATGGGCATGATCTCCGGCTCCTCGGTGGCCAACGTGGTGACCTGTGGCACCTTCACCATTCCGCTGATGAAGCGGGTGGGTTATCCGGCGCACAAGGCCGGCGCGATCGAAACCGCCGCCGGTGTCGACGGCCAGATCATGCCGCCGGTCATGGGTGCTGCTGCCTTCTTGATGGCTGAATACGTGGGCGTCCCGTACTCGGAGATTGTCAGAAACGCCATCCTGCCCGCCGCCATCTCCTACATTGCCCTCTTTTATATAGCGCACCTGGAAGCCCTCAAGATGGGCATTCACGGCATGCCGCGCGCCAAGGGTTCAACCCGTGTGGGGCGTCTGGTTGGTTTTGGCATCACGATCAGCAGCGCTGTCTTGCTGGCCAATGCCGTGTACTACGGCTTGGGCTGGATCAAGAGTTGGCTCGGCAGCGGGGCCATCTGGGTCATCGTACCGGCCATCGTGGTGGCCTATGTCGCGATCGTGCGGCAAGTGTCCAAAGAACCCGACCTGACCATTGATGACCCTGACGCCGAGATGCTGGAATTGCCCCCTGTCAAGGAGACCTTTCTGGCCGGTCTGCATTACCTGCTGCCGGTGGTGCTGCTGATCTGGTCGCTGCTGGTGGAGGAGTTGTCACCGGGGTTGTCGGCGTTTTACGCCTCGCTCTCGCTGGTGGTGATTTTGTTGACGCAAAAGTCCCTGCTGGCCTACTTTCGGGGCCAGGCCAAACCCTTGTCCCGCATCAAGGACGGCTGGAAAGACCTGATTGAAGGCTTGCAACTCGGCGCGCGCAACATGATCGGCATCGCCATTGCCACTGCCTGCGCCGGCATCATTGTGGGCACCGTGTCGGTGACCGGGCTGGGGCTGGTCATGACCGATCTGGTGGAAGTCATTTCAGCCGGCAGCCTGATCGGCATGCTGGCGCTGGTGGCGGTGGTCTGTTTGATCCTGGGCATGGGCATGCCCACCACGGCCAGCTACATCATTGTGTCAACCCTGATGGCGCCGGTGATCGTTGAACTGGGCTCGCAAAATGGCCTGGTGGTGCCCTTGGTGGCGGCGCACATGTTTGTCTTTTATTTTGGCTTGATGGCTGATGTGACGCCGCCGGTCGGCCTGGCCTCGTTCGCCGCGGCCGCCATTGCCAAGGCGGACCCGATCCAGACCGGTATCACGGCGTTCTTCTACAGCATCCGCACGGGCATCCTGCCCTTCATGTTCATCTTCAATACCGACTTGCTGCTGATCGGCATCCAATCCTGGTGGGGACTGGTGCTGACGGTGTCCACGGCGATTATCGCGATGCTGGTTTTCGCTGCGGCCACGCAGGGCTGGTTCATCCGGCGCAACCGCTGGTACGAGTCCGCCGTGCTTTTGCTGGTGACTTTCTCGTTGCTGCGCCCCGGTTTCTGGCTGGACCAGGTGACAGAGAAATACCGTGTGGAAGATGGCAGCCGACTGGTCGAACTCGCTGGCGCCGGTACCCCTGGCTTAGGACTTCGGGTCCGCATCGAGGGGACAACGCTGGAAGGCAAGGAGGTCAAAAAGACAGTTCTGCTGCCCTTGAGTCCGCAAGGCAACGGTCTTGAGCGCATCAGAAACGCCGGTATGACCGTGATGAGCACGCCCACGGGTGTCGAGATCATGTCCGTCAACCTCAAGAGTGGCGCTGACAAAGCCGGCTTTGAGCAAGGATTCAAGGTCAGTGGCGTGGAATTGCCAGCCGATCGCATGGACAAGCGTTGGTTGTATCTGCCGGCCATGCTGCTCGTGGCGGCGGTCTATTTTGCCCAGCGCAGGCGCCCCGAACCACCCGTCTTGCGGGCTAATGCCGCAGTGAGCTGAAGGGATGAGCGCCACGGCGAAGCGCCCACGGATTGCCTTGATTCACGCGCTCGCGCTGTCGGTCGCGCCCATCAACGAGGCCATGGCCCGCGACTGGCCGGATACCATTCGCATGAACTTGCTCGACGACAGCCTGTCCGCCGACCTGGCGGCCAGCGGGCGCGGGCTCGATGCCACCATGCACGCGCGCTTTCAGCGCCTGGCCCAGTACGCGCTGGACTGTGGCAGTGATGCGATCCTGTTCACCTGTTCGGCCTTCGGACCGTGCATCGAAGAGATAGCGCGCCGGCATCCATCGGTGCCGGTGCTCAAACCCAACGAAGCGATGATTCAGGATGCCTGCGCGCTGGGCCGACGCGTGGGCTTGGTTGCCACTTTCGCCCCGACCCTCGCGTCGATGCCGGCTGAATTTCCGCGTGATGTCCCACTTGAATGCCTGCTGGCAGAGGGCGCGCTGGCGGCGATGAACGAGGACCATGGTGAGCGGCACGACCAGCTGATCGCCGATGCTGCCCTCAAACTGGCGGCCGGTGGTTGCGAGCTGATTGCCCTCGCCCAGTTCAGCATGGCGCGGGCAAAGTCGCAGGTAGAGCTTCGCACCGGTTTGCCGGTGCTGAGCACGGTTGACAGCGCGGTGGCCGAATTGAAGCGCCGCTTGACTGGATTCGCTCGCCAGCCCTGAGCCTGGACCGTGGACTCTAGGGCCTTGGCCTTAAGCGGGCAAGGCGGCTTTGATCGCTTGGGCCAGGCGTTCGACGATCAGCGCGAGCTCGGCCTCGCTGGTGATAAAGGCCGGCGCCAGCAGGATATGGTCGCCGCAACGACCGTCCACCGTGCCACCCATCGGGTACACCATCAGACCCAGCGCCATCGCCTCGCGTTTGACGCGGGCGTGCAGCTTGAGATTTCGCTCGAACCATTGTTGGCTGGACCGATCCGCCACCAGCTCCAACCCCCAGAACAAACCCCGTCCGCGTATATCGCCGACATGGGGGTGCGCGGCAAAGGCCTGTTGCAGCAGACCCTGCAGCGTCTGCCCGCGTGCCTGCACCTGCGCGACCAGGCCGTCGCGCTGGATCACCCGCTGCACCGCCAGCGCAGCCGCGCAGGCGACGGCGTGGCCCAGGTAGGTGTGGCCGTGCTGGAACAAGCCGCTGCCGTTCTTGAAAACATCCACGAGCTTCTTCTGGGCCAGAACCGCCCCGATTGGCTGGTAGCCACCACCCAGGCCTTTGGCAATGGTTAGAAGGTCCGGCACCACGCCCTCCTGCTCGCAGGCGTGCAGCGTGCCGGTGCGGCCCATGCCGCACATCACTTCATCCAGGATCAGCAGAATGCCGTGTTGATCACACAACTCACGAATCGCCTTGAAATACCCCGGCACCGGGGGGAGCACGCCCGCGGTGGCGCCACCCACCGTTTCCGCCACAAAAGCCAGCACGTTGTCCGGCCCGAGTCGCTCAAAGGTCTGCGCCAGCTCGGCCACCAGGCGCAGGCCATAGGCTTCGGGCGTCTCAT
The DNA here is from genome assembly GCA_038215405.1 of Burkholderiales bacterium. Classification (GTDB taxonomy): domain Bacteria; phylum Pseudomonadota; class Gammaproteobacteria; order Burkholderiales; family Burkholderiaceae_C; genus Rhodoferax. Next base: position 39,332 of record JBBQQX010000004.1, read on the forward strand.
TGGGCGCCTGGTCGCGGTATTCATAGCAAGGTGCCACGTGGGCTACATCCATCAGCAAGGGCTGAAATTGGGCCCGGCGCCATTCGTTGCCACCGACCGCAAGAGCACCCAGGGTATTGCCGTGGTAGCTCTGGCGCCTGGCCACAAAATGACGGCGTTGCGGCTGACCGATCTCGACGAAATACTGGCGCGCCATCTTGAGCGCCGCTTCCACCGCCTCCGAGCCGCCGCTGACGAAATAGACGTGGCTCATGCCGGCCGGTGCCGATTCGATCAGCAGGTCGGCCAGTTCTTCCGCCACGTCGGTGGTGAAGAAGCTGGTGTGGGCATAGGCCAGCCGGTCGATCTGCGCATGCATGGCCGCCACCACTTCGGGGTGACCGTGACCCAGGCAAGACACAGCGGCGCCACCGCAGGCGTCCAGGTAAGTCTTGCCGCTCGCGTCCAGCATGGTGATGCCTTGGCCTGACACCGCAACCGGCAAATTGTGGTGCAACTGACGGTGAAACACGTGGGTGGTGTCGGGGTTGAAGGGGGTTGAGGCGGGTGTGTTCATGAGGGTCTCAGTCAAGAAGGGGTGAAGAGAAAGACGCGGTTGTCATACCTGCGCCGTCGGCTTTTTTTCCCAATAGGCATGGGCAGCCTGCAGAGCGTGCTGGCGCTGGGCCAAGCGCTGCACCACGGGCGCGCCGCCTTGCTCGGCGACGCAGGAGACCAGCGCTTCAGCCAGGGCTTGGGCGCCGGTCATGGAATGAAAGAACGCGGGCGACGCGGTGTCAAAAAACAAGGACTGCTGTGCCAGCCGTGCCAGGGGCGACAAATTGCCGTCGGTGAGTGCCAGCACGTGCACGCTGCGGGCGCGGGCCTGCTGCGCAGCCTGCACAATCTGGCGCGTGTAGGGTGCCTGGCTTACCACCACCAGCAGGTCGCCCGGCGCCAGAGCCAAGACCTGGTCAGCCCAGGCACCGCCCGCATCCGTGGCCAGCCGGGTGTTGGGGCGCAGCCAGTCGCAGGTGTAGTGCAGGTGGTAGGCAATGCCGAAGCTGGCACGCAAGCCCAGGAACAGCAGCTCGCGCGCATCAAGAATGGATTGGGCCGCCGCCTGCAACTGTTGCGTGGTGTTGCGCGTACGCACCGAGCTCAGGTTGTCCACTTGCGCCTGCGCCAAATGGTCAAGGGGCGCCGGGGCCAGGTCGTGGTCGGCGGCGCTGGAGTGCGAGGCGCTGCGCCCCACCGACTCGGCAAACGCCAGCATCGCTGGCCGGCGCATCGCCTCAAAGCTGTCAAGCCCCAGCGCCCGGCTAAGGCGCGTCATGGTGGCCGGCACCACACCGGCTGCTTGTGCGGATTGACGCATCGACTGCAGGCCCAGCTCCGCTGGATGCGCCTGCACCCAACGCGCCGCACGCTGCAATTCCGGGCTCAGGCGGTCAAAGTGGCTGTCGAGCAAGTGGCTGAGGTGGCGGTAAGGCAAAATAGGGTTATGAGACAATTGAACTACTTTGATAATAGTGAAACATTTGTTTCATGTCCAGCCTTAATTGCTTTCACTGACGACCCCACCCGATGGATAATCCAAACATGAACACATTGCCCCCCCTGCCTTGTTACCTCAATGGCGAGTTCACCGAACTCCCCGACGCCAAGATCAGCGTCATGGACCGTGGCTTCATTTTTGGCGACGGCATCTATGAGGTGGTGCCGGTGTATGGCGGTCAGCTGTTCCGCTTTGACAAGCACATGGCGCGGTTGAACCGCAGCCTGGCCGAGCTGCGCATGGCCAACCCGTTGACGCCGGCTCAGTGGGCTGAAATTGCCCATAAATTGATAGCTTCTCACGCCCATTCCACGGGGGTTAGCGCTGAAAATATTGATCAACTGATCTACATTCAGATCACCCGCGGTGTCGCGCTGCGCGACCATGTCATGCCGACCGACATCACGCCCACCGTGTTCGTCATGATCAACACCATGAAACTCCCCAGCGAGGCGCAGCGCAGTCAAGGCGTGGCCTGCGTGACAGCGGATGACTTTCGCTGGGAAAAAGCCCACATCAAAAGCACCAGCCTGCTGGGCGCAGTGCTGGCGCGCCAGATCAGCTTTGACGCCGGTGCGGTGGAAACCATCATGTTCAGAGGCGGCTTTTTAAGCGAAGCGGCGGCCAGCAACGTCTGGGTCGTCAAGGACGGCAAGGTGCTGGGAACGCCCAAGGACAATCTGGTGCTCGAGGGCATTCGTTACGGCTTGATTGAAGACATCTGCCGCGCCCGCGGCATCCCGTTTGAGTTGCGCCGCGTCAGCTTTGAGGAGGTGAAAAACGCTGACGAAGTGCTGCTGTCGTCGGCGACCAAAGAGGTGCTGGCCGTGACCCTGCTGGACGGTCAGTCGGTCGGCTCGGGCCACCCGGGCCCGGTCTATGCGCAACTCTACGCCGGTTATTGCGAAGCCAAGGCGCAGTCGCGGCAGGCACCCGCACCCTGAACTTCGGCCAGGGCGCTGGCCACCTGATGCCAGCGTTCGTGCTGCTTCAGCTGCGGATCAGCTGCTCGTCGGTCGACAGCGCATAAGGCACGTGTTGCGGCAAGACCATCACCCCCTGCCCATTGGGGATCGCCTGGATCTGTATCACCGGCGCGGAGCCGATGACGCCGCCAAAGATGGTGGCAAAAGCGGCATCGGCGGCGTCGCGCCCGGTGCCAAATCGAACAAACCCCATCGGAATCGCGACGCCTGAGGCGTCAAAGATATACCAGCGGTCGCCCACATAGACCTCGACATAGGCGTGAAAATCTGTGGGCCCCAGCACCGGGTCGGCGCCGTAGTCAATGCCGGTGGCAAAGCGCGCCGGGATGTTGAGTGCTCGGCACAGCGCAATCATCAGGTGGGCAAAGTCGCGGCACACCCCCACTTCTTCCACCAGCGTGTCCACCGCCGTGGTGTTGCCGGTCGAGCTGTTGGAGCGAAAGGTGACCCGGTTAACGACCCAGTCGCGGATCGCTTGCACCCGGCTGTAGCCCTGCCACAGATGACCAAATTCCTTGAACGCCAGCTGTTGCAGCCGGTCCGACTGGCAGTAGCGGCTAGGGTAGATGTAGGGCAGCACCGGCCCGGGCAGGTTGGCCACGGCGACCTCCGCCAATTCATGGGGCTGCGCAGTGTAGTGGTCCAGGTCCACGGTGGCGTCGTAACGCAGTTGCAGCGGTCCGTCATTGGCCTTGAGCCGCAGAAAGCGGGTATGGGTGACGGGGTCTGTGTAGAGGATTTGCTGCAGATCCTGGCTGATGGCGAGTGATTCGCTCACCACCGTCTGGTGCGGCGTTTGCGCGGCGTGGATGCTGAAAATGAAGTCGCAGCCCGGTGGCGCAATGTCGTAATGGAGCTCAATCGAAAATTTCAGTCGAATCATGATGGCGCCTTCAAGTGGTTCAGGTATTGACGTTGCCAAGCAAAAAATGCGCCACAGCGTTCAATTGCCCGGTGCCGGTTTTGGTGCAGCCGCTGCCGCACTGAGCGTCAGGGTGCTGCGGGTGTGGGCCGCGACGTCGACGGCGCTGAGGTGCTGAGACAGGTAGCCCCCGGCCACGAAGATAAGTGACTGGTCGTTGTAATGCTTGTCAAACAGCACGCCGCTTTGACCCACCGGGTTGATGCCGACCGACTGCCCAGGCGCACCAAAGTCGATCACGCGCCGGGTTGACGGGCCGTAGCTCACGGCCCAGGGCGCCGGGCCCAGCGGGCTCGACAGGTTGTTGGGCACCTCGTGCCCGCCCGGTGCCGGGAACGGCCCGACGTTGAACAGCCAGTTCAGCGGCTTTTGGGCCGCCAGCGGGTGGCTGTGCGTCAAGGTGTGGGCAGTGCCCCAGCCCCAATCGGTGGCCTCCTTGCCCAACGTGTTTTGCAGGTGATCGATGGTGGCGCGCCACGCCAGTTTGACGATGTCGGTGCGCGTTTCGTGTGCCGGGGTGCTGATGTTGTCCCACCAGGGGGAGTTGGCATCTTCAACCAGCCGCGGCAACGCAGCGTCGAGTGCACGCGTGCCCAGCAGGTTGTTGAATTGCAGCTCGCCCATTTCATCGGCGAAGGCCGCGCGAGTGAGCTCATAGAGCAGTTGGTTAAAGACGGTGGGTGTGATGCTGCTGAGCTCGTAGCTGCCGTCCCAGCCGGCCAGGCTCTCCAGCATGGCGCGTTCCATCGGCACGGTGATGAAGGAGTTCAAGATCGGCAGCAAGGGCGCCAGCACCCGCGGCCCGTAGCCGGTTCGGGTGTCGAGCTGCAAGTCCTGGCTGGCCCGGCTGTCCCAGCGCACCGTGTCGTCGCGCAGACGCTCGTCAAGCCGCTGGGCGCGATCAGCCAGGTTGTAATAGCCCGCCACCGGCACCCCGCTCTTGGGCTTGGGTTGGTGGTTGGCGGAGACGATGTAGCCGCGCGGCGGGTTTTGTTCTTGCGGGTTGTCGCTGAAGCGGTAAAAGCCCAATTTGTCCGCCGCGGCGGTGCTGCCGTCGAGGATGAAACTGGGGTTGACGCCTTCGGGGCGGATGGGTAGCTTGGCGCTAGCCCACCAGCCGATGTCGCCGCTCGCGCTGGCCCACACCACGTTCAGACCCGGCGCGTGGATCTGGCTGGCCGCAATGCGCGCTTTCTCCAGTGTGTTGGCACGGTTGAGATCATAAAACGCGTCAAGAATCGGGTTCTCGGTCTCCAGAAACGCCCACCACATGGCCACGGGCGTCTTGCCCAGGCTGTCCTTGAAGGCGTCAGTGATGATGGGGCCGTGCGGCGAGCGCCGTAGCGTCAGTTTGACCGGCTCGCCGCCCTTGACCAGAATGGTCTCGACGCGGTTTTGCAGAAAAACCCATTGGCCCTGGTACCAGACCTGGTTCGGGTTCTCCGGGTTGAGCTTTTCGGCGATCAGGTCTAGATCGTCATTCTGGAACATGGTGAGGCTCCAGCCAAACTGCAGGTTATGGCCGAGCAGCGCGCTAGGGTTCAGCGCCTGGTGGTGGCCGTACAACTCGAAACCGGGCATGGTCAGATGGGCTTCGTACCAGACCGAGGGCAGCGAGTAACCGATGTGGGGGTCGCCGGCCAGCAGCGGCTTGCCGCTGGCGGTACGGCTGCCAGACACGGCCCAAGCGTTGCTGCCCTCAAAGGGCGGCACACCGGCCAGTGCCAGCGCCTGGCTGCTCAGTTGTGCCAGTTGGCCCAATGCCTGCCAGTCGACGGGGCTCAGGGCCGCTACCGGGCTGGCGGGCGTGTCCGCAGGGAGCACGCCTTGCGGGTTCCAGTCCAGGTCAAAAACACTCAGATAGCGCTCGCCGAGTTTGTCGCGGATGAAACTCATGGCTGGCTCGGTGCGAAAGGCCGCGGCAAAGCTGTAAGCCAGGTAGCCCGACACGGCCAGCGTGTCCTGCGCAGTGAAGGGCCGCTTGGGAATTTTCAGCAGGTCAAATTCAAGCGGAGCCGGGTGCGTGGCCTGGTATTGGTTGATGCCGTCCAGGTAAGCGAGCAAAGCTTTGCTGCTGGGGCTTTGCAGGTTCATCCTGGCGGCAGCATCCTGCGCGTGGGCGCGGATGCCTAGGGTGCGAAACAGCCGGTCGGTGTCCACCAGTTTGGGCCCCAGCACCTCGGCCAACTCACCTTGTGCCAGGCGGCGCACTATCTCCATTTGAAACAGGCGGTCTTGCGCGTGCACAAAACCAAGGGTGCGGTACAGGTCGGCTTCGTTTTCGGCCCAGATGTGCGGCACGCCGCGTTCGTCATAGCGCACGCTGACTGGTGCCTGCAGGTTCGCCATGGCAACGGCGCCCGAGCGCTGCGGCTGCTTGGTGTGGATGTACCAGGCGGCCGCGCCACCGGCTGAGGCGATCAGCACCGTCAGTGAAAGAGCGGCAATTTTCAGGGCGAGTTTCATGGGGCTGGCGTTTTGGAGGGTGATGCTTGGCACATCATAAAGGTCGACACGATCAGGCCAGCGCTGCCGCCACCGCCGTCAAGCCACTGCGCACGGCACCCTCCAGTGTGGCCGGGTAGGGGCCGGCGACATAGTCGCCACAGGCGAACAGCCCCGGCGCGATGCGTGAGGTCGGGCGCACCAAGCCGGGCGTGCAGGCAAAAGTGGCGAATTTTTCAACGATGGTTCGCACCGCCTGCAACTGCAGGCCGAGTTGCTGCTGCGCCTGTTGTAGCACCTGCGCCTGCAGTGTGGCGCGCTCGCGGCTGCTGGCGCTGACCACAAAGGCCAGCAGGCCGCTTGGCCCCCCGAGTTGGCCGCGGTCGAAGACAAACTGGGCCGGGGCGCTGGTGCTGCTGCGCAGCGTCAGCATCGGCTCGGCCAGCTTGGCCCCAAGGCCCCAGGCGTAGACCGTGGCGATGGCTTCAAACTGCAGTGCCTGGCACGCTTGAGTCCATTGCCGAATCTCATTTACTACTAAATCAGGAGCTTCATGCGCAGTACAGGCGAGGACTCGGGCCGATTCTGATGCGGAAGTGGCCAAAATAGCCGCGTCAAACAAAGCCCCCGGCGCGGTCTCGCCGCCTAGCCGCCAGCACGCGCCTTGCGGTTCAAGCGTTTGCACCCTCGCACCCAGCTGCAGCTGCGCGCCGTGCTGGCGGAGCCAGTCGGCGGCGGCGCCCGGAAACAGCTGGGAGAGATCGAGTCGCGGCAGCAGCAGCTTTGATCCGCCCTGCACGCCGAACAAGGCGTCCTTCATGATGCGCAAAAACACCCGAGCACTGGCCCGATCCGCCGGGGTGTTGAGTGCCGACACGCACAGCGGTTCAATCAGTTCAGCCATCACGCGCGGGCTCAAAGCCTGACAGAGCTGGGCGACGCTGGTGTCGGTGTCGCACGTGAAGCCGGCCATTTGCCAGCCCGTGGCCTGGCGTAGCAAGGACCATTTGTCACGGGCGCTCCAGCCGCGTGCCCGCACGATGCCGGCCAAAGCGTCCAGTGGTGTCGGCCAGTGCGGGAAACGCACGCCCCGGCTGTCGGGGAACAGCAGGGTCATGGGAAGTTGTAGCAGGGCGGTTGATGGGTCCACCCCGACCAGGCGCATGAGGCGCAGCGTCTCGGTGTAGGCACCAATCAGGATGTGCTGGCCGTTGTCCAGGGTCACGGGGGTGCCGTCGGGCAGGGTGCTGTTGACAGCCCGGGCCCGGCCGCCGATGGCGGGAGCTGCTTCAAAAATGCTGACTTGGTGGCCGGCTTGGGTGGCTGTCACGGCAGCGGCCAGGCCGGCCCAACCAGCGCCGATGATGGCCAGCTTCATGGGCTGCGGCTCCGGCTGGGTGAGGGCGAGCCTGCTGGCGGCGAAACTGTATTTATTTGAATGTTTTTGACCTCTAGCCCTCGTGCTATATGCCTTGTATGCTCATTTTTTTGTGGTTCTGATTGAGCGCGATGGCTAACAGGGCTTGCCTTGTCAACCTGGCTATTAGCAGCGTTCTTTTTTCTTTTGCGTTGTATCCCCCCCCTCACCCCAACCCTCTCCACCCCCGCCGGGGCGGAAAGGGAGCCAACAGCCACATTTGGCCGCGTCTTTGAAGGTGGGAAAAAGGCGCGAATGGGCGCGTTGCCATCAAACGGGCTGAGCGGGTTTTCGCACTGCTGCAAGCCGTTCAAGCGCTTCAAGCCATTCAAAGTCCTTTGATGCTGCGCGGAAATTGAGCTGTGCGCCTCGGGTTGGCGTTGCAGCCACTTTGAAGGCAGCGCACCATCAAGATCAAATTTCCCACCTTTAAAGACGCGGCCACATGAGGCTCCCCTCTTTCGCCCGGCGGGGCGAGAGAGGGGCGGGGGGGAGTGAGTGGGGGAAAGAACGTTCAAAATACCAAGCTGGTCAAGACCACAACGACGGTCAAAGAGTCTTCTGCGGCGCTAGAAAACGATGCGATTGGCAGCTTCGGCGAGCCTTCACATCCGCCCCAGCGCCTGCACCTTCCAAGCGAGCCACAGTTTGCGCAGTGGCGTCAGGCTGATGCGCTGATGCAGCACCTGAAAGTTGTCGCGTTCAATTTCACTGAGCAAGGCGCGGTAGATGCTGGCCATCATCAGGCCCGGCTTTTGCGCGCGCCGGTCGGCCGCCGGCAGCAGCGCCAGCGCCTCGTCGTACAGGCTATGCGCGCGCTGGGCCTGAAACTGCATCAGCGCGGTGAAGCGCTCGGAGTAGCTGCGTTTGAGGATTTCATGCGCCTTGACGTCAAAACGCTGCAACTCGTTGACCGGCAGATAGATGCGCCCGCGCCCCGCGTCTTCGCCGACGTCGCGAATGATGTTGGTGAGCTGCAGCGCCTGGCCCAGCTTGTGCGCGTAGAGCGTGGTTTGCGGCACGGTCTGGCCAAAAATCTGGGCTGCCACTTCGCCCACCACACCAGCCACCAAGTGGCAGTAGCGCTGCAGGGCGGGGTAGTCGAGGTAACGGGTCTGCGTCAGGTCCATCTGGCAGCCGTCGATCACCGACTGCAGGTGGCGCTGTTCAATCTTGAATTCGGCGGCCAGCGGCATCAACGCTTGGAGGACCGGGTGGCTCGGCTGCCCGGCAAAGGCCTGGCCGACTTCGGCCTGCCACCAGGCCAGCTTGCTGCTGGCCACGCTGGGGTCGACCATGTCGTCCACGACATCATCAACTTCGCGGCAAAAGGCATAAAACGCGGTGATGGCGGCGCGCTTTGTCGGTGGCAAAAACAGAAAGGCGTAATAGAAGCTGCTGCCCGAAGCGGCGGCTTTTTGCTGGACGTAGTCTTGTGGCGTCATGGCGCTATTGTTACATCCAGCGGGCATGCCTCAGCCGCCGCAGCGCATCCCTCCATCAGCCGCACCGGTTCAGGGTGTTTTGGCACCCTGGCCCTTGCTGAACCGGTATTTAATGCTATTAAATTTGCAATTCATGCGCTGGCCGTGCCGGTGTTCAGCGCGGGCGCCGGCGCATGAGCGCGATGCCCGCCAGTCCCGCGCCAAAAAGCGCCAGGGTCATGGGCTCGGGGATGCCCACCGGGGGATCGAACTGAAGCGTCAGGTTGCGCAGCACCAGGGCGTCGTTCCACACCCGGAAATAGCTGATGTCATCGCCAGCGCGGTCGATTGCCAGAAATACGCCTTCGTTGATGCCGCCCGGCGTGCTGATAGGCGCGCTGCTCGTCAGGTCGTAACTTTCAAGAATGTTCAAGGCGCTGTCCAAGACCTGGATGACCGAGGTGATGTCCAGGTCACCCGCGCCCGGTGCGTAGTTGATCAGTCCGCCCACACCCGACACCGGCGCATCGAAGGCCCAGGTCATGGAGATACGTGAGGTGCCGTCGCCGACCTCCAGTCCGTAAAAGGGCTGCGGACCTTCCCAACGTCCATTGACGCCCAGACCATGCACGCCAGTCCAACCCGCTTGGGCGTAATTGTCGAAGGCGCTCCAGGTAATGCCGGGCGCTATGGCGACCGGACCGACGTCATACACATTGAGGGCAGCCAAGGGGATCGGGGTGCCACCGGGCAGGGAGGTGACCAGCGCCGCGCTGGCCATACGAGCGGTAAGAATGAGCGTTGCGCCCGTCAAGATCGCTGATTTCAATAACTTGCGCATGATGGTTTCGCCTTTTGAACGGGTTGAAAAAGTGGGATGCGCAGAGCGCGCTCGGCGTCCTGACCACACGTGCGATGTGCAGCACCTGCGTGACCCGCCGGGTGCACAATGCATGACGCGTGCCAAGTCACAAAAGCGCAACTAAGTCTTTGTATTCGTTCGTATTTTTTCAGGCAAATACGTCATGACGGTGCGCTCCAAAGCAACAATGTAAATATTGCCGACAGCAGGCTGCGTCGTGCACGCCGTGCTATTTCCCGCGCCTGCTGTGATGGCGTCAGGGCGCAACGGTTACATCCACAATGCGCGCCACAGCAGCACGGGCGCGTCCCACCAATTGAGCGTTGGGCGCTGGCGCAGCGTGGCAAAGTGCAGTGACTCGATCTTGTCCAGAATGCGCAGGCCGCCTTGCACCACCAGGCGCAGCTCCCAGCCGGCCCGGCCCGGGATCAGGTGCACCAATTCAGCACCTTTTAGCATCCTGGCCCTCGCTGCTGCTGCGTAAGCAGCTATCAAATTTGATGTTGCAGGGTTTTGTTGGCGGGCTTGCAGATCGGCCAGCGCCACACCAAAGCGTGCGCAGTCCTGTGCCGCAAAGTAGTTGCGCCCGCGCGGCAGGTCGCGGCTCGGGTCTTGCCAGAAGTTGATCAGCTGCAGGGCGCTGGAGATGTCATCGCTCATGGCCAGTGCCTTCGCATCGGTCACGCCATAGAGATGCAGCAGCAGTCTGCCAATCGGGTTGGCGGAGCGGCGGCAGTAGTCCAGCAGCTCGGCCTGGGTCGCATAGCCGCTGCCATCGCGGGTTTTCTCAACGTCTTGCACGAACGCGTCGAGCAGGTCATGCAGCAGCGCCGCGGGCAGCTGCCAAGTCTGGATGGTGTGCTGCAAGGGGCCGAACACGGATGCCCAACGCCCGCCGCTGCCCGCGTCGACGTGAGCCGCGTACATTCCTTGATCGGCCGGGTCGACCGCATGACTGGCAATGACAAGTTGCTGGCGAAAGTCGTGCAGGTCTTGAAGACGCTGCGCTGGCGTGGCCATGCCCTCGTCTGCCATGTCATCGGCGCTGCGGGCAAAGTGATAGATCGCAGCGATGGGTGCGCGCAAATGGGCCGGGCACAAAAAAGACGCCACGGGAAAGTTTTCGTAGTGCTTGATCGGCGGGGGCGCTGTCGGGTTGGCGGGTGCGGCGTGCTGCATGGTGCGCTGATTTTGCCCGCAAGTGGCATGAGCAATTTGACCGTTGAACGCGGAAATACTCGATTTCCAGTTCTTTGACCCAAATTATTGGCCGGCCCTGCGGTCACTCATCGTCAGGCTTCAAAAGTGTCGGAAAAATTGACAGCGCCAGCCCCATGGTCAACGCATGAGTGAAACAAATGGTGTCTTTTGGCGGCTTTGAGCCGTCAATGGTCAGGGTTTCTACCTGGTTTTTGGCTTGGGGCATGAGTCTTGCATTGTGAAATTCACGCCATCCTGGCTGCAATTCTCGCGCGTCACATCTTTTTTTGCCCAGGGTTGGTCAAGCGCTTCCCTTCAATCCTTGTTAACTATTCAGGAGCAACAATGATCAAGTCTATTCGACAATTATTAGGTGGCGCGGCACTCGTCGGTGCCGCTCTGCTGCCGCAAGTGCACGCGGCTTCGGTTTCTACTGTGATTGACTTCGAGGGTGACGCGCTCGTTGGCTTGTACATTCCCGGCGATCCGGATTTCGGCTCTTTCAAGCAGTCAGGCTTCGTGATGGCGCCCGATTTTGACTTTGGCACCGTTGACACGGTCCTGGGCCTTAATCCTCTGGTCGCCCCGACCGGAAACAACACGCAGTTTTATTTCAACTCGAACGATGGGGGTCTGCTGCTGGCGCGGGAAGACGGTCGCCGCTTCAACCTGGACGGCTTCTCGGCAGCCTTTGTGCCACAGGCCGGTGTCGCGCAAAACATCGTGATCGTGGCTTACGGTTGGTTCGCGGATGCGACCCAGGGCGGGGTGTATTTTGGGCTTGGCGACACGACCAACGGGGCGACCCACCCCTTTGGCCTTTACAACAACCCTGCGGACTTCAGCAACTTCACCGATCTGCTTCAGCTTGAATTCTTTGCATGCGTGCTGGATACGGCTGTTTGCGGCACCGCCAGCCGCAACAACGCCCAGTTTGCGATTGACGACATCCGGCTGAGCACCGTGCCCGAACCCACCACCCTGGCCCTGATGGCGCTGGGCCTGCTGGGCCTGGGCTGGCGCAACCGGCGCCACACGATCTGACACCGAACCGAACCAGGAGTCTTCCATGCAATTTCCTCCCATCACCCTCGGGCTCGGTCTGTTTGCGCTGGTCTTGACGGCCAGTGCCCAGACCGGTGCCAGCAAAGCCTACATCGTCGAGCTGGCGGACGCGCCCGCCGCCACCTACACCGGCACCATTTCGGGCCTGGCCGCGACTCGGCCCGTGCCCGGTGCCAAACTTGATGCAAAAGCACCCAGCGTTCGCACCTACCTGAGCTTCCTCAACCTGCAACAAAGCAAGGTGTTGGCCAGTGTGGGCAGCGTTCCCGTGCTGCATCGCTATTCGATTGCCTTCAATGGTTTTTCGGCGCAGTTGACCGATGCGCAAGTGGCTGCACTCAGGAGTTCGGCCCGCGTCAGGTCCGTCACCGAGGCCGAGTTGCGCAAGCTCGACACCATCCACACGCCGGCCTTTCTGGGCCTGAGCACGCCGGGTGGTCTGTGGTCACAACTGGACGCTGGCGCCAGGCCGGTCAAGGGTGAAGATGTCATTGTCGGCGTGATTGACAGCGGCGTCTGGCCCGAGAACGCCTCATTCGGCGACAAAGTCGATGCATTCGGCGCACCGGTGGCCTACAACCAGGCGGGCACGCAGGTCTATGGTTCGCCGCCTGCCAAATGGATCGGTATTTGCCAGACTGACGCTGGGTTCACCTCCGCCATGTGCAACAACAAATTGATTGGTGCGCGTTACTACCGCGCTGGTTTCGATGCGGGTGGGGGCACGATGAGCCCGATGGAGTACAGCTCGCCGCGCGACGGTGGTGGCCATGGCACGCACACGGCATCGACCGCCGGTGGCAACGCCAACGTCGCGGCCAGCATCGATGGCGTCGGTGCCGGCGCCATCTCCGGCATGGCGCCGCGCGCCCGCGTCGCCGCCTACAAGGTGTGCTGGGAAGCCACGGTTGCCGCCTATACCGGCTGCTATACCAACGACACACTCAAAGCGATTGACGATGCCGTGAAAGACGGCGTGGACGTCATCAATTTTTCGGTCTCGGGCACGCAAACGAACTTCGTCGATCCGGTCGAAATCGCTTACCTGAATGCGACGGCAGCGGGTGTATTTGTGGCGGCTTCGGCGGGCAACAGCGGGCCGGCCAACCAGGTCGCCCACATGAGCCCCTGGCTGACCACCGTGGCGGCTTCCACGCATGACCGCTACACCGTGGCACCGGTGACGCTGGGTTCTGGCGCCACCTTCAGCGGGCCGTCCTACCAGCAGACCGGCACACCGGTCACACCGTTGATTCGCTCGATCGACGCCGGTGTTCTGCCCTATGCCAGCCTCACGCCGTCCGAGAAGGCAGCGCTTGAGCGCTGCTACCTGCCCGCGGACGGCGGTACCGCCAATACGGCACTCGACCCGGCCAAGGCCAGTGGCAAGATGGTGATCTGTTACCGCGGCGGCAATGTGCTGATCAACAAGGCCGCAACGGTCAAGGCTGCGGGCGGCGTCGCCATGCTGCTCCAGAATGTGCCGGCCATTGGCGCCACGCCGGCGTCGAATAATTCCACGGTGCCGCAGCCCTACACCATTCCGACGGTCCACCTGGACAATTCGTCCTACCCCGCGATCGACAGCTATGTACTGGCCCAAGGCGCCGCGGCCACCGCCAGCTTTGGCCCTGCGGTGCAGCAGGCGGGTGTCGTCGCGCCGGTTATGGCGAGTTTCTCATCGCGCGGCCCCAACAAGGCCAATGGCAACATCCTCAAGCCCGACATCACCGCCCCGGGCGTGGACATCATTGCCGGCTACCTGGATTCGTCGCTGACCCAGGCGCAACACGACTTGCTGCTGTCGGGGGGCTTCACCCCGCAGGCCAACTCAGCCGCGCTGCAAGGGACGTCCATGTCGAGCCCTCACATTGCCGGGGTGGCAGCGCTGTTCAAGCAGCTCTATCCGGCGTGGTCGCCCGCAGCCATCAAATCAGCGCTGATGACCACCACCACCGATGTGAAACTTGCCAGCGGCGTGACTGACCCTGACCGTTGGGGCTATGGCGCGGGGCACGTCAACCCGAATGGCGCGGCCAATCCGGGCCTGGTCTATGACGCCAGCCCGGCAGACTATGGTCGATTCCTGTGTGGTCTGGGCCTGGCGCCACCGGCCGGAATGGGCCCATGTATCACGGTGGGGGCGATTCAGCCGTGGAACCTGAACCAGGCCGCATTGACCGCGTCGGACGTGCCGGGTACGTTGACCTTCTTGCGCCGGATCACCAACACCACCAATGCCACCAATACCTATGTGGCGAGCGCGAGCCTGCCGGGCTGGACCGTGCTGGTGTCGCCCGCCAGTCTGACGCTGGCACCGGGTGCGAGCGCCAGTTTCAGCGTGACGGTCACGTCGACGTCTGCGGTTGTGGGTGTCTGGAGTTTTGGCAGTCTGGTGTGGAGCGATGGCTCCCACCAGGTGCGCAGCCCGCTGAGCGTGCGGGGTGTTGCTTTTGTGGCCCCGGCCGAGGTGCCTGATACCCGCGCGTCTGGCCGAGGCACCAAGGTGTACAGCATCACCTCCAACTACACCGGATCTTTGTCCTTGTTGGCCACCGGGCTGGTGCCTGCCACGCGCACGCCTGGAAGCGTCATTCAGGGGGGGCAGCAATGTTTTGCATTGCCGGTCGCTGCGGGTGCCCAGTTTGCCCGCTTCCAACTGTTCAATGCGGACACGCTGGGTGGCAGCAGCACCGATCTGGACCTCGATGTTTACACGTCAGGAGGCACCCAGGTGGGCTCCAGTGGTGCCGGTGGCTCCGACGAAGTGGTGACACTCATGGCGCCTGCGGCTGATACCTACTTTGCCTGTGCTTACGGGTACGCCACCCTTGGTGGGGGCGCTGCAAGCTTCACCCTGTCGAGTTGGGTGGTCGGGCCTGCCGTTGGAGCTCAGACGCTCAGGGCCAGCGGGCCGAGCACGGTCTACACCGGCGGTTCGGCTTCGGTAGGCCTGGCTTGGTCGGTGGTCGCAGGCAAGCGCTACTTGGGCAATGTCCAGTACCGCGACAGTGCCAGCACCGTGTTGGGTTCGACGATTGTGTCTGTGGACAACCACTGACAGCCAACCCAGGCCCAAAAAATGGGGCCGCGCAAGCGGCCCCATTTTTCTTGTGCTTTGAGTTCGTTTCAGTCGACGGCACCCGGGTGTCGCAACACGCATTTTTGGGCCTGACACACTGCACCCGGATCGGGCATGTACTGGCAGTTTGACATCACAGCGCTGCGCGCATTGCGTTGGCGCTGCAAGGCGTTCAGTTGCTCGGCCCAGGCTTCCAACTGGGCGGCCTGGCCCATGACCGCAGACCATGGCAGCCACGACACCGGTCCACCACAAGCCTTTTCACCTACGGCCAAAGTGCGGCATTGTGCGTTTGCGCTGCAGTGTGCGTCGCCAATTTCCGTGGTGATGCGGGTCAGCAGGGCCGCCTCGGCTGCCGGACCGGTTGCCAGCGCCATCGTTGGGGTGGTCGAGCTGCCGCGAGGCGTCGGTGATTCACAGCCTGCTGCGCACAGCAGGCCGGCCAGAACCCAGCTCAGGTGGAGAAACGATCGGCGTGGCGGGCGGCCCATGTCAAGGGGAGAACACAGCGCAATGAACGAACTGTCCCTGGCATCAACCGCCGCGCCACAGACGATGGTGTCCCTGACTTTCATGGCTTTCCGCTTTCCTGCACCAGCGTCAGTTTTCGTTCCTGCGTGTAGGCCCACCAGGGGCGAGGTTCTTCGCCCGCCATGAACCGGGTCACCGACATAAAAACGTCGATGACGCAGGGGTCGTGCCGCGAACCCGTCTTTTTGCAGAGTTTTTCATACATGTCGAAGGGAGACTGGCCGACCAGTTGGCTGGGTTCGTGAATGCCCAGCAGCCGCAAGTCTTGCGCGCAGGCCGATCCGATATTGGGGAGGTCTGTTAGTGCGACAAGCCGGGAGCGATCCACTTTGTTTGGATTCATGGCAGTTGAACTTGTACAGGCAGGGACGGTTTGCCAGCGCAGGCGTGGCAGGAGTTTGCATCGGCGGCGCGCAAAGGTCGTACCAAGATCGATTCAGTGCTGCGCATGGGAGTGGGTGGTCGCGGTTGATTCTTGTCCGCACTATAGCCCAGCGGCGCACGCCTTGACGGCAGTTCGCAGCCTGTTGTTCCGGACCGATTTGACAAGTCTTGCGCTTTCTTATAAATTAATAACCAATTGGTCATTAAATAACTGTTCGACCCAGCTCTACGACTTTCACCTCATTTCCACTATGTCCATCATGTCAATTCAAATCCGGGCGTTGTTCGGCGTAACCGTTCTGCTTCTGGCAGCCTGCTCCAAACCAATGCCCACAGAGGAACCCATTCGCGCCGTGAAGGTCATAACAGTCGGGCTGGCGCGTAGTGACGCCGCTGCCGAATTCGCGGGCGAGGTGCGCGCGCGGGTCGAGTCGCGCCTGGGTTTCAGGGTCGGCGGCAAGATCGTGCGGCGTCAGGTGGAACTGGGCCAGCGCGTCAAGGCGGGCCAGGTGCTGGCGCAACTCGACCCGCAGGACTACGCGCTGGCGGCGCAGGCCGCGCGGGCTCAGGTGGCCGCAGCGCAAAGCAGTCACGATCTGGCCGCAGCCGATTTCAAACGCTACCAGGACTTGCGCGCGCGCAACTTCATCAGCGCGGCTGAACTGGAGCGGCGTGACGCCAGCCTGAAAGGGGCCGCAGCGCAATTGGCACAGGCCCGGGCGCAGGCCAGCGCGCAGGGCAACCAGGCCTCCTACACCGCGCTGGTGGCCGATGCGCCGGGTGTCGTGACCGCCGTGGATGCCGAGCCAGGGCAGGTGGTAGCGGCGGGCGCGCCGGTGGTGCGCCTGGCGCAGGACGGCCCGCGCGATGTGGTGTTTGCGGTGCCGGAAGACCAGGTCGCGCAGATCAGGACCGGCGCCGCAGTAGAGGTGCGCGCCTGGAACGGCGCGACCCGCACCAAGGGCGCTGTGCGCGAAGTGGCGGCGAGCGCCGACCCGGTGACGCGCACCTTTGGCGTGAAGGTGGCGATCCAAGCCCAAGACACCCTGGCGCTGGGTTCGACCGTCACCGTGCTGTTGCCGGCCCGGCAGAGCAGCGCCGCGCCGGTGATCAAGCTGCCCACCAGTGCCTTGCGCCAGGACGGCAAACTGACTGCCGTGTGGGTCCTGGACAAGCCTTCCATGACGGTGCGGCTGCAACCGGTGCAAATTGCCACGGTCGACGGCAACGAGGTGGTGCTGGCGGGTGGCCTGCAGCCGGGCATGCAGGTGGTGGTGGCCGGTGTGCATGTGTTGGCACCGGGCCAAAAAGTGAAAATTTTTAAAGAAAATGAGGCTCTAGCCCCCGTAGCTACTGCGCAAGCAGCTATCAATTCAATAGTCGCTACCACTTTGCCAGACGCGCCGCCGGTAGCCGCTACCCCTTTTGTGGCAGCCTCGGCAACCTCGGCCCCTGCGGCCAAGTGAGGCGCGCATGAAACACGATCAACCCAAAGAGAGTTTCAACCTGTCGCGCTGGGCGCTGGAGCACGCAGCGCTCACGCGGTTTTTGATGCTGGTGCTTCTGCTGCTGGGGGTGTCGGCTTATTTTCAGCTGGGTCAGGACGAAGACCCGCCCTTCACCTTTCGCGCCATGGTGGTGCGAAGCTACTGGCCCGGCGCCACTGCCCAGCAGGTGGCGGAGCAGGTGACCGACAAGATTGAGCGCACGCTGCAGGAGGTGCCTTACGCCGACAAGATTCGCAGCTACTCCAAGCCGGGCGAGTCGCAGATCATTTTTCAAATCAAGGACTCGTCCAAGGCCAGCGAGGTGGCCAACGTCTGGTACTCGGTGCGCAAAAGGGTCGGCGACATGCGCGCCACGCTGCCCCAGGGCGTGATCGGCCCGTTCTTCAACGATGACTTTGGCGATGTGTTTGGCGTGATCTATGCGCTGCAGGCCGACGGCTTCAGTTACGCCGAGCTCAAGAGCTTTGCCGACGATGCGCGTCAGCGACTGTTGCGGGTGCCCGATGTGGCCAAGGTCGAGCTGTTCGGCGTGCAGGACGAGAAACTCTACATTGAAATCTCGCAAAAGCGGCTGGCCCAGCTCGGCCTGGACCTGAATGCGGTGCTGGCGCAACTGGGCCAGCAAAACGCCATCGAGTCGGCAGGCAGCGTGCAGACGCCGCTGGACGTGGTGCAACTGCGCGTGGCCGGCCAGTTCAAGGCGATTGAAGAGTTGCGCGCCATGCCGATACGCGGCAGTTCGGGCGCGCAACTGCGCCTGGGCGACCTTGCCCGCATCGAGCGCGGCTATGTCGACCCCCCCGTCATCAAGGTGCGCCATCAGGGCCAGGAAGTGATTGCGCTGGGGGTCGCCATGACCAAAGGCGGAGACATCATCGCCTTGGGCAAAGCCCTCAAGGCCACGACACAGCGGCTGGAACAGGCCCTGCCAGTGGGCGTCAAATTGGTGCAGATTCAGGACCAACCGACGGCGGTGGCCAAGTCGGTCAGCGAGTTTGTGATGGTGCTGATCGAGGCCGTGACGATCGTGCTGGCGGTCAGCTTCCTGAGTCTGGGGCTGCACAAGCGCCCCGGCCACCATCGGCTGCTCAAACGCTGGACGCTCGACATGCGCCCCGGCCTGGTGGTGGGCATCACGATTCCGTTGGTGCTGGCGATGACCTTCCTGGCGATGCAGTACTGGGGCATTGGATTGCACAAAATTTCGCTCGGTTCGCTGATCATTGCGCTCGGGCTGCTGGTGGACGACGCCATTATTTCGGTCGAGATGATGGTGACCAAGATGGAGCAGGGCTACGACAAGGTGCGCGCCGCGACCTTTGCCTATGAAATCACCGCCATGCCGATGCTCACCGGCACGCTGATCACCGCGGCCGGCTTCCTGCCAATCGGTCTGGCCAAGTCCACCGTGGGGGAATACACCTTTGCCATCTTTGCGGTGACGGTCATTGCGCTCGTGCTGAGCTGGATCGTGTCGGTCTATTTTGTGCCTTACCTGGGCACGCTGCTGCTCAAGGTGCCCCCGCATGTGGTGCTGGCGAACCGCGCTGGCACGGGCGAGCCAAGCGCGGGTCCCGTGCATGATCCGTACGACACGCCGTTCTACAACATGTTCCGGCGCGCGGTGAATGCTTGCGTGGAGTACCGCTGGCTCACTTTGGGCGCGACCCTGCTGGTGTTTGCGCTGGGCATTGTGGGCATGGGCCGGGTGCAGCAGCAGTTCTTTCCCGATTCGAGCCGGCCTGAAATCATCGTCGATGTCTGGTCGCCTGAAGGCAGCTCCTTTGCCGCCAACGAGGCCGTCGCCAAACGCGTTGAAGCGCGCCTACTGGCCGAGCCGGGCGTGGCGTCCGTCACCCAGTGGGTCGGATCGGGCGTGCCGCGCTTCTACCTGCCGCTCGACCAGGTGT
Organism: Burkholderiales bacterium; assembly: GCA_038215405.1. Classification (GTDB taxonomy): domain Bacteria; phylum Pseudomonadota; class Gammaproteobacteria; order Burkholderiales; family Burkholderiaceae_C; genus Rhodoferax. Next base: position 58,605 of record JBBQQX010000004.1, read on the forward strand.
TCCCGCAGACCAATGTGTCGCAGTTCATCGTCGTGCCCGCGGACTTGAAGCTGCGCGAGTCACTGCGGGTCAAGTTGCCAGCGCTGCTGGCGACCGAGTTCCCCGAGGTGCGCGGGCGGGTCAAGCTCTTGCCCAACGGCCCCCCGGTGCCGTATCCGGTGCAGTTTCGTGTGGTGGGCACGGACCCGTCGCGGCTGCGCGAGCGTGCCGACGAGGTCAGTGCCGTCCTGCGTGCTAACCCGAACACGCGCGGCGTCAATGACAACTGGAACGAGTCCGTCAAGGTCATCCGGCTGGAGGTGGACCAGACCAAGGCGCGCGCGCTTGGCGTGAGCAGCCAGTCCATCGCGCAGGCGTCTCGCGCTGTCTTCAGCGGCGCCACGGTCGGCCAGTTTCGCGACGGCGACAAATTGATCGATATCGTGTTGCGCCAACCGCTGGCTGAGCGCAGCGCCATCTCCGATATTGCCAACGCCTATGTGCCCACGGCCGCTGGCAAGTGGATTCCCATGACCCAGATCGCCAAACCGGTGTTTGCCTGGGAGCCGGGCGTGATGTGGCGCGAGAATCGAGACTACGCCATCACCGTGCAAGGCGACATCGTTGAAGGCCTGCAAGGCGCCACGGTCACGGCGCAATTGCTGCCGGCACTGAAAAAACTGGAGACGCAGTGGGCGCAGGCGGGCCATGCAGGCTACCGCATCGACGTCGCTGGCGCGGTCGAAGAAAGCAGCAAGGGCTCGGCCTCGATCGTCGTCGGCATTCCCATCATGTTGTTCATCACTTTTACGCTCCTGATGCTGCAGTTGCACAGCTTTAGCCGCGCCATGCTGGTGTTTCTGACCGGGCCGATGGGTATTGCGGGGGTGGCGGCGGCGCTGCTGCTGCTCAATCGCCCCTTTGGCTTTGTCGCGCTGCTGGGCGTGATTGCGCTGATGGGCATGATCCAGCGTAATTCGGTTATTCTGATTGATCAGATTGAGCAAGACCGCGCGCGCGGTGTGCCCGCCTGGGAGGCGATTGTGGAGTCGGCAGTGCGGCGCTTGCGCCCGATTGTGCTGACCGCCGCCGCTGCCGTGTTGGCGATGGTTCCGCTGTCGCGCTCGGTGTTCTGGGGGCCGATGGCGGTGGCGATCATGGGCGGACTCGTGGTTGCCACGGTTTTGACGCTGCTGGCCCTGCCCGCCATGTACGCGGCCTGGTTCCGGGTCAAGCGGGAGGCCAGCGCCGCAAGTTAGAATTCCCGGTTGACCGATTTCACGGGGCTGGTCTTGCAGACCGGCCTCTTTGTTTTTTTGCGCGGGTGGCGAAATTGGTAGACGCACCAGGTTTAGGTCCTGACGTCCGCAAGGATGTGGGGGTTCGAGTCCCCCCCCGCGCACCACTTGATATTTGCGGGACAGTCCGGCGTTGCATCGCGACCAGGTCTGCCCCCTCATTATTTGATATTTAGGAGAATTAGCATGGCTGTGAACGTTGAAACGCTGGAAAAGCTGGAACGCAAAATGACGTTGACCCTTCCCGTCGGAGTGGTTGAGTCTGAAGTGCAAACACGTCTGAAAAAGCTCGCACGCACCATCAAGATGGATGGTTTCCGTCCGGGCAAGGTGCCCATGAACGTGGTGACACAACGCTACGGCTACTCTGTGCACTATGAAGTCATGAACGATAAAGTGGGCGAGGCCTTCTTTAACGCCGCCAATGAGGCCAAGCTGCGCGTGGCTGGCCAGCCCCGCATCTCTGAAGCGCCAGCGTCACCAGAAGGCGAAATGGCGTTTGATGCTTTGTTCGAGGTCTATCCCGAAGTCAAGATTGCCGATTTGAGCACGGCTGAAATTGAAAAGCTCAGCGCTGAAGTGACCGACAGCGCCATTGACAAGACGATTGACATCCTGCGCAAGCAGCGCCGTACCTTTTCCCAGCGCCCGCAGGATGCGGCCGCTCAGGACGGCGACCGCGTCACGGTTGATTTTGAAGGCAAGATTGACGGCGAAGTGTTTGCCGGCGGCAAGGCGGAAGATTTTCAGTTCATCGTGGGTGACGGTCAGATGCTCAAAGAGTTTGAAGAAGCCACCCGGGGCATGAAGTCAGGCGAAAGCAAGACTTTTCAGCTCGCTTTCCCGGCTGATTACCATGGCAAGGATGTGGCAGGCAAGACCGCTGACTTCATGGTGACGCTCAAGAAAATTGAAGCCGCCCATCTGCCGGAAGTGAACGAGGCGCTGGCCAAGTCCTTGGGCATTGAAGACGCGAGCGTCGAGGGTTTGCGCACGGACATCCAGAAGAACCTGGCGCGTGAAGTCAAGGCCCGCTTGCTGGCGCGCAACAAACAAGCGGTGATGGATGCGCTGGTCGGCAAGGCCGAGCTCGACCTGCCCAACGCCAGCGTGCAAGCAGAAGTTGAGCGCCTGAAAGACGGTGCGCGTGCTGACCTCAAGCAGCGCGGCATCAAGGATGCGGACAAGGCGCCACTGCCTGATGACATCTTCCGCCCTCAAGCCGAACGCCGGGTGCGCCTGGGCCTGGTGGTGGCCGAATTGGTTCGTTCCAACAATTTGCAGGCCACGACCGAGCAGATCAAGGCCCATATTGAAGAATTGGCTGCCAGCTACGAAAAACCGGCCGACGTGATGCGCTGGTACTACAGCGACAACAATCGCCTGGCTGAGGTTGAGGCGATCGTGATTGAAAACAATGTGACCAACTTTGTGCTGGCCCAGGCCAAGGTCAGTGACAAGGCTGTGTCATTTGACGAATTGATGGCGCAAAACTGACAAAAATCCGCTCCTGAGTGGCGTAATGGGGCTTGGGCCGGGCTTGTAGTCTGGCCTGCAGGCCCCATTTCTTTTGTGGCAAATATTTTTCGCTACAGTACAGTTAATTTTTGGAGTCAAGATGAGTCTGCCGAACATGATGATGGGTGCAATGGAAACACAGGCTTTGGGCATGATCCCCATGGTGATTGAGCAATCTGGCCGCGGCGAGCGCTCATACGATATTTACTCGCGCCTGCTCAAGGAACGCGTCATTTTTCTGGTCGGTCCGGTCAATGATCACGTGGCTAATCTGGTCGTGGCGCAACTGTTGTTTCTGGAAAGTGACAACCCGGACAAAGATATTTCTTTCTATATCAACTCGCCCGGCGGCTCGGTCAGCGCCGGCATGGCCATTTTTGACACGATGAACTTTGTCAAACCCGATGTATCTACTCTTTGTACTGGTATGGCCGCCAGCATGGGTGCGTTTTTATTGGCGGCGGGTGCCAAAGGCAAACGTTTCTCTTTGCCTAACTCCAAGGTCATGATCCACCAGCCTTCGGGCGGCAGTCAGGGGCAGGCGACCGAGATTGAGATTCAGGCGCGCGAGATTCTGAAAACACGAGAACAATTGAATAAAATTCTGGCTGAACGCACCGGCCAGCCTTTGGCGCGCATAGAGCGTGACACCGAGCGCGACTATTACATGTCGGCGGACGAGTGCAAAGAATATGGCCTGATTGACCAGGTCATCTCGAAAAGGGCGTAGTTCTCATGGCTGAAAAAAAAGGCTCCTCCAGCGAAAAAACGCTTTATTGTTCCTTTTGCGGCAAAAGCCAGCATGAGGTCAAGAAACTGATCGCGGGCCCGTCGGTCTTTGTCTGCGACGAGTGCATTGACCTGTGCAACGAGATCATTCGCGATGAGTTGCCGCCCAGCACCGAAGCGCGCAGTGGCGGAGATGAACTGCCCACACCGCTGGAGATCAAGAACAATCTCGACAATTACGTGATTGGCCAGGAACCCGCCAAGCGCACGCTGGCGGTGGCGGTCTATAACCATTACAAGCGCTTGCGGCACCAGGAAAAAGCCAAAAAAGACGACGTGGAATTGTCCAAAAGCAATATCTTGCTGATCGGCCCGACCGGCTCCGGCAAAACGTTGTTGGCGCAGACGCTGGCCCGCATGCTCGACGTGCCCTTTGTCATGGCCGATGCCACCACGCTGACTGAAGCCGGTTATGTGGGTGAGGATGTTGAAAACATTGTGCTCAAGCTGCTGCAAAGCTGCAATTACGAAGTGGAGCGCGCCCAGCGCGGCATTGTCTACATTGATGAAATCGACAAGATTTCCCGCAAATCAGACAATCCTTCCATTACCCGTGATGTCTCTGGAGAAGGCGTGCAGCAGGCATTGCTTAAGTTGATCGAAGGCACGATGGCCAGCGTGCCACCGCAAGGCGGGCGCAAACACCCGAATCAGGACTTTGTGCAGGTTGACACCACCAACATCCTGTTCATTTGCGGCGGCGCATTTTCAGGTCTCGAAAAAGTCATCGACAACCGCACGCAATCGTCGGGCATGGGCTTTGGGGCGACTGTCAAAAGCAAAGAGCAGCGCAGCTTAACCGAGGTCTTCAAGGAAGTTGAGCCCGAGGATTTGATCAAGTTTGGCCTGATTCCTGAACTGGTGGGGCGGATGCCGGTGGTGGCCACGCTGGCTGAACTCAGTGAAGATGCCTTGGTTCAAATCTTGACCGAGCCCAAGAACGCGTTGGTCAAGCAGTACAGCAAGCTGTTGGCGATGGAGGGGGTTGATCTTGAAATTCGCCCCTCGGCCTTGAAAGCTATCGCCAAAAAGGCACTGGCCCGCAAGACGGGCGCGCGCGGCCTGCGTTCGATTCTGGAGCAGTCACTGATCGACACCATGTTCGATTTGCCCAATACATCTAACGTTGACAAGGTCGTCGTGGATGAGTCGACCATCGACGACAACAAGCCGCCTTTGTTGGTCTACCGCGAACTTGCCAAGAAGGCTTGATTTGGCTGGTGTTTTCGCGCGTTTACTCAATCTTGAGAATCGCGTAGCCGGTCAATAATCGGCGTCAGGTTGAAAGCCTGAACTTTTGCTTCATATTTAACAGGTAACGAGAAGGACTTTTCATGTCTGGTCATACCCAATTGCCTGCGACCCCCCTGGACCTGCCATTGCTGCCATTGCGCGATGTGGTGGTTTTTCCCCACATGGTGATCCCGCTTTTTGTCGGACGCCCCAAGAGCATCAAGGCGCTCGAAGCGGCGATGGAGGCTGAGCGTCGCATCATGCTGGTGGCCCAAAAAACAGCAGCCAAGGACGATCCGCTGGTCAGCGACATGTTTGACGTCGGCTGCGTCTCGACCATTTTGCAGATGCTCAAACTGCCCGACGGGACGGTCAAGGTGTTGGTCGAAGGCCAGCAGCGCGCACGCGTGAACAAGATCGAAGATGGTGAGCTGCATTTTTCAGCCAATGTCACGCCGATTGAAATCCCGGCAGAACCCGAGACCAAGACACGCGGAAAAGCCAGCGAAATCGAGGCCTTGCGCCGTGCGGTGATGCAGCAGTTTGACCAGTACGTCAAGCTCAACAAGAAGATTCCTCCCGAGATCCTGACCTCTATCTCGAGCATTGATGACGCTGGCCGCATGGCCGATACCATCGCCGCACACTTACCGCTCAAGCTCGACAGCAAGCAGGCTGTCTTGGGTCTCTCGGGCGTGAAAGAACGTCTGGAGAACCTGTTTGAGCAGATCGAGCGCGAAGTCGACATCCTGAACGTTGACAAGAAGATCCGGGGCCGTGTCAAGCGCCAGATGGAGAAGAATCAGCGCGACTTCTATCTCAATGAGCAAGTCAAGGCGATCCAGAAAGAACTGGGCGAGGGTGAAGACGGCGCTGACATCGATGAGATCGAGAAAAAAATCAAGTCGGCCAAAATGCCCAAAGAAGCGCTGAAGAAGGCCGAGGGCGAACTGAAGAAGCTGAAATTGATGTCGCCCATGTCGGCGGAAGCGGCGGTGGTGCGCAATTACATTGATGTCCTGACCGGCTTGCCCTGGGCCAGCAAGACCAAGATCAAGCATGATCTTGGTAATGCAGAAAAAGTGCTCGATGAAGACCATTACGGCCTGGACAAGGTGAAAGACCGCATCGTCGAGTATCTGGCGGTGCAGCAACGCGTCGAAAAGGTCAAGGCGCCGATTCTGTGCCTGGTCGGACCGCCTGGCGTGGGCAAAACTTCCCTGGGGCAATCCATTGCCAAGGCAACCGGGCGCAAGTATGTGCGGGTGGCCTTGGGCGGCATGCGCGACGAGGCAGAAATTCGCGGCCACCGTCGCACCTATATTGGTGCCATGCCGGGCAAAGTGCTGCAGAGCCTGACGAAAGTGGGCACGCGCAACCCGCTGTTCCTGCTCGACGAGATTGACAAGCTGGGCACCGACTTTCGCGGCGATCCCTCAAGCGCCTTGCTGGAGGTGCTGGACCCGGAGCAAAACCACAAGTTTGGTGACCATTACGTCGAGGTCGACTTTGATTTGAGCGACGTCATGTTTGTGGCCACCTCCAATTCCATGAATATCCCGTCGGCCCTGCTCGACCGCATGGAAGTGATTCGCCTGTCTGGGTACACCGAAGACGAAAAGACGAACATCGCGCTCAAATACCTGCTACCAAAGCAGCTCAAGAACAATGGCGTCAAGGAAGAAGAATTGCTGGTTGGCGAAGACGCCGTGCGTGACATCGTTCGCTATTACACGCGTGAGGCGGGTGTGCGTTCGCTCGAACGTGAGCTCTCAAAAATCTGCCGCAAAGTGGTGAAGGGCCTGCTGCTCAAGAAGATGACACCAAAGGTGCTGGTAAACGCAGACAACCTCAATGAATTCCTGGGCGTCCGCAAATACGACTATGGCCGCGCCGAACAAAAGAATCAGGTCGGTCAGGTGGTTGGCTTGGCTTGGACCGAGGTGGGCGGTGATTTACTCACGATCGAGGCCGCCATGATGCCGGGCAAGGGTGTCATTACGCGCACCGGTTCATTGGGTGACGTCATGAAGGAATCGGTCGAGGCGGCGCGCACGGTGGTACGTAGCCGTTCTCGTCGATTGGGCATCAAGGATGAGTTTTTTGAGAAGAAAGACATCCACATTCACGTGCCAGATGGTGCTACGCCCAAGGACGGTCCGAGTGCGGGCGCGGCGATGACGACCGCCTTTGTGTCGGCCATGACGGGCATTCCCGTGCGTGGTGACGTGGCCATGACGGGTGAAATTACTTTGCGTGGGGAAGTCACTGCCATTGGCGGTTTGAAAGAAAAACTGTTGGCCGCATTGCGCGGAGGTATCAAGACGGTGCTGATCCCCGAGGAGAACACCAAGGACCTGCAGGACATTCCCGAGAACGTGAAGAACGGCCTTGAGATTGTGCCGGTGCGCTGGATCGACAAGGTGCTGGAATTGGCCTTGGAGAGAATGCCGACGCCCTTGCCCGACGAAGATCTGGTGGTGGCTGCAACTGCACAAGGCGTGGCGCCTGCGCCAGACTCGGGCCTAGCTGTCAAACATTGATTTCCAAACAAGAATTTTTCTGTTTTCAAAAGCAGTGAAAAATTACGCTATAATTCGAGGCTTGAAACGCGGGAATAGCTCAGTTGGTAGAGCGCAACCTTGCCAAGGTTGAGGTCGAGAGTTCGAGTCTCTTTTCCCGCTCCAAATTGCAAAAAAAGGGGAAGCTAATGCTTCCCTTTTTTGTAAGGAAAATTTGGCGCGATAGCAAATCGGTTATGCAACGGATTGCAAATCCGTGTAGCCCAGTTCGACTCTGGGTCGCGCCTCCACTTTTAGCCCATGCCCGAGTGGTGAAATCGGTAGACACACCAGACTTAAAATCTGTTGCTTCCGCAAGGGGCGTGCCGGTTCGATTCCGGCCTCGGGCACCAATATCAAATGGAATCAAGGACTTACAAGCAATCGCGGTCCTTTTTTTAAAATAGTCGGTAGGCCCGTCGGCGCCAGTTACTCACTAAGCACCCTAAGCTCGACACTTCCTGACGGTAAGTGGCTGAATCCATTAGAAGCGGACTTCAAAACGCAGACTACACGAACGGGTTTGGTGAGGTCGTGGCAACGCAGGAATTCAACTTCAAGGTGCAGTAGCGGTAGTACGTCGTCCGCCTAGTGCCCAAGCCACCGCTAAAACGGTGGCTTTTTCAATTGCGCCTCGTAACTAGTGATCAATCCCGTTTTTCTTGGATATCTACCTAGAAGTGTCAACCTAGATTTTCTAGGCTTGATGCTTCGGCGCAACATCTGTTGCCGGGTTAGGGATTTATCTAATGACGATTAGATGTCGAAAATGTAAAGTGGCACTATGGCTTGGTTAATGTTTGTAACAATTTAAGTTGCAGTGTTAACAAAGTCAGATTACTTTTGACTGGCGGATATGCCAGTTTCGTTTCCATCCTATTTCGGAGAATCAATGAAAAATCCAACTCTCAGATTTCGACGCAAGGTGCTGGCTCGCTCAATGCTGGTGGCATTCGGCGCAAGCGCCGCAGTCTTGGCCGTGCAACCAGCGCTGGCACAAGATGCTGCTCAGCTTCAACGCGTGGAAATTACCGGATCCAATATCAAGAGAGCCCAGGCGGAAACCGTATCACCAGTGCAGACAGTGAGCCGAGCGGACATCGAAAAGTCTGGCAAGGCGACGGTGGCGGAACTGTTGCAGACGTTGGCGGTCGATAACCAGGGCTCGGTGCCCACAACATTCGGCAACGGGTTCGCGACTGGCGCTTCAGGTATTTCATTGCGCGGTTTGGGTGCTGCCTCGACTTTGGTACTTATCAATGGTCGTCGTGTTGCGCCTTACGGATTGGCAGATGACGGACAAAAAGTCTTCTCGGATCTGAACATGATCCCGATGGAAGCGGTTGAACGGATTGAGATTCTCAAGGACGGTGCATCTTCCATCTACGGTTCTGACGCCATTGCGGGGGTCGTCAATGTGATCTTGCGCAAGGACTTTTCGGGCACGGTTGTCAAGGTGAGCGGTGGCACTTCGAGCTATAGCGATGGAAATGACCAAAGGGCCACGATCACGCACGGTTTTGGCGATATCGAGAAAGACAAATACAACCTCTTGCTCAACTTGGAACTTGGCAAGACCGGTGAGATCTGGTACCACGATCGCACCGACCGGGGCGCCGTAGGCCGGGCTGACCTTCGCGACCTGGGTTTCAGTGCGCAAGAATCTTTGGGCGGAACGGGCGCCATCATTAACAACAACTTGGCAGGAAGTGCAATCAACGGCAATGTGCGCCAGCCGGTTACCAATGACTATTACAACCGTGGCAATTTGGCGGGTGCCGGGTTCACCCGCACTTTCCCAGGTGCGGCCTGTGCCAATTTCACCAACCATCCGCAGGGTGATCCAGGCGGCGGCTGTCTGATCGACGGCAGCCAGGTTTACAACCAGATACAGCCATCCCAGAAGACCGTCAACTTCTTCGGGCGGGGCACGCGTCAGATCTCCGGCGACATGCAAGCCTACGCCGAGCTCAATTTGTACAGCAGTGACTCGACTTCGTCCACTACGCCTACAGGTATCAATGGTAGCGTCGGCTCCCCGATTGGTCCCGTCAGCAATGCGGGCATTTCTTTAGGTGCTTCCCATCCAGACAATCCCTATTTCGGGAGCACCGCCCGCCTGCGTTATCTGGCGGCCGATGTGGGTCCCAGGGTCAGCAATGTGACATCGGATTTCACCCGTTTCGTGGTGGGTTTGAAAGGCGCATTCCAAGAATGGGACTATGACACCGCAGTTCTGTATTCACAGAACAAGGTATCCAACAGCCGCACTGGTTATCTCCAGCGTGACGTCGCTTTTGCCTTGCTCAACCCTTCAGCGGCCAACGTCGCCGCCGCTAATGCGAAGAGCCCCGCCTACGCCGCGCTGCCTGCCGGCTCGTACTGGCGCCTGGCTGAAAACGCGGGTTTGAATTCGGCCGCCTTGTATGCCGCGTTGTCACCGACTCTAAAAAACGACGCACTGTCGAAGACCACTCAGTTGGATTTCAAAGCGTCACGGGAAATCGGGAAGTTGGCGGGCGGCGCCATGGGGCTGGCAGTGGGTGCGGAGTTGCGGTCTGAGTCAATCAAGCTTGATCCGACCACGGGCACCGATACCGGCAGCATCATTGGCCTGGGATATTCTGCTTACAGCGGCGATCGTAAAGTTTCTGCTCTCTATGCCGAGGTGATCGCGCCCGTGACGAAGTCGCTCGAATTGTCTGCTGCATTGCGGGCAGACCATTACTCGGATGTGGGGAATTCCGTGACGCCGAAGATCGGCGCCAAGTGGACGCCGCTGAAGGAACTGGCATTCCGCAGCACGTACGCCGAGGGCTTTCGGGCGCCAAGCGCCGCTGAAAATGGCGTTGGTGGCTTAGCTGCTTTCTCCAGCGCTAGTGACCCGCTCCGTTGTGCGCTCGGTGTCGCTAGCGCTTGCAGCCCAGCCTCAGTCGCCATCATTACCTCCGGCAATCCAGCGCTGCAACCTGAGAAATCTAACAGCTTCAATGTGGGTGTGGTCTGGGATCCGGCACCTAAGACCAGTTTCTCCATGGATGTATGGCAGATCAAGCGCAGCAATGAAATCAACCAAGGTCAGACATCCGTTGCAATTGCGGCCGGCCGCGTTTCCCGTGATCCTTCTACGGCGACGGCCATTCCGGGTGACCCAGGTGCCATCACTGCCGTGCTGGTCGACTACATCAACTCGGCAAAGACGACCGTGCGGGGCGTTGATTTCGATGTTCGCCAAGGATTTGATTTGGGCGGCAATGGCAAGTTGACCATGGATGCGAAGTGGACCCACATGTTCACATGGCTTCGTCAAGAAACGGATGGCACCCAATTTGACTACGCCGGGACGCATGGCAACTGCGACGCAACCAATTGCATGGGAACGCCAGCAGATCGCGTGAATCTGGGCGCAACGTGGGAGCAAGGTGCGTGGAGGGTGTCCACCGCTGTCAATTACCGTGCAAGCATTGAAAACAAGCTGTTCAAAGATGATCCAGCGGGCTGTGCTTCAATTTACGCTGACGGTAGCGACGCCCCAGGGGGTTGCACCATTGGCTCGTTCACAACGCTTGATGTTGCCTTCCGTTGGAAGGCCAATAAAAAAACGGAAGTTTTTGGTTCGATCCAGAATCTGTTGGATAGAGTTCCGCCATTGGACCCGCTTACTTACGGCGCGGTTAGCTACAACCCGTTGGACTATAGCGGCGCTGTCGGCCGCAAGTTCAATGTGGGGCTGAAGTATCAGTTTTGATAGGTAGTCAAATGCAATGAACGATGGGGCTTGCCCCTAAAGTCTGAACTAGTCCAAACTAGTAAGAGCGCTCTGCGGTGTCTAATGCTGCAGAGCGTTTTTTCTTGTGTCGAGATTCTTTGATACGTCCGACGTTTACCGAGCTTCAGAGCCAGTAGGCCAGTAGCTCGCCAAGTGATGGTGCCGCAGGTGAGGTGCAGCATGTCGATGAATGTCTGGGGCAGTTTCTCCCAGCGCACCAAGATGCGGCGAAAGCGGATCATCCAGCCGTGTCCGTTGCCTGCATGGAGCATGTGATTGAAACCTACTTGCGCCCACTCGACGAAATCAACCCGATGGTGTGTTTCGATGAGAGTCAGGTTCAGTTGCTGCGTGAAGTGAGCGAACTGAAGGCGGGGGCACCGGGGCGGCCCAGGCGCCAAGATTGCGAATACGAGCGCTGCGTTGTGGCAGAAGTGATGATGATCAGCCAGCCCGCCTCGGGCTGGCAAGTGTCTGGCGACGGAGCATCGCAAAAGGCCGGATTTCGCTGGCGTGTGCAAAGATATCAACGGGCTGTTTCCAAAAGCAAAGAAAATCACGTTGGTGTGCGACAACCCCCCGTTCTCCTTGATTTACAACTGTATTACTAAGTGAAAACCATGACTCCGTTCGGCTTTGGCCGCGCGTTCAATCGATTACGATACGCGCCATGTTGAATGCCTCGCCCCGTAGAAATAACAGTTTGATCTACTTTTTTCTACCAATTGCGCTGGCGATGACTCTTTGCACCGCGCCGGTCGCAGCCGCAACCCCACTTTCATCGGCTCTGCCATCAGTGTCGGCGCCGGTCGCTCCCATTCAGACCGGAAGCTGGGAACACGCCATTTCGTCTTATTCGCCGCCCAAGTACCCGCGCGGTTTTCAGTATTTTGAGTACGTGAATCCCCGCGCGCCCAAGGGCGGCACGCTGAACCTGCGTAATCCGGACCGACGATCGAGTTTTGACAAGTTCAACCCGTTCACGACCCGCGGAAGCGCACCAGCGGGCGTGGCAATGTTCATGTTCGAGCCGTTGGCCATCCAGTCGATGGATGAACCACAGGCCATGTATGGCGTGCTCGCAGAGGAGATATTTGTTGCCCCCGACTTGTCATCCGTTTCTTTTCGCCTCCATCCCAAGGCACGCTTCAACAATGGCGACCCGGTGACGCCACAGGACGTCGTCTATTCATTGGAACGCGTCAAGAGCAAGGAAGCCTCTCCGGCCACCCAGATCGCTTACGCCGACCTGGAGAAGGCCGTGGTTGTAGACCAGCGAACTGTGCGCATCGAATTGAAGGCGCACACTGTCGATGCGGTTTTTTCCGCAGGGTCGTTGAATATATTTTCGCACCGATGGGGTGATGGAAAGAAGTTTGATGAAGTGGTGCTCGACCCACCAATTACCTCGGGGGCCTACGTCATTGATCGCTACGATCTGCCCAGTCGAATTGAGTTCAAGCGCAACCCCGACTATTGGGGCCGCGACATTCCTTCGCGCCGCGGGCACTTTAACTTTGACCGCATCCGCTACCGCATGTACAACGACGAGGCGGTCGCGCGTGAGGCCTTCAAGGCCGGCGAGTTCGACATTTTCAAGGAATATCGTGCCAGCGCCTGGGTACGCCAGCATCAGGGGGCCAAGTGGCGCGAAGGCCGCATCGTGAAGCAGTCCTTCAAGACCGCAACGGGCCAGGGCCTGCAGTCGATGCACCTGAATCAACGCCGTCCGATATTCCAGGATATCCGGGTGCGCGAGGCGCTGATGCTGGCCTGGGACTTCGATCGCTACAACCAGTACGGCACGTTCGGCCATGCCTACAGCGTGTTCAACAACTCCGAGTTTGCGGCAGCAGGCACGCCCTCGGCGGCAGAACTGAAGTTGCTGGAGCCATTTCGCGCCGAGTTGCCGCCCCGCGTGTTTGGCCCTTCTTTTGTGCCCCCCGACAATCTGACCGGCCCCAACGCGCTGCGTGAGCACTTGCGCCAGGCCCGCGATTTGCTGGCCCAGGCGGGCTGGAAGGTGGCCCCGGACGGCAAGCTGCGCAATGCCAAGGGCGATCCCTTTGAGTTTGAGTACCTGGAGCCGGGGTCGCCAGGGCGCATGATTGATTTTCAGCGTAATCTTGAGAAGCTCGGCATTTCAATGAAAGAGCGCATTGTTGACTTTGCCTTGTACCGGCGCCGGCTTGAGCAGTACGATTTTGACCTGATCGTTATTGTCGAAGGCGACTTCACCCTGCCCAGCGCGGCTGATCTGGCCTCTAGCTATGGCAGCAAGTCGGCCGACGAGCCAGGCAACAGCAACTTCCGGGGCATCAAGAGCGCTGCTGTCGACCGCCTGATTGATGCGGTCGCCTCTGCGACGACAATCGAGCAACTGCGCGCTGCAGCGCGGGCGCTTGACCGCGTGGTCATGTGGAGTTTCTGGCAAATCCCACAGGTCTACGTCAGCGACGAGCAAATTTCCTACTGGAATCGATTTGGTATCCCGTCTGTGCAAGCCAAGTACTTCGTCGCCGATTCCTATCCGTCGGCCAGTTCCCCACCTTGGCCGCTGTGGACCTGGTGGATGAAAGACACCAGGGAAGCCGCCAGCCGGCGCTGACACCATGTTGATTTATTTTCTAAAACGCCTGATGCTCATGGTGCCCACGCTGTTGGGTGTGCTCACGGTCACCTTCATCGTCATCCAGTTCGTACCCGGCGGGCCGGTCGAGCAGGTATTGGCCGAGGCGCGGGCTTCGCAAAAAGGTGGCGAAGGCAGCGCGTACAAGGCCAGTCGCGACATCGACAAACAACAGGTCGAGGAGTTGAAGAAGCTCTATGGCTTTGACAAGCCGGCCCATGTGCGCTACCTGGAGATGCTGGTCAACTTTGCGAGATTCGATCTGGGCCGCAGCTTCATGCAGAACAAGGACGTCTGGTCGTTGATCAAGGAGAAACTGCCGGTCTCCATCAGCCTGGGCTTGTGGACTTTCCTGATTTCTTACCTGGTCTCAATTCCTATGGGGGTGACCAAGGCGGTGCGTGACGGCAGCACCTTTGATACGGTGACAACCATGCTGGTTCTGATTGGCTTTGCCATCCCGGGCTTTGTGCTGGGCGTCTTGCTGATTGTGCTATTCGCGGGCGGCACCTTTCTGGACTGGTTTCCGCTACGCGGACTAACCTCGGACAACTGGGCGGAGCTGACGTGGTTCGGTCGCATCACCGACTACTTTTGGCATCTGGCGCTGCCGCTGACCTGTCTGACGATCGGCAGCTTCGCCACCATCACGCTGCTCACCAAGAACACTTTCGTCGAGGAGATTCGCAAGCAGTATGTACTGGTGGCACGCGCCAAGGGCTTGAGCCAGCGCCGGGTGCTGTACAAGCACATTTTCCGCAACGCGCTGATCCCCTTGGTCACCGGGTTTCCGGCGGCCTTTGTTGGCGCTTTTTTCGCGGGGTCGGTGCTGATTGAAACCTTGTTTTCTCTCGATGGATTGGGCCTGCTGGGTTACGAGGCGGTCATCCGGCGCGACTACCCGGTGGTGCTGGGCTCGCTGTATGTCTTCACCTTGATCGGTTTGGTGGTCAAGCTGGTGTCGGACTTGCTGTACATCGTGGTTGACCCCCGGGTTCAGTTCGGAGCGGTGTCGCGATGAGTGCGCAAGTGAACGACCCGATGGTGAGTCATGAACCCGCCGTGGTCGCCGTCGGACCGGTGCCCACAGATGTTTCCGGATCGCCAACCCAACGCGCCTGGGCGCGATTCAAACGCAATCGATATGGCTACCTGTCACTGTGGATTTTCATGGTGATACTGGTGGTGGCGACGCTGGGTGAACTCGTTAGCAATGACCGGCCGTTCATCGCACAAATCAGCGGGAAAACCTACTTTCCGATTCTCAACAACCCCACCGATTTGGAGCTCGGTGGCGACTTTGCCACGCCCGCCGACTGGAAAGATCCTTACATTGTGGGCCTATTGGCCAAGCCGGAGAACTGGAAGATCGGCACCTTGAACCCTCATTCTGCGACATCGACCGACTACTTCACCAAGAGTCCAGCCCCTGCGGCGCCCTCGGCCGCCAACTGGCTGGGAACTGACCGGTTTGGGCGTGATATGGTCGCCAGACTGCTGTATGGCTTTCGCGTCAGCATCTGGTTTGCGATTGCGCTCACCTTCACCGGCACACTGATTGGCATCTTGATGGGCGCAGTGCAGGGGTATTTTGGTGGCCGCATCGACCTGACGGTGCAGCGCTTGATTGAGGTCTGGGGCGCGGTGCCGGAGTTGTATCTGCTGATCATCGTGGCCTCGATCTTCGAGCCCTCTTTGCTGCTGTTGTTGGCACTGTTGTCGCTGTTTGGCTGGATCGGCTTGTCCGACTATGTGCGAGCCGAGTTTCTGCGCAACCGCTCGCTTGAATTTGTCAAGGCGGCGCGCGCGCTGGGCTTGTCCAACGCCCAGATCATTCGCCGCCATGTGCTGCCAAACTCGATGACGCCGGTGATCACTTTTCTGCCATTTCGCATGAGCGGCGCCATTTTTGCACTGACGTCGCTGGACTTCCTCGGGCTTGGTGTGCCCTCATCGGTGCCGTCCCTGGGCGAACTGCTCAAGCAGGGCAAGGATTGGCTGGACGCGTGGTGGATCATCGTGCCGACCTTCCTTATTTTGACCATCACAATGGCCCTGCTCACCTTTATTGGCGACGCATTGCGTGACGCCTTCGACACCCGCAAATCATGAGCAACGCCGCTTTGCTTGAAATTGAGCACCTGAGCGTGCGTTTTGGCGCAACGACGGTGGTAGATGACGTCTCCTTTGCAATCCAACCCGGCGAGAAGTTTGCGTTGGTGGGCGAATCCGGTTCCGGCAAGTCCATTACGGCGCTGTCAGTTCTGAGACTGGTCGATGCAGCCACCACCTCCGGCGCCATTCGCTTCAATGGGGTTGCTCTGCTGAGCAAGAGTGAGCGCGAGATGCGCGCGATTCGGGGCGCTGACATCGGCATGATTTTTCAGGAGCCGATGACCGCGCTCAATCCCTTGTACACCGTGGGCAACCAGATTGGCGAGGTGCTGGAGTTGCACCAGGGGCTGCGTGCGAATGCGGCGCGTGCGCGCGCCATTGAACTGCTGGCCCAGACCGGCATTCCTGAACCCGAGCGCCGGGTCGACGCCTATCCGCATCAGCTCTCAGGCGGTCAGCGCCAGCGGGCCATGATCGCCATGGCCCTGGCCTGCCGCCCCAAACTGCTGATTTGCGACGAGCCCACGACGGCGCTGGACGTCACCATTCAGGCGCAGATTCTTGCCCTGCTGGACGACCTCCAGCGCACACTGGGCATGGCGCTCTTGTTCATCACTCACGATTTGAATCTGGTACGCCGTTTTACCCATCGGGTAGGCGTGATGGAGCGTGGCAGGCTGGTTGAAATGGGCGACACCGCAACGGTCTTCGCCAACCCGCAGCACGACTATACAAAGAAATTGCTGGCCAGCCGGCCGCAGCGCGTGGTGCAGGCCGTCGCGCCAGACGCGCCCTTGTTGCTGTCCGGTCATGACGTCGGTGTGATTTTCACCAGCAGTGAAGGCTGGTTTCGCAAGCGCCATTTCCAGGCCGTGCGCAGCGCCACGCTGCAGTTGCGGCGCGGTGAAACCCTAGGCATTGTGGGCGAGTCCGGTTCCGGCAAGACCACCTTGGGCATGGCCCTGCTGGCGTTGCAAGACATTTCCAGCGGCCAGATCGAGATGGACGGACAGCGGATCGACAACGCCAGCCGGCAGACTTTGCGCGCCATGCGCTGTCGCATGCAGGTGGTGTTTCAGGATCCTTTTGCGTCGCTGAGCCCGCGCATGACAGTGGGACAGATCGTTGGTGAGGGCCTGGGCTTGCACCGAGCCGACTTGACCGCCACCGAGCGCGACAAGCTGGTGCTACAGATGCTTGACGAAGTGGGCTTGAGCGAGCGCAGTGGCGTGGCCAATGTGCTGCAGCGCTATCCGCACGAGTTTTCGGGCGGACAGCGCCAGCGAATCTCCATCGCCCGTGCCGTGGTGTTGCGACCTGAGATTTTGGTTCTTGATGAGCCAACCTCGGCTCTGGATGTGTCGGTGCAACAGCAAGTGCTGGCATTGCTTGCCGAGTTGCAGCAGCGATATGGAATGAGCTATGTCTTTATCAGCCATGATCTTGCCGTGGTGCGGGCCATGGCGCACCGAGTGCTCGTCATGAAAGACGGCAATGTGATCGAGGAAGGCGAAGCCCAGTCCCTGTTTGATGCGCCGGGCCAACCCTACACCCAGGCATTGCTGGCCGCGGCGCACTTGGTCTGACAAGTCGAACAGCTTTCCCTTGCACCGCAGTGAGTTGGCAATGGAGCGCTGGTCTGCATATGTTGAGTAGACAGAACTGGCACTTGCGAATCCATTGACCACCAGCGACGTTCGATGCGGCGTTGCTGCATCACCAGCAATCAGACAGACGACATTTCGAGAATATGAAACTGATCGATTCCTGGCGGCGAACCTGATTTGTTGGTAATTTCGGCAGAAAACGCAGGCTAGGGGGCAAAGACTGAAATAGGCGGTTCACCGGCCGTCTTGTACAAGGAACAAATGAAGCCAAGTTTGCCGATTACGTATATTGACGGCGGGTCGGAGAGAGGGTCGTGTCAAGCATTTTTCCAATGCAGCCAGCCTTGAATGGCAATTTTTCCGGCTCGCTCCGTCCGGGGAGCGGCCGTGCTGAGCCATGCCCGTTGACTGCGAAAGGGTAGCCGCAAATGCCGAAAGTTTCCAAATTCACCGTTAGCCTTCTTGCCGCGGTAGCTCTTGCCATGGGCTCGGTGCTTCTGTTTGGTGTGGTCCGCGACAAACCAGACACCGGCGTTGCGCCCGCCCCTGCCAACACCCAATTCGAGCCAAGTCAGAGCGCGGGAGGTGGATCCTTGCCGAAATCTTCCACTATGCGGTCTGACAATTGGGTCGTCACGGTGCAATCAAAAGCGTCATCCAATCGCAATGTTTCGGCGCAACTGCAGATGGACTTGCACGGTGCTCGTGATTGGCGCACTTTTGCGCTCTCGGCGCAAGGGCGTCCGCGCGAAGGGGGCTATTTCTATGCGACGTATGCCATAAACCTGTGCGGCATGAATGTGCCGGAGATCGTGAGACATGCGAAGCAGTTGGTCGAAGAAGAAGTGCGTGCGTCTTCTACAGTTCCGTTCGAACGGCTGGTGGCGATTGGGGCCTTCTCATCCCGTTGCGCTTCATTTGCAGACGGGGAAGTCCGTCAAATGTTGGAAGCACTGAAAACAAAGTCAGCCGATGGGTTGGACCCGCTGGTCAATGCCCGTCGCGCCATAGACGATGCCTTCACATCGAAAGACGTGGACCGAATCAGAACGGCGGCGGCCGAGCTGCTTGCCATGGGCGACCCGTTTCTCGCTGGCGAAGGGGAAATGCTTCGGAGAATCATGTGGAGCAACCCGGCTGCGAAAACAAAAGGGCTTGGTGCATATTGGTTTGAAGGACAGATCTATTCTTCAGAAGACGACAGGGATCTTTCCGAGTTTTCGTTGGCCCTGCAACTTGGGCTGTGCAAAAAAAGAGCACCCTGTCAGCTCGACGAGCAAATCCAGCTGTCCTGCATCACTGGCGGCGATTGCAAGACTGATCGGCAAGGCTATGTGCTGGCGCAGTACAGGCAATTGGGTGTCGGCGAGACCGGATTCTCTCGCGTTCTGGCCATTGCAAATCGCATTCGGGCCGCCCTGGAGTCGGGAACCGCTGAATCGTTCCTTCAGTAAGTGTTCAGGTGAAACACCTGGAAGCGCCAACCAAAATCGACACTGGCGATATTGCAACGTGACCCACAACTACGCTATCCACTTTGGCAAGCAACGAGATTGCGAGTTTTTTTGCGCTACGGATAGGCACTTCAATCGCCTTGGCCTCAATATTGCGCCTTCGATCCGCCACCGACCAGAGTAGAAGCCTTTGCTGTGCCCGCAGCAACGAGGTGATTGGAATGCCTGCCGCCAAAAAAGCGCGGCCCGAATGCGTGATTTACGATGCGCCGGGTACACAAGCCACAGGTTCACCCAAAGGCGTGACTGAATCACCGCTTTGGCCCGTCAACAATTGGCGCAGGTTGGATCAAAGTCAGATGCCGCTTATGCCAAATCAAAACACCGCGGACAAGCCCAGCGACAGCGAAACAATCGGAGCGAAAAATTCCTTCGTCATCACCTGCGAGCCACTGGCAGTGGGAACCAGGACACTCGCGCCATGAGCATTCGATACATCCAGCGCAGCAACAGCAAGGCCAGCACTGCTTCCCCCAGTGTGAGTAAGAATGCCACCAATGCATTGCCTCGACCTGCGCGTGCATTGAACTTGGCAATCGCCCGGTCCCGCGTGATCTCGATACTGTCGTAAAAGGTCGGCACCACCAACAGAGTCAGCAAGGTCGATGTGATGGTGCCGCCAATGATGGCAATGGCCAGCGGCCGGTAAAACTCGCCGCCTTCACCCAAGCCAATCGCCACCGGCAGCATCCCGGCAATCAGCGCAAAGGTGGTCATCAGGATCGGACGCAACCGCAGCCGTCCGGCATGCATCAGGGCTGCTTCTCGCTCGGTGCCCTGGGCCTCCTCTTTGCGTGCACAGTCCAACAGCAAAATGGCGTTCTTGGCCACCAGTCCCATCAGCATGATGACGCCAATAAAGCTCATCAGGTTCAGGGTGTTTTTGGTGAGCAACAAGCTAATGACGACGCCAATCAGGCTCAGTGGCAATGACAGCATCACCGCCAGCGGCGCGGTGAACGAGTCGAATTGAATAACCAAAATGAGGTACATCAGGCCAATCCCCATGACCAGCGCGATCGCCATCTCAGTGAACAGCTCTTTCTGGTCGCGCGCCGCGCCGCCCAGTTCAAGGGCATAACCGGGCGGGAACTCAATCGCCTTGGCGATCTTCATGGCGTCGGCCGTGACCTCGCCCGCCGAGCGTCCTTGCGCATTGGCTGAGACAGCGATCATGCGCTTGCCGTCTGAATGCTGAATTTGTGCCGGGCCCTTGCTCATGGTGATGCTGGCAATCTGGCTCAGG
Organism: Burkholderiales bacterium; assembly: GCA_038215405.1. Lineage (GTDB taxonomy): Bacteria > Pseudomonadota > Gammaproteobacteria > Burkholderiales > Burkholderiaceae_C > Rhodoferax. Next base: position 78,863 of record JBBQQX010000004.1, read on the forward strand.
GGCACCATCATGTCGCTGCCGCTGACCGCAATCGGCAAACGCTCGATGTTGGCGGCATTGACGCGGTCGTCCGGGTGCAGGCGCACCGCCACGTCGCGGGCCTCGCCGGTCGGGTCTACCCAGTCGCCCACCTCGACCCCGGCAAATGCGACTCGCAGTGTCTGCGCCGCGTCCTCGACTGAAATGCCAAGCGAGCTGGCCAAACCCCGGTTCAGTTCGATCTGGAGTTCGTCTTTGGGCTCCTGCTCGGACAGACCCACGTCGACCGCACCTGGAACCTGGCGCAGCTGCGCCATGAAGGCGCTGGTGATCGTCATCAAGCGGCGTGCATCCGGCCCGGAGAACTGGATTTGCACCGGCTTGCGCACGCCGTTGTTCAGGTCGTCCAGCACCACATACTCGGCGCCGACCAGCCGCGCCATTTGGTGTCGAAGGTCCGCCGCGATCGCCACCGAATCGCGCTTGCGCTGCGTGCTCTTGCCGATGTCCACATAAACCCGGCCGCCGGCGGCGTTGATGTTGCTGTTGGTCGCCAGCGTCTCGGGCAAGGCTCGCGCCAGTTCGGCCGCTTGCTCAACCTTAAGTCGGGCAAACTCCAGGCTGGCGCTCGATGGCGTGCGCACTTCAATCGCCAGCGTTCCCTCGTCCGACGCAGGTAGAAAACTCGAGCCGCCAAATTGAAAGTGCAAGCCCAGTGCAGCCACCATGCTGAGCGCCGCGATGAATGCCATGGAACGGCGGTGGTGCAAAGCCCAGGCGATGACGTTGCCGTAGCGGTTGGCCTGCTGGTCAAACCAGGTATTGAATCGCGCCAGCCAGCGCCCCAGGCCGTGGCGCGGCCGGTCATGCTGGGCCACCGGGTCGCCCCAGTAGGCCGACAGCATCGGGTCTAGCGTAAACGAGATGAACAGGCTCACCAGCACCGAACTGGCCACCGTCAGCGCGAATGGCCGGAACCACTCACCGGCGCCGCCACCCATGAACGCCACGGGAATGAACACGGCGATGATGGATAGCGTGGTGGCTGCCACCGCCAGGCCGATTTCGCGCGTGCCTTCGCTGGCGGCAGTGCGCCGGTCCGAGCCATTGGCCATGTGGCGCACGATGTTTTCGCGCACCACAATGGCGTCGTCGATGAGTACGCCAATGGCCAGAGAGAGCCCCAGCAGGGTCATGAAGTTCAAGGTAAAACCACATAACCACACCGCGATGAAAGCGGCTATCACCGAGGTCGGCAGACTCAGGGCGGTGATCAGGGTCGAGCGCCAGGAATTCAAAAAGGCGTACACCACAAAGATGGTCAGAACGGCGCCAAACAGCAGCGATTCGATCACATTGTTGAGGTTGCTTTGCGCCTCCTCGCCTCCATCGCGGGTGACTTCCAGCGTTGTGCCCTTGGGCAGGGTCTTGTTCAGGTCCGTGACCAGATCGCGCACCTTGGTGGCCACGCTCACCGTGCTGGCGTCGCGTGAGCGCGTCACTGTGATGGCAACGTTGGGGTGCCCATTGCGCACGCTGAAACCCGACATCTCGGCAAAGCCGTCGGCAATGCTGGCCACTTGCGCCAGGCGCACCACCTCATTGCCCCGGCGCCGGATCACGATCTGCTCGAACTCGGCTGGCGACTCGATGCGCCCGACCAAGCGGATGCTCTGCTCCTCCAGTGGGCCTTTGACGCGCCCCACCGGAGAGGTGGTGTTCTGGTTGCGCAAGGCCGCCACCACCTCGGCCACAGACACGTTGTATTCGCGCAGTTTCTCGGAGCGCAGCAGCACACTCAACTCGCGCCGCAGCGCACCGCCTACGTTGATCACGGCGACGCCTTCAATGGCGCGGAAGCGGTTCGACAGATCATCCTCGGCCAGGCGCGAGATGTCGGCATGGCTCAAGGTCTGGGATGACAGCGCCAACTGCATGATGGGCTGCGCCGAAGGATCAACCCGGCGCAACACCGGCTCGCGCATTTCCAGCGGCAGCTTGTAGCGCACCGAGGCGATCGCGTTGCGCACTTCGTCGGAGGCCTCGATCATGTTCTTGTTGAAATTGAACACGATCACGATGCTGGCACTGCTCTCGGCAGCGGTGGAGCGGATCTGATAGACCCCGGTGATGCTCTGCAGCGATTTCTCGACGCGGTTGATGATTTCGCGCTCCACCGTTTCGGGCGACGCGCCGGGATAGGGGATGCTGATGACCAACACCGGCTGCTCAACGTCGGGAATCTGGTTCACGCGCAGCTTCTTGAGCGCCAGTAGGCCCACGCACATCAGCGCGATGATGATGACCACCATGGCGACGGGCCGGCGGATGCTGAAATCGGATAGAAACATGGTTACTTCCTGACGCCGGACGCGCCGACCGCGGGCGCGGATGCGCTGGTGCTGAGCTGTACTTTTTGCCCATCTTTCAGCGTGGACGTCGGGTTGCGTATCAGCTGGTCGCCCTCAACCAAGCCGCCACGCAAGACAAAATCGCCGCCGCGCGGGTCGCGCTCACCCAAGGTCAGGCTGACCCGATGCACGGTGTTGTCCTTGAGTTGCCATGCAAATGTTTTGTCGCCTTCACGTACCAGTGTTACTGCGGGCACCATCAGGGCAGACTTTGTGGTGGCCTCAATAGCGCCTTCGGCATAAAGACCCGACAGTTGGGGCTGCTGGCCATGAGAAAAATCCACCTGCACTTCCACCTGGCGGGTGTTTACATTGGCCGACGGATTGATCCGCTTGACGGCGCCGGTGAACTCCTGCTGGCCATAGCCGTTGACCCGAAAATGAACCGCCTGCCCAAGCTTGATTTCCCCAATGGCGTCGGCCGAGACCAGACCTTCAAAGCGCATGCTGGTCGGGTCCATGACCTTGAGCAACTCCTTGCCCATCTGCGCGGTGTCTCCTGCGGACACCTTGCGCTCGCTCACGACGCCGTCAAACGGAGCCCGTGCGAGTGTGCGTTCCAGTTGCTGGCGCGCCTGGGCGGTACGCGTCCTTGCCGCGGAGAGGTCACTGCGGGCGTTGTTGCGGCGAATTTCGGCATCTTCGAGCTGCTGGGTCGTGGCCATGCCCGACTCACGCAAGGTCTTGAGCCGCTGCATTTGCCGCTCGGCTTGGTCAAAGGACTGGTTGGAGGCGCGCACCGCATCGTCGGCCGAGGCCAGGCTGTCGCGGATCGCTGTGTCATCGAGTCGCACCAGCAGCTCGCCGCGACGCACCTGGTCGCCGTTGTCTTTCAGAACCTGCAGCACGACCGCAGATACTTCTGCGCGCAAGTCGGCCCGGCGCTGCGGCTGGATCGAGCCGGTGATCGCCGGACCGGCTGTGAGTGCGCCTGCGTGGATCGTGACCAGGTCTTGCGGCGTGATCAATAAGGGCTGGGTTGCCAATGCGTCGTTTGCCGGTTCGGCTTTGCCGCAGGCGGCCAAGGTCAAGGTCAGGAAAAGAGAAGCGAGAGTTTTGCGCAACATGGAGGGGCTTAAGAATTGGTTGTGATTCGGTGGGTGGGAAGGTGTTGGCACAACACAACGAAACCGTCGCCCAAGCTATTTATGAAGGGAATTGGCATCGGATAGACGTGAATGCGCAAGTGCAAGATTCGCTGCGACTAGATTTTTTTCGTGGGGGTAGCGGCATAGAGCAACCCGGCACACGCGGCCCTGGCTTCGTCCGTAGCCGGCAGCTTGCCGCAAATGATGTCCAGTTGCGTCCGCAATTCCTTCATCGCCACCGCATGGCGTCCCGTGTCATTCCAAGCCACTAGTCGGGCGCCCATCTTTTCCAGGCCGCGCCGGTTTCGCTCATAGAAGGTCTCGGGCACGGGATCAAGCTCAGCCAGAACGCCTGCGACCGCCTTTTTGATGCGCTTCTCATCTTGCGGCGCCATGTCGATCAGCCGGTTCACATAACCGCTGCCCCACTGCAGGCGCGTTGCCGGTCCCTTGGACTGATCCCATGCCTTCTCCGCCCAGTCCAGGGAAGCGGGCTTGTCACCGCGGGCCTTCGCGTTGGCCGCCAGCACCAGCATATGGTAGTAGGGTGATACGGCCTTGGGCAGCTCAGCCTTGAGTAGGGCGTCCGACTCGTCGAGCAAGCCCGCTTCGCTCAGCAAGTCGGCCGCGCCAGGGATGACAGCCTGGCGCTCATACGTGTTGGTCGTGCTCTTGTCGGCTGCTTCTACCGCCTGGCGGACCTCGATCAGCAAGGCGGCATCCAGTAATGGTTTGGCTTCGTTTGGCAGTTCCAGTTTGGCCAGTGCCAGCTTGGCCGACACCGCCGTCAGGCGGTCAGCTTTGGACAGGGTTGCATCCGTGGCGAACCGGTCAAGGGCCGCATTCCATGCCGTCAGCAAGTCGCCACGTTCGGCGCTGCCTGCGGGGGTCAGCGCAGGCACGATCTCTGCCCCGTAATTGACCAGTACATCAAAGTTGGTCCGTGCCAGCGGCCTATCACCCAGGATTTGTCGTACTTGATCCAAAGAACCCGCTGCGTCCGGCAACGCCGCCTTGTCCAGTGCGCTGGCCACAACGGCCTTCAAGGCCAGGCGCGATGCGGCTTCACGCTGTGTCACCGGGCAGACCTGCGCCAACTTACGCAGCGTGGCCGCGCGCTCCTTTGGCGGGACCAGTTGCGCTTCATCCTGGTCCCAAGCGTAATAAGCCAGCATGCGCCAGGCCTCAGGCGAAAGCGTGGCCGCACCGTTGCCCAGTGCAGTGGCAAGGGACTCCTTCACGGAACTGCTGGAAGCGAGCCCCAGGCCCAACACCTCCATGTACTTGAGTGCATCGACCTCGCCCGGAAGACGCGTCAGTTCGGTGCCGTCTGGCTTGAACAAAATCATGGTCGGGTAGCCACGCACCTTGAACTGGGCGCCCAGCTTTTGTGCGCCCGGCGTGTCGCCGTCCAGATACACCGGAACGAACAGCTGACTGAGCTCGATGAAGTCCTGGCGGTTGAACACCGTGGCCTTGATCTGGTTGCACGGCGGGCACCACACGGCGCCCCAGTACAGAAAAACGGGCTTGTTGGCCGCCTTGGCCTGGGCAAATAGGGGCGCGATATCAGCGCCTTCGGGTTTGAGCCAGGCAATGGTGGTGGGCATTGCCCGGACCATCGGTGCCGGGGACTCCGGGGCCTTCGAGCAAGACTGCAGCAGCAGGGTGAGGGTCGCGATGGTGATGAACCGATTCATGGGGACGTCTCCTTTGATACGAGCACCGTGGTGCGATGGCGCCGCCGCGCCGATGACCTAGGCGGCTGCAAGCAAGCCGCGAGGGATGGCCCCGAGCAATTGCTGCGTATAGGGATGCTGGGGTCGGGAATAGATATCCTCAGAACTGCCGCGCTCGACAATTTCTCCCTGGTTCATCACCAGGATCTCGTCAGACATGTATTTCACAACCGCCAGGTCATGGCTGATGAACACGTAGGTCAGGCCAAATTCTTCCTGCAAGTCCAGCAGCAGGTTCAGCACAGTGGCCTGCACGCTCACATCCAGGGCGCTCACGCTTTCGTCACAGACGATGATCTCGGGTTTCATGGTCAGGCAGCGCGCAATTGCGATGCGCTGACGTTGACCGCCAGAAAACTCGTGCGGGTATTTGCCAAACGCCTCCCGGGTCAGCCCCACTTTTTCGATCATGGCCAACGCGAGGCGCGCCCGGTCGTCTTCATTCTTGCCGATGCCGTGAATTCGCATCGGTTCGATCAGGATCTGGCCGACGGTGAAGCGGGGATTCAGGCTGGCGTAGGGGTTCTGGAAGATGATCTGGATGCGGCTGCGGTAGGCCCGCATCTCGGCGGCGCTGAGTTGGGCCAGGTCAATGCCTTCGAACATGATGCTGCCTGCAGTGGCGTCGGTCAGGCGGGTCAGCATCATGCCCACGGTTGTCTTGCCCGAGCCAGATTCACCTACCACGCCCAGCGTGCGTCCCTTGTGCAACGAGAAATCAGAGTGTTTGACGGCGCTGAATACGCTGCGCTTGAACAAGCCAGCCTTGAGCAGGTAGTCTTTTCGCAAGCCCTTGACTTCGATCAGGGCCGGGCCGTTGGCGGGCGTGCTAATGCGCTGCTCGGTGATGATCGGGCGGCTGTTCACAATGTCGTCGATTACCGCCAGGCGGCGCGGTCGCGCGTCCAGCCGTGGCCGGCAGGCCAGCAGCGCCTTGGTGTAGGCGTCGGTCGGGGCATTGAAGATGCGGGCCACATCGCCCGCCTCGCGCACCTCGCCGTTGCGCATCACAATCACCTGGCTGGAGATTTCGCCGACCAAACCCAGGTCGTGGCTGATGAACAGAATGCTCATCTTCTGGCGCTCCTGCAGGCGGGCCAGCAAGTCAATGATCTGGCGCTGCACGGTGACGTCAAGCGCCGTGGTTGGTTCATCGGCGATCAGCAGCTTTGGCTCGCAGGCAATCGCCATCGCAATCATCACGCGCTGCTGCTGGCCGCCCGAGAGCTCGTGCGGGTAGGATTTGAGTCGCTCCTTGGGGTTGGGGATGCCCACCTCGGTCATCAGTTCCAGCGTGCGGTCGAGCGCCTGGCGGGCGCTGAGTTTTCGGTGAATCCGCAGCACTTCGGCGATCTGCTCGCCCACGGTAAAAACCGGGTTGAGCGAGCTCATGGGTTCCTGAAATACCACCGAGATGTCCTTGCCGCGCAGCGCCCGCATCTCTTCCATCGGTGCGCTTAACAGGTCGCGACCGTTGTAGAGAATTTTGCTGCCGGCAGCCACGATGGCGTTGTCCGGCAACAGCCGCACGATGCTCATGGCGGTGACGCTCTTGCCGCTGCCCGATTCGCCGACCAGCGCGACCGTGCTGTTGGCGGGGATGTCAAAACTCACGTCCTTGACAGCCTCGACGGTCTCAGTCTTGCTCATGCGAAAGGCCACCCGCAGGTTCTGCACGCTGATCAAATTGCTCATGGTCTTCCTAGCGGAGTTTGGGGTCGAGCGCATCGCGCAGTGCATCGGTCAGCAGCGCGAACGCCGTGACGAATGCCGCCATCACGCTGGTGGCTGCCACCAGTTGCCACCACTTGCCCAGCACCAACTCGGTCTGGGCCTCCGACAACATGGTGCCCCAACTGACCATGTCAATTGGCACTCCCAGACCCAGGAAGGACAAAATGACTTCAGCCTTGATGAAACCGACCACGTGCAGACTCAATTGCACCAGCACCACGTGGCTGATGTTGGGCAGGATGTGGGTAAACATGCGCGAGGTATGCGAGGCGCCAATGGCCTCCGCGGCACGCACGTATTCGCGTGTTCGGTGCTTCATGTACTCGGCCCGGACCAGCCGGTAAATGCCGGTCCACCCGACCAGGCTCAAAATGATGACCACGGTCCAGACGCCGCTCAAGACCCCGGCCAGTGGTCCCGACTTGATGACCGCCGCCAGCGCGAACACCAGCAGGATATACGGAATGGCCGTGAAAACGTTGTAAACCCACTCCAGAAAGTCACCCACGCGGCCACCAAAGTAGCCGCCAATGGCACCCAGAACTGTGCCAATCAGCGTGGCCATCAGAGCCGCCGCCAGTCCGACCGTGATTGAGATTTGCGCGCCCTTGATCACCTTGCTCAGCACGTCGCGCCCCAGCTGGTCGCCGCCAAAGGGCAGGGTGTCCGATTTTTCGGTGATGATGGTCTTGAACCGGGCGGCGCGCTCGGCCCACTCCTGGTAGCGCGGCGCCAGCGGATCGACGTCGCTGATGTCGACGTTCGGCCCGGCAATGGTGTCCACCACTGCGGTCTGGGATCCGTCGACTATCTTGCCCACGAAGTGCGGCGGCGCGAACGGCGTGCCAACTTCCTTTTGCCAGTCGCTGGCAACTAGTCCAAGCTGAGCGAGTACCACCAACCCGATGAAGAACATCGTTACGTAAAGCGACACCATGCCCACTCGATCGGTTTTGAGCCGGGTCCAGGCCTGGGCCCACACGCCGGGAGATTTGGGCAGCGCTTGCAAGATATCGGTCGTCATTTCAGCGTCACCCTTGGGTCCACAAACTTGTACAGCACATCGGTAATCAGGTTGATCACCATGGTGAGCGCGGCGAGGTAGACGGTCGCCGCTTGAATCACGGGGTAGTCACTGCGGTTCACGGCGGTCAGAATTTCACGCCCCAAACCGGGAATCGAGAAAAACACTTCGATCAGGAACGAGCCGATGAACACACCCGGCAAACCGGTCGCAACATTGGTCAGGATTGGGATCATGGCGTTGCGCAAAACATGCTTAAGGAGAATGGTGTTTTCGCTAACGCCCTTGGCACGGGCGGTACGCACATAGTCCTGTCCGATTTCATCGAGGAAAAAGGTCCGGTACAGGCGCGTCTCCGGTGCCAGACTGACCAGCACCGCCAGAAACACCGGCAGCGGTGCGTAGGTAGTCAGGTTGGTCCACGTTGAATTGCTCCAGCC
>JBBQQX010000005.1:0-78736 GCA_038215405.1 Burkholderiales bacterium
AGCGTGTCCACCACAAGGCCGGCCTTTTGCCCAGCGTGTTTGAGCACCACGATGTTTTCGCGCCGGGTAATGGGCTCGCTCACCGTGAACAGCTCGCGCAGGCGGATGAAAGGCAGCACCTGGCCGCGCAGGTTGGTGTAGTCGTGGCCGGGCTCGGCGCTGTAGGCCACGCATTCTTCAATCATGTCCAGCGGAATGGCAAAAACCGACTTGCCAACTTCCACCAGAAAGCCGTCGATGATGGCCAGCGTCAAAGGCAGGCGCACCGTCACCGTGGTGCCAACGCCCTCCTGGCTGTCGATGCTGACGGTGCCGCGCAGCGCCGTGATGTTGCGCTTGACCACATCCAGACCCACGCCGCGCCCTGAGAGGTTAGACACCTTCTCCGCGGTGGAAAAGCCGGGCTCGAAGATCAGCGCGTAGACCTCAGCATCGCTCAGGTTCTGCCCGGGTTCGATCAAGCCGCGCTCGATCGCCTTGTCCAGGATGCGCTCGCGCTTCAAACCGCCGCCGTCGTCCTGCACGCTGATGACGATGGAGCCCGAGTCGTGGCAGGCGTTGAGCGTGAGCGTGCCTTGCGCGGGCTTGCCACGCTGCTGGCGCAACTCGGCCGCTTCAATGCCGTGGTCCATCGAGTTGCGCACCAGGTGCATCAACGGGTCGCCAATTTTCTCGACCACGGTTTTGTCGAGTTCGGTGTCTTCACCCCGGATGAGCAACGCCACATCTTTGCCCAGGTCGCGCGAGACGTCATGCACCACGCGCTGAAAGCGGTTGAAGGTGGCGCCAATCTTGACCATGCGCAGTTGCAGCGCGCTGTCGCGCACTTCTTCAACCAGGTCTGAGAGCTTGGACGTGGCCTCCTGCAGCTCGGCGATCTTGGCGCGCGCCGCAATCAGGTTTACGCCAGCGCCGACGATGATCAGCTCGCCCACCAGGTTGATGAGCTGGTCGAGCTTTTCAGCATCAACCCGAATCGAGCGGCTCTCGGCTGCGCCCACTTCCCGGTTTTGCTTTTGCTTGTTCAAGGCGGCGTCGACCACCTCCGGTTGCACCGAGCCTTGTTCGACCAGAATGGTGCCGATGGGCTTGGCGGGCGTGTCGGCCTGGGTGTCAAGCGCCGTGTCAAGCTCTTGCGCGGTGAGGGTGCCGCAGCCCAGCAGCATCTCACCCACGCGCGCGCCGGTGTTCGGGTGGCTGTTGATGAGCCCGATGTAGTCAGCGGCCAGGCTGTGCGGCGGGAGAATGCGCAAGCGGCAGTCGTCACGCACAAACTCGAACACATTTTCGATCGTCTTCTTGTCGGCATCACTTTGCAGTGCAATCTCAAAGCCGAGGTAGCAGGTCTCGGGGTCCATCAGCTCGGCCTTGGGAATGGCGTCGGCCAGGGTGGCGATGCCGATAATTTTGCCCAGCGTTTGCAGATAGCGCAGAAACGACAGCGGGTCCATGCCGTTGCGCAGCACGTCCGGTCCAAAGCGCAAGGAGATATGCCAGTGGTCCACGCCGTTGTCGTCCGCAATGCGCGCAATCGGGTCAATGCCGGGCATCACGCCGGTGGTGACTTGCGTGCTGGTGGCCGCGGGTGGCGCCAGGTAGGCGCGCAGCTGCAGCAAAATCGGCTCGCCCTGCTGTTGCAGTTCAGCGTTGGGCTCGGTCTGGCCTGCCGCCACGGCTTCAATCAGCGCGGCAATGTGGTCGCGGCATGAGAGCAGCAGCACGATCAACTGGTCGGCAATGCTGAGCTTGCCTGCGCGCACATCGTCCAGCACGCTCTCCACCACATGGGTAAAGGCCACGATGTGGTCCAGCCCAAACAGGCCGGACGAGCCTTTGATGGTGTGGGCCGCGCGAAAGATGGCGTTGATCAGCTCGTCTTTTTCTTGCGCCTGCTCGATCGCGAGCAGCGCGTCTTCCATGCCTTCGAGCAGCTCGCGGCTCTCGATCACCAGGGTCTGTAGGGCGTCATCAAGATTCATGGGATGGGCTCCTTGCGTCAAGCGTTGGCGGCGCGCGTGGCGCGCGGGGCCATCACCAGCGGGTCGTTGAAAAACGCAGCCAGGTTGAGCAGCTCAAACACGTCCAGCACGGCCGGGCTGTGGCCGACCAGCGCGAGCTCGCGCTTTTGCGCCAAGGCGGTTTTTTTGGCCAGCACCAGCAGTTGCACGCCCGCGCTGTCAAGCTCGGTGACGCCACTGAGGTCAATCGTCCGGGGCATGGGCTCACAGAGCAGCTCGGGCTTGAGCTCTGCGGCCCGAAAAATGGTCAGCTCGCCGTCAATGCGCAGCACCGAGGGGTCGCGGGTGGGTTGGGGGTCAGAGGTCATGGGCTTCTCCCTTGGTTTTTGTTGGCTTTGTTTCGGTGCTTCAAGGCAGGCACAGCTTTTGCACCGCGCCCAGCAACTGCTCGGGCTTGAAGGGCTTGACCACCCAGGCCTTGGCGCCCGCAGCCTGGCCTTCGCGCTTTTTGGATTCTTCAGACTCGGTGGTGAGCATGATGATGGGCGTGAATTTGTAGGCCGCCAGCTGCTTGACGGACTTGACAAAGCTGATGCCGTCCATGACCGGCATGTTCACGTCGCTGATGATCAGGTGCACTTTCTGGCCGCTGAGCTTGTTCAGCGCATCCTGGCCGTCGCGCGCCTCCAGCACGGTGTATCCGGCGCCCCTGAGTGCAATGCCGACCACCATCCGCATCGAAGATGAATCGTCAACGATCATGATTGTTTTGGCCATGGTGTATTTCCTAGAAAAAAGTGATTTCGTCGTCAGACTTGGCTTGAACCTTGCCGCCTTCATGGACCACATGCTGGTCGGCCATGACGTAGGTGCTTTTGAGCTCGGTGAGCAAGGCCTGGGGCTCAAGCGGCGCCAACACGCCGTTTTGGCCGTGCGCTTGCGCGTGCTGCTGCAGAAAGTCTGGCAACTGCTCAATGTTGACTCTGACGTGCGTCATGATCTGGCTGACGCGGTCCTGAAACTGCAGCTGCACCAGGGCCTCGCCGATCTCCATCTTGATGCCAATGCTTTCGTCTTTGAGCAGGGCGCTGGAGCGTTGCAGCGCGTCGGTAACGTCCCTGAACTCGCCCAGCACCCGTCCAATGGCGACCTCGGTGCTGCGTACCCGGCCGTCGCGCTGCTTGACAGCGTCTTGCACCACGTTGCAGGTGTCCACAATGGCGGCGCTGATGACGCCGACCTTCTCAGTAATGCGCCGGCCGGTGTCGCCCGACTGGGTGGAGAGCATGCGAAACTCCTTGGCCACCACCGCAAAGCCGCGCCCGAGGTCGCCGGCGCGCGCGGCCTCAATGGCCGCATTGAGCGAGAGCAGGTTGGACTGCTGCGCGATCTTGGCCACGTCCAAGGCCATGTCTTGCAGTTCCACAATAAAGCCGTCCAGACCCTGCACTTTCTCGAGCATGCTCACCATGCTGCTCATGGCCGTCTTTTGCGCCGTAATCACCGCGCCGAGCTCCTGTTCGCTGCGGGCGAACACCGCCACCAGCGCGTTGTCGCCGCTGTCGATGTTTTGGGTTTCCAGGTTGGCGGTGTGCACGGCTTCATCGAGCTTGTCGACAATGCCGGCAAAGCGCTCGGACAGCGCAGCAATGGCACTTTCCATTTGCGCGCGAGACGACTCAATGTGCCCGCTCCACACCGGCGCCACCTGCGCGCCAAATTCTTGTTGCGCGGCCAGGTAGCGCTCAACTGACTGAGTCCAGGCGCGTTGCTGGGCGGCATGCCTGAGCCCCAGCGCCAGGCCAGCAAGCGCCAGCAAGAGCGCCAGGCCAGCGCCGAGCCAGCTCAAGCCGCCCGCCAGCAGCACGGCCATGGCGCCCGCCAGCCCCAGGGCCGTGGGGAGAAGCAGGGGGAGCCTGCGGTTCATGCTTTGCCTGCGGTGCTTTGCGCGCCGCCAGCGGCGACCATGCGGGCCATGAGCGGCAGCAAGTCAAGCACAAAGTCGGCCTTTCCGACAAAGCCCAAAACGCACAGTTCCTGAGCCGCCAGGCGGTACGGCGCGTTGTCGTGCATGGACAAGAAAATAATTTGCGGCGGCTGCGGCCAGCTTTGCATGATCGCGGCCACCTCCAGCCCGTTCATGCCGGGCATCCTGATGTCGAGCAACACCAGGTCGGGCTGCAGTTGGGTCGCCTGCGCGAGGGCCTCGTGGCCGTCATGCGCTTGGGCCACCACCTGAGCGTCTGGCAGCGTGGCAAGGTACTTGCTTACTGCCGTCAGAAAGGTCGGGTTGTCGTCCACCAGCAGTATCTTGATCATGTGCCTGACTCTAGGCGCAACGGCGCGCCGGTGACATCAGGCTGATACCCTAGTGGGGCGGGGGAAACACCTGAGGCGTTGGCGAGCGGGCTAAAGGCTCAGGCTGCTGGCGTGGGCGGCTCGGCTCTGTGGATTTCAAAGGTGACTGCAAATGCCGCGCCTGGGCCAGGCTCGATTTGCAGGGTGCCGTCGATCTGGCGCGCCAGGTCACCCACCAGTTGCAGGCCCAGCGACTGGCTGCGGCGGGACTCAAAGTCTGCGGCTAAGCCGACACCGGTGTCGCTCACGCGCAAGAGCCATTGATCGCCTGGCCCCAGTGCGCGCAATTCAATGCGAATGTCGCCGCCGCGCCCCTCAGGGAAACCGTGCTTGAGGCAGTTGCTCAGGAGTTCGTTGACCAGCAGGCCGCAGGGCGTGGCCTGGTCCAGGCTGATCTGCACACTCGCCAACTCCAGTTGCAGCCGCACCATGGCGCTGCTTTGCGCCCGAAAGGCCTGCCGGGCCAGGTGGCCGAGGTAAGCCCCAAGGTCCACCGACGCGAAGGTGCCAGAGCGGTACAGCGACTCGTGCAACAGCGCCATGGCGCGAATGCGGCCCTGCATCTCGGTGAGCACGCAACGCGTGTCGCTCTCGCTGCTGCGCCCGGCCTCCAGGCGCAACAGGCTGGTGATGACCTGCAGGTTGTTTTTGACGCGGTGGTGAACTTCGTTGAGTAGCGCGACTTTGTCACGCAAGGAGTCTTGCAGCGCTTGCTCGGTGCGCTTGCGCTCGGTGATGTCTTGCTTGAGCGCCACGTAGTGGGCGGTGTTGCCATGGTCGAGCACCGGCGCAATGACCGCGTGTTCTACGTACAAATCGCCGCCTTTGTTGCGGTTAATGAACTCACCGCACCAGACTTCGCCTGCGGTGAGGGTCAGCCACAGACTCTGGTAGACCTCGGGCGCGGTCAGGCCCGAATGCAGCAGGCGCGGGTTTTGCCCATAGAGTTCCTCACGGGTGTAGCCGGTGCTCTGCGTGGCCCAGGGGTTGGCGTACTCGATGCTGCCGGCCAGGTCGGTGATGACAATCGCCATCGGTGCCTGCTCGACAATGCGCGACAAGGTGTGCAACTGGTCTTCGGCCAGCTTGCGCTGCGTGATATCGACGATGAGACCGTGCCACAGCACCGCGCCATCGCTCAGCTGCTCGGGCAAGGCGTCACCACGCAGCCAGCGCACCGTGCCGTCGGTGAATTTGACGCGGTACTCCTGCTGCCACGGCGTCAGCGTGCGCGCCGATGCTTCTATCGAGGTGCCCACACGGTCAAGGTCGTCCGGATGAAGAATGGCGAATGCGCTAGACGCGTCATCGCGCACCTCTTGCGGGCTGACACGGTAGATTTGGCGGATACCCTCACTGGCAAACGGAAAGCAGGAGCTGCCATCCGGGCGCAACAGGTACTGGTACACCATGCCCGGCACCCGGTCAGCAATTTTCTGCAGGCGAGACAGCGCCTCATCGCGGGCGAGTTGCAGATGCTTGCGCTCGGTGACGTCGCGCATCACCACCTGGTTGGCCTTCTGGCCGTCATAGCTGATGATGATGCGCGTGGCTTCGACATCGATCACGCTGCCATCGAGGCGGATGATTTTTTCTTCGAGCGTGGGCAGCTTGGCGCCTTCTTCGTAGCTGCGCCGTACCTGCTCCAGCAAGGCCGCGTGGCAGTCCGGGTGAATCAGCGCCAGCAGCGGCTTGCCCACCAGCTCTTGCCGGGATGTGGCACCAAACAGCCCGATGGCAGCCGGATTGACGTAGAGCACGAGCCCGTCGCGGTGCACCACCACGGGTTCGGGCGTCCCTTCGATCAGGGTGCGAAAACGAGCCTCGCTCTCCTGCAGCGCGGCGTCACGTTGTTGCAGCGAAGTCAGCAGCTGGTTGAAGGCCTTGATTAAGTGGCCCACTTCGTCCTCGCGGGCAATGGCCAGGGGCGGCGGGAACGGGTCGCCAACATCCAGCTTGTGCAGGGTGGTGGAGGCGGTCAGCAGCGGGGCCAGTTGGCGGCCCAGCAACCACCAGGTGAGCGCAGCGGCGAGCACGGTCAGCAAGGCGGCGGCGAGCAGCATGCGCTCTTGCAGCGCATGGATCGGGGCAAAGGCTTGCTGGGTTGGCAGCGTGATGGCGACATACCAGCCCGCTGCGGGGATGCGCTTGGCTGAGCCCAGCACCTCCACGCCCAGCGGGTTGATGAAAATGTCGCTGCCCTCGCGCCCTTGTGCGTAACGGTCCAGCGCCGGGTTGACGCCGGGCGCGGGCAGCGTGGCCATGATTCGGTTCTTGTTGGAGGTGGTGACGTTGAGCCGGTGCTGCGGCGCCACCACAAAATAGTCGCCGTCGCGGCCATAGGTGTTGCGTGTGGCTAGGTCCAGAAAATTGGGCTGGTTCAGATTCACATTGCCGGCCAACACCCCAACCACGGCTCCCGCTGCATCCTTGATCGGCACGGCCATGACGAAACTCGGGTTTTGCGTCAGGTTGCAGCGCACCGGCTTGCCAATGGTGGCTTCGCCGCCTTTGAGCGCAGCAATGGCGTAATCGCGGTGGCTGAAATTGGTGCCAATGCGATCTGGTTGATGCGGAAAATCAGCCAGTACGGTGCCATCGAGCCCGCCAATGGTCACACCATTGTTGAACAGGCGCGCCAGCAACGGGCGCTGCTGCAGCAGGGTTTGCAAGGACTCTGGCCGCTGCAGCATGGCCGGGGTAATTTCTTTGCCGATGAGCGCCAGTGCCTGCAAGCGGCCGGCCATTTCCTGTTCAATTTCGTCGGCCAGCAAAGACGCCGTCGAGAACTGCTGTTGACCCAGCATTTTTTCTAAGTCGTCGTGCAACTCGGCGCTGACAAAAAACGTGAGCGACCAGATGCCGATCAAAAAGATGCCCAAGTTGATCAGCGTGATGCGCGTCTTGAGTGAGTTCCACCCCAATTTGAATTTGTTCATCGGCTGCTGGCTGGTTATTTAATGCAAAAGTAATAGCTGCTCACGCTTATGGAACGGGGTCTGGCGCCTGATTTGCCATAAATAGTTGCAAGAACTGAGTGCCCAGGCATGTGCTACAAGCGCCAGCGCCGTTACTGCAGTTTGATGTATGCGGCCAGCTTGGTGTCGCAATTGCCGATGTGTTCGCGTGTGTATTTGAAAAGACGCATGGCGCCGAGTGTCAGGCCGGCTTTGTCGGTGGCGGCCAGGAAGGTGTTGACCAGATCGAATAATTTCTGGTGCTGCGCATCAATGTCAGCATCGCCAATTTTGTAGCTGTCTTGCCAGAGGAGGGTCATGGTGGACTTTCAACAGGGAGGAGGCGGTTAATCAATTCAAAAAAAGTAGCGCTCTGCGCTTTAACAACGTGGGCTACAGCCTGATTTAGCTTAAATCAAGAGCCAGTTCAGCCACCGCCACGGGTCGCCCAAAATAATAGCCCTGAAAGGCATCACAGCCGATGCTGGCCAGAAAATCGCGCTGGCCCGGCGTCTCCACGCCTTCAGCTATGACCTTGAGCCCCAGGTTGTGGCCGAGCGCGACGATGGTCTGGGCGATCACCGCATCGTTGGGGTCAGTCAATAAGTCGCGCACAAAGGACTGGTCAATCTTGAGCTGGTGCAGCGGCAGGCGCTTGAGGTAAGACAGGGACGAGTAGCCGGTACCAAAGTCGTCGAGCGAGAAGCTCACGCCCAGCGCCTTGATGGCGTTCATTTTGGCGATCACGTCTTGCACGTCGCCCACCAGCATGCTCTCGGTCAACTCCAGTTTGAGCAGGGCCGGGTTGGCGCCGCTGGCCTGCAAGGCGCCGGTGACATGCGCGACAAAGTCCGGTTGGGCAAACTGCAGCGCGCTCACGTTCACGGCCAGGGTCCAACTGGCGCGGTCGCGTTGATCGGACCAGGCCAGCAGCTGACGGCACGCCTGCTCCAGCACCCACTGGCCAAGCGGCAGGATCAGGCCGGTTTCTTCGGCCAGGGCAATGAACTGGCCCGGCGGCACCAGGCCACGCAGCGGGTGCTGCCACCGCACCAGCGCTTCGGCGCCGATGGGGCGGCCTTGGCTGTCGACCTGAATCTGGTAGTGCAGCACAAACTCTTGCTGCGCCACGCCCCGGTGCAGGTCTTTTTCCAAGGCGGTGCGTGCCAGTGCCAGCGCTTGCAGCGCGGGGTCAAAGAAGCGCACGGTGTTGCGCCCGGCTGCCTTGGCCTGGTACATGGCAGCGTCCGCCATCTTGAGCAGGTTGTCGGTGCTGTCCTTGTTTTCCAGAAACATGACCAGGCCAATACTGGGCGTGCTGAGTTGGGTGCGCCCGCGCAATCGGTAGGGCTGCTCCAGGCTCAGCAGGATTTTCTGGGCGATGGCTTCGGCCTGAAACACGGCCTCCTGGGGCTCGCTGCCCAGGGCTTCGAGCATGACCATGAATTCGTCGCCTCCCAGGTGGGCCACCGTGTCTTCTTCACGCACGCAGGCTTGCAGGCGATGGCCCACCTGCTGCAGCAACTCGTCGCCCGCGTCAAGCCCGAGTGTTTCATTGATCTGCTTGAAGTGGTCCAGGTCCAGCAGGATCAGGGCGCCATGCTGGCTCGAGCGGCTGGAGGTGATGAGCGCCTGCTGGAGCCGGTCCATCAGCAGGCGGCGGTTGGGCAGGCCCGTGAGTTCGTCGTAAAAGGCCAGGCGGTGGATGCTGTCTTCGCTCAGGCGGCGCTCGCTGATGTCATGCACCAGGCCAATGAACTGCGTTTGCCCGTTGTGCGTGAGTGCGGATACCGACACGCTGACAGGAAACACACTGCCGTCGCGGCGCTGGCCCTCGGCTTCGCGGGTCTTGCCGACGGCGCAGCCCGTGCCGCTGGGCCGATGCTGCATCAGGTAGCTGTCATGCAGGCTGCGGTGCGGATCGGGCATCAGCAGCGCTACGTTGCGCCCCAGCAGTTCGCTGGTGTCATAGCCAAACAGGGTGCCAACCGCCTGGTTGACCGAAATCATCAGGCCCTGCGCATTGAGGGTGATCACGCCGTCGAGCAGGCTGTCCAGAATGGACTGCGTGTGGCGGGCGGCCTCGCTGGCGTCGCTTTCAGTCTTGTGCTTGTACAGGGCCATCTCCAGCACGGTGCGCAGCTCGCGCTCGGAAAAGGGCTTGAGAATGTAGCCAAAGGGCTCGGTCAGCTTGGCGCGCGCCAGCACGTCGTCGGCGTCAAAGGCGGTGACAAACACCACCGGCAGCGCATGGCGCTGGCGGATCGCCTGGGCGGCGGCAATGCCGTCCATGGCGCCGGCCAGTTGAATGTCCATGAGCACAAGCTGCGGCTGCAAGGAGCCCGCCAGCGCAATCGCTTGGTCGCCCTTGGTGGCGTGGCCCACCACCTGATAGCCCAGCGCCACCAGTTGCAGCGCGATGTCGCGCGCGACGATCATCTCGTCTTCGACGATCAGAATGCGGGCCTTGTCCAGAATGGGCGAGGCGGGGGAATTCATGGCACAAGACCTGGATGGCGCAGCATGGTTGTGACGATAACCGCTCAAGCCGGCCAGCGGAATCAGGGCGATACCCTAGTGCGGGCAGGAAAACACCTGAGCGCTCACCCCTACAGCCCGGAGCTCACCAGGCCAGTGTGCATGGCGTAGCGCACCAGGCCGGCGATCTCATGAATGTCGAGCTGCTTCATGAGCTGGCTGCGGTGCGACTCAACCGTTTTGACCGACAGGTCCAGGCGGCGCGCGATTTCCTTGGTGCTGTGGCCTTCGGCGATCAGCTGCAAGACCTCGCGCTGGCGCGGTGTCAGTTGCGCGCCGGACTGCTCCTCGCCGCGCAGGCGTTGCACGTAGTCGCTCACGACGCCTTTGGACACCGCCGGGCTCAGATAGGTCTCACCGCGCAACACCGCCTTGACGGCCAGTTCGAGCTCCAGCGGGGCGCAGTCTTTCAGCAAATAAGCGCAAGCGCCGTTGCGCAGCGCCTGGCGCACGTATTCTTCGTTCTGATGCATTGACAGAATGAGAACCCGGATAAGAGGCCAGGTCTTGCTCAGCCGGGCGGTGGTCTCCAGCCCGTTCAAGCCTGGCATGGCGATGTCCATCAGCACCAGATGCGGGCGCAGCTGCTCAGCCAGCGTCAGCAGCGCCAGGCCATCGGCGGCCTCGCCGACCACCGAGACATTGGGTATGGACTCGAGCAGCTTGCGCAAGCCCGCACGCACCAGCGTGTGGTCGTCGGCCAGCAGCACGCGAACGCAGCTCATGCGCTCGTCGCCAGGGCGCGCCACGGGCAGCTCAATTGCACCAGGCTACCTTGGCCCGGTGCCGATTCAATGTCGAGGTGCCCGCCAATCAGGCTGGCGCGCTCTTGCATGCCAAGCACGCCAACGCTGCCCCCGAGCATGGCGCGCTGGCGCATCGCCGCGAGGTCAAAGCCCAGACCATCGTCCTGCACGCACAGCAGCAGGGCCTCGTTCTCATGGCTCAGCGTGATCGTGACCTGTGTGGCCTGGGCGTGGCGCGAGATGTTGGTGAGCGCCTCCTGGACAATGCGAAAGCACGCGGTCTCAATGTCGGGGGCGAGTCGCTGGGGCATCTCTTGCGGGCAAAAATGAACGCTAAAGCTGCTGCGCGCGGCGATGATTTCGGCGATCCACTGCAAGGCCGGGCTCAGCCCGAGGTCATCGAGCAGGGCGGGGCGCAGCCCGGTGGCCAGGCGCCGCACCTGCTGCAGTGCATCGTCAACGATGCGGATGTTTTCAGTGTTGAGCTCGTTCGATGAGTCGCCCTTGAGACGTTCACTCAACTGCAGGTTGATCTTGATCGCGGTGAGTAATTGACCGAGTTCGTCGTGCAATTCGACCGCCACGCGGCGGCGCTCAAATTCCTGGGCTTCGAGCACGCGCCTTGAGAGCGCCTGCAACTGGCAGGTGCTGCTGATCAACTTGGCTTCGGCTTGGTGCTTGTACAGCGCCATCGTCACCACAGTGCGCAGTTCGCGCGCAGAAAATGGCTTCAGCAGGTAGCCAAAAGGCTCGGTGAGCTTGGCGCGCTCCAGAATCTGGTCGGCATCAAAGGCCGTCAGAAACACCACGGGCAGGGCGAAACGGGTGCGAATGATCTGGGCTGCGGCAATGCCATCCATCACGCTGGCGAGTTGAATGTCCATGAGCACCAGGTCCGGGAGCAACTCGCCGGTCAGGCGAATGGCCTCTTCGCCGCGGGTGGCGTGGCCCACCGGTTCATAGCCCAGTTCAATCAGCTGGTTGCGGATGTCGCGGGCGACGATAACCTCGTCTTCGATGATGAGAATTCGGCTTGGCTTCAGGGCTAGGGGCATTCGTCACTCCACGGGCAAAGGCTGCGAGGGCCGCAGTTCAGACCGGTTGGTGGACTGCCTTGACTCCTCATCCCGGCAGATGAGGGATAAGGCGGCATCAGGCCCGGCGCTGGCGTCACAGTGTAACGCCGCGCTTACAGCTGATTCAATGCGAACAATCCCTTAGAGATCAGCCCGAACGGGAAAATGCATCCGCTGGGGTCAAGGCCGGCCGCAGCCCTGGCGCAGCTCAAGCTTTAGAGCGCTTTTCCTTTGCCTGTGCGCCGCTGTGGTGCAGCTTCTTGCTGGAACGCTTTGCCGGCCGCCTCAATGGCTTGCGTGGCCACGTGGGTCAGGCTGGACTCGGCCTGCTGCAGAGCTTGACTGGCCGAATGCTGGGCTGATTCGATCGCGCTTTGACTGGCCGTCAAGGCGTTTTTCAAAAAGGCGGAAGCGGCCTGCGTACCCACTGGCGCCGCGTTCGACACGTTGTCCACCAGAGTGGACATGTTTTTTTGCGCCTCAGTCAGCTTGGACTGGAACATTTTGTTGAGCTTGGCGCTGGAGTCCTCAGCCAGCAACTGGTAATGCTGGCTTTCGGCGGCGTACTTGTTCGGCAAGGGGGCGAACAGTTCCGTTTGCAGTTCGCGCAGACTCTGTGCGTTCTTGGCGCCCATCAGCGCCTGAAACTGACCCAAAAAAGCCTGAGTGGCTGCCATGTTGAGTTGCAGCAGCTTCTCAAAGCCTTGCGTGGAGTTTTTTGTCAGCTCTTGCAGAGCGGCTGAACCGGTCGGCTTGGGCGCCGCGTGGGGGGTGGTGCTGTGTGTCATGTCGATTTCCTTGAAGATTTAAGTACCCGTTAGGTAAGAATTGATAGAGGTCATTTATGTTGCAGTGCAGCATAATTCATTTATTGGGGTAAACCCTAATGTCTTTAAGTTTATTTAAGGCCACAGCACATTTGCACAGCGCCCTCAAAGAGCCTTTACTCAGGGCTTGGCCAGCCTTGGTCAGTGTTTTTTGCAGGGCCTTTCGAGGCTGGGCCAGATGCCTTCGAATTTCAAAGCTTGGGGCGGTGGGCCCTCATATGGCTATGATCCACCCGGATACGGCAGATGATTCGCATGTTCCGGCTTTCTGGCGGACTCGAAAAATCTTCATTCAGCCCGAGCCGTCAATCCCTTTAAGGAATATTTGGTATGAAAAAATTAGTAGTGATCGCTTTGTTGGCACTGGCCGTTGGCGCGCAGGCCGAGTCCACGGCGGCCAAGAAGGAACTGGTCAACAAGGTCTTGCTGTTGCAGCAACCGGCTATCGAACAGGCAGCGCAAGCCCTGGCAGAGCGGCCGGCGGCGCAGATGATGCAGCAGGCCGGTATGGTCTTGCAGTCCAAAGTGGCAGCGGACAAACGCGAGGCGGTGGCCAAGCAGATTCAGGCCGACGTGAAGACATATGTGGATGAGGTGGTGCCCCTGGTGCGCGCGCGCTCCGTCAGCCTTGCCCCGTCGACCGTGGGCGCGCTGCTGGACGAAAAATTCACCGAGGATGAGCTCAAGCAGTTGATTGCCATCATCGAGTCACCGGTCAATCGCAAGTTCCTGCAAATGGGCGGTGACATGCAAAAGGCCCTGCTGGATAAGCTGATTGAGCAAACCCAGCCGACCATTGAGCCCAAGATCAAGGCACTGGAACAGGCCATCAGCCTACACCTGGGGTTGCCGGCGCCGTCAAACGCTGCTGCCAAAACCAAGGCAGCGCCCGCCAAGGCCACCGGCAAGTAAGCCGGACTGGGCGCCAGCTCAGGGCTGGCGCACGAAATCCTCAAAGGCCTGCGCCGGCAGGGGCCGGCTGAAATAGTAGCCCTGCGCCTCATGGCAGCCCTGGGCGCGCAAATACTCAAGCTGGCCCTCGGTTTCGACCCCTTCGGCGATGGTTTGCAGCCCCAGGCTGCTGGCCATGCTGATGATCGCGCCGACGATGGCTTTGTCATCGGTGTCTTCGGTGATGTCGCGCACGAAGGACTGGTCGATCTTGAGTTTGTACACCTGAAATTTCTTCAGGTAGCTCAGTGACGAATAGCCGGTGCCGAAATCATCAATCGCCATGCGCACCCCGCGTTGGTGCAGTTCGTTCATGACAGCCACTGCTTCCATCGGATGGGTCATGGCCACGCCTTCGGTCAGTTCAATTTCCAGCAGCTTGGGTGGCAGCGCCGCGTCAAGCAGGATGCGGCTGACCAGTTGGGGTAGGTTCGGAAGGCGGAACTGAAGCGCTGACAAATTGACCGCCATGGTGATGGGCGCCATGCCGCGCGCGATCCAGCTCGACAGTTGCTGGGTCGCGGTGCGTATGACCCATTCGCCAATCGGCAGGATCTGGCCATTGGCTTCGGCAATCGGAATGAATTCGCACGGTGAGACGGCGCCCAGTTCGGGGTGGGTCCAGCGCAGCAAGGCTTCGGCGCCCATGATTTTGCCGCTGACCAGTGAGATTTGCGGTTGGTAATGCAGAGTCAGCTGATGGCGCTCCAGCGCGCGGCGCAAGGCATTGTCGAGCATCAGGATGCGGTCAGAATCGGCCTGAATTCGCGCGGTGTAAAAGCGGTAGCCGTTGCGCCCGTCGGCCTTGGCCCGGTACATGGCGGCATCGGCAGACCTGGACAGGGCATCGAGGTCCGCGCCGTCTTGGGGGTACAGCGCAATGCCTATCGAGGGTGTGACAGTTAACTCGTGCTGTTCAATCAGGATTGGTTGCAGCGCAATTTGCAGCAATTTCTGCGCCAAATGAGAGGCGCCGGCCTCATCGGTGTCGGGCAGAAGCATGATAAATTCGTCGCCGCCGAGGCGCGAGACGGTGTCTTGCTCGCGCACGGCCGCCTTGAGGCGGGCGGCGAGTTCAACTAGCACCTCATCGCCGACCCGGTGGCCCAGGGAATCATTGACGTTCTTGAAGTGATCGAGGTCCAGAAACATCAGGGCCACGCTCTTCTTGCCGCGCTGCGCCCCGCTCAAAACATGTTGGCAGCGGTGATTGAGCAGCAAACGGTTGGGCAGACCGGTGAGTGCATCAAAATGGGCCAGCCGCTGAATGTGGGCTTCGGCGATCTCCTGCTCAGCGGCCTTGGCCTTGAGCGCCAGCACCGTGCGACTGAGCTCCTGGGTGCGGACTTCGACCAGTTCTTCCAGGTCGGCGCGAGCTTGCAGCAATTCCGTCTCGGCTCTTTTGCGTGCCGTGATGTCCATGCCGATCCAGATCGAGCCCAAGCTCAGATTGTTGGAGTCGATCGCTTTGGCGTGCACGTCGCAATGCACGGGTGAGCCGTCCTTCTTGCGCAGCACCATTTCTTCTTCAAAAGTCTTGCCCGTGGCAAAGGGGTCGTAGCAACGGTGGGTGGCGTCAATCCAGTCCTGGTCCGTCAGGTACCAGGTCCGCGAAGACACACCGTGCAGTTCACCGGGCGCATAGCCCAATAAAACCTCAAAGCGTTGGTTGCAGCGGGTGGCAATGCGGTCGCGCAGAAAGACGATGCCGACCATGGCATTGTCAAGAATCAGGGTTTGTTCATGTAAGAGTGACTCAAGCTGCGCTTGCGCCACTTTTTTCTCGTCAATGTCATCAATGATCCAGATCGAGCCCTCGCCGGGGTCTGCCGGGTTGACGAGCTTGCCCGTCAGATGGGCCCAGAACAAGGCGCCGAGGTGGCGCTTCATCAGTACCTCTGATTTGAAGCTCAGACCTCGGGCCATGACCGGGTAGGCGGCCTCGGCCAGTTTGCGTGCAGACGCCTCATCCAGGTACAGCGAGCGGTTGCTGCTGCCCACCATGGCGGTCACATCGTCATGACCAAAAATTTGCCCGAAGCGCTGATTGCAGCGCACCACCAGGCGATTTTTGATGAAGACGATGCCAACTCCCGCGGTGTCCAAAATGACCTGCTGCTCGCGCAGTGCAAGTTGCAGCTCTTCCAGCGTGTCACGCGGTGCTGCGGTGAGTTGAGTGGTGTCGGGCATGGGGTCAGGTTCTGGCGGCAAGTCGGAGTATTGTTGTGCAGATGCAATGACGTCACCATAGGGATTGACCATAGGTCTGGTGAGTCAGAAGGCAGAAGGGGTCAAAAAAAAGGCAGATTCATGACTCATGAATCTGCCCGCCTTGGTGACTGGTGCGACTAACGCGTGGATGAGGGACTCAGGATTTGACGCTTCCAGCTACAAACAGGCGCTGTGCTCAACGCAAGCCGGCGATGTAGTCGGCCACAGCCTTGATTTCACGGTCGTTCATCTTGGCGGCGATCTGCGTCATCTGCAGGCTGTTGTTGCGCACGCCATCACGAAAGCCGGTCAGTTGCGCCACTGCGTACTCCGCGTGCTGGCCGCTCAAACGCGGGTACTGGGCAGGAATGCCAGCACCGCTCGGGCCATGACAGCCGGCACAAGCGGGTACTTGTCGGTCGGCGATGCCACCGCGGTAAATGCGCTCTCCGAGCAGCACCAGTTCTTTCTCTTTGGCAAATCCTGGTTTGGCCGTCTTGGCCGCTAACCAGTAGGCGATGTTTCGCATATCTGCATCACTCAGCGTGGATGCAAAGCCCACCATGATGGCGTTGGCGCGCTTGCCGGATTTGAACTCCTGCAACTGCTTGATCAGGTACTCGGGGTGCTGCTGTGCCAGCTTGGGCTGGGTCGGGATGACCGAGTTACCGTCTGCGGCGTGGCAGGCGGCACAGACGATGGCAAAACTGGCTTCGCCTTTGGCCAGATCGGGCTTGGCGGCAGCGGCAGGTGCAGGCGTGGCCGCAGCGGCAGGTGCAGGCGTGGCCGCAGCGGCAGGCGTGGCTTCTTGTGCCAAGGTAGAGAAAGCAGGCGCTGTCAGGGCAGCAGCAAACAAGAGGGTGGCAAGCAGCTTCATAGGGGGGGTATCGAGTCAGGTGAGGGGCAGGAACAGCTTGATTCTACAATGTGACTCCGGGTTTTCTCCCGTCTACCAATGACTACCAATTCAAAGCCACCCGCTCCAACCACCCAAAAACCTGCGCCAGACCCGCAGGCACAAGCCGCTGCCGTCGTCGCATTGGGTTGGCTGCACACCGCCAAGTTCCTCACCACCGCGCCGCAGTTGCACTTTCTGCCGGCCTTGGATGTGCCTGAAATTGCTTTTGTGGGGCGCTCCAACGCGGGCAAATCGACTTGCATCAACACGCTGACGCAGCAAAAGCAGTTGGCTTTTGCCTCCAAAAAGCCCGGTCGCACCCAGAACATCAACTTGTTTTCTTTGGGTAAGCAAGGCGTCACCGACGCGGTGTTTGCTGACTTGCCTGGCTACGGCTACGCGGCGGTGCCCAAACAGGACAAGATTCGCTGGCAGCAGGTGATGGCCAACTACCTGGTGACGCGGGAGAACCTCAAGGCCATTGTGCTGATGTGCGATCCACGCCACGGGCTCACCGAACTGGACGAAATTCTGCTCGACATCGTGCGCCCCCGGGTGGAAGAAGGGCTGAAATTTTTGGTCGTTCTCACCAAGGCCGACAAACTGACGCGCAGCGAGCAAACCAAGGCGCTGTCGATCATGAAGCTGCAGGCCGGTGGCGGCGAAGTGCGGCTGTTTTCGGCCACCAAGCGCCAGGGCATCGATGAGGTGGCCACGCTCTTGTGGCAATGGGCGCACCCCAGCGCCGCAGCCTGATCGCACTTCGGGGCGCGTGTCCCGTGCGCAGCCGTCCCAAAGGCGACGGCGCAAGGCCGTGCAGCGTCGTAGTCTCGGGTTCATGACGCAAACTTCACCATGATCGAGACTTACCTGCAGCCTTTGCCCCATGGCATCACCCTGAGTTGCCGCGCCGCTGGCGCACGCGGTCGCCCGGTGCTGATGTTCCTGCATGGTTTTCCTGAAGCGGCTTTTGTCTGGGACTTCATGCTGGCGCATTTCTCGCGCGCCGAAAACGGGGGCTACCGCTGCGTGGCGCCCAATCTGCGTGGCTTCGAGCACTCCAGCGCACCGCTTGAGGTGAATGCCTACCGCCCCAAACACCTGGTGCAAGACATCGCCGCCCTGATTGCGATTGAGGCGCCAGAGCCGGGCGGCCAGCTCGCTGCGCTGGTGGCGCACGACTGGGGTGGTGCGGTGGCGTGGAACTTGGCCAACCAGTTGCCCGACCTGATCCGCCAGTTGGTCATCATCAACTCACCCCATCCTGGCACGTTCTTGCGTGAGCTCAAGAACAACCCGGCGCAGCAAGCGGCCAGCGCCTACATGAACTTCCTGGTTCGTCCGGATGCGGAAAATTTGCTGGCGCAGGACGATTACCGTCGCCTCTGGGAGTTCTTGACCGACCAGTTTGGCGCGCACCCGGCGACCTGGCTCACTGAAGACGTCAAGGGCCAGTACCGTGAGGTCTGGGCCAGCGGATTGACCGGCGGCTGCAACCTTTACCGGGCCTCACCGCTGCGTCCAGCGCGAGCGGACGACCCCGGCGCTGCCGGCCTTGACCTGCCGCACGCGATGCTGACCGTGAAGCTGCCCACGCTGGTGATCTGGGGGCTGGGCGACAAGGCGCTGCCGCCCGCCTTGCTCGACGGGCTGGGCGACTATGTCGATCAGCTGACGGTCAACACCGTGGCCGACGCCACCCACTGGATCGTGCATGAGCAAGCGGCGCGGATCGCGCAAATGATCAGCGATTTTTTGCCCTCATCGATACGTAAAAAACGATAGCTACTCACGCATATTAGACGGGGGCTAGAGGCTTAAATCGTATAAATTTCAGTAAACCGAAGGGGCGCCAGGCGGGCGGTCCTTGAAGCGCTTGTGTACCCAGAAATACTGATCCGGCATGCTGTCGATGTACGACTGCAGGCGCTGGTTCATGAGGGCCGTATCGGCCAGCGCATCGTCGGAGGGAAAGTTCAGCCAGGCTGGCATCACCTCGACTTCATAGCCCTGGCGCGTCATGCGGGTCACCACCGGCACCACTTTGGCGCGGCCCAGCTTGGCAAAGCGCGACAGTGACGGCACCGTCGCAGCCGGGACGCCATAGAACGGAACGAAAACAGAGTTTTCCTGGCCAAAACTCATGTCGGGCAACAAATAAAGCGGCTCGCCTGAGCGCAACGCCGCCACGATGGTTTTGACGCCGTCGACCCGGCCAAAAAGCCGCACCGACCCAAAACGCTGGCGCCCTGCCAGAATCCAGGCATCAACAATTTTGTTGGCCTGATTCGTATAAATGGTGGTGAATCGGCGCGGCAACTGTTGGGTCAGCGCCGTCCAGCCGGCATCCAGTCCGACAAAATGCGGGGCAAAGATGACGACCGGTTCATTGCCTTGCAGTTCACTCAGCGCCCCGGTCAGTGTCAAGCGCTGGCGCGTCAGCTCGGGCGCGCCATGCCACAACCAGCCGCGGTCCAGCCAGGCTTGGGCAAAGTGAATAAAAGTACGGCGCGCCAGCATCCGACGCTGCGCTTCAGACTGCTTCGGCAAGCACAAACGCAAGTTGCTCAGGGCCACGCGCCGCCGGGGCAGCACCAGAAAGTACAGCGTCCAACCCAGGCCGTGCCCCAGCGCACGCACCCAGGGCAGCGGCACACGCCCCAGCAGATGCATGACCAGAACGCCCAGGCGGCTCAGCATGCGGGCGTCTCTTTGACCGCGGGGACTGATTGACAGATCATCGGTGGGCTGCGCTTGGGGCGCAGGGCTGAATCGGATTCCGGTTGATTGGACATAGGGGCCTATCTTAGGTTGCCGCGGCGGCCTGTTCGGCTCTGGGTTGCCACAAAGCCAGAAAATGACAGCGACGCTTGCCCGCAAGCTGCGCTGTTGCCAAGATAATTGGGGTGGTCCTGTTGGCGCCAGCCGATTTGCAATAGGCCGGTTTTCAACCTTCACGAGACTTCCTGACGCATGCACCGCACTGTTTTTTCAACTCCCCTCATCAACACCCTGCTGCGCACCTTCTCGGTCTGTTTTTTATGCCTGACCGGCTGGAAGGTGGAAGGCAGCTTGCCAGCGGGCGCACAAAAAAGTGTGCTGATCGCCGCCCCGCACACCAGCAACTGGGATCTGCCCTACACGCTGATGGTGGCTTTCGCTTTGAGGCTCAATATCTACTGGATGGGCAAGGAGCAGTTGTTCAAGCCGCCGTTTCGTGGCCTGATGATGTGGTTGGGTGGCATCCCGGTGGCGCGGGAGAAGTCCAGCAAAAAAATCAGTGGCCTGGGTCCGGTGTTCGCGCCCTCGGGCGATCTGGAAAAAATGCCGCAGTGTGCTCACACTGCGGCTCTGTTGTCTGGTGGGCCTCCCGTGAGTCGAACACGGCACCAACGGATTATGCTTACCAACTACGACTTTCGTCGCCCCTTTCGGGTTTGTGGTCTGGACTGTCTCTTGTCTTTACGACCTGCCCGTACAGTCTCTACACGTTCTCCTCCAAAGAAGAGCTTCGCTCGGGATTGCCACGGTCATGACTGACCAGAGGTTTCCCCGACTTTGAGCAGTTCTACCAAGGCGCAGAGTCAACTTGCGCCAAGGCAACCCAATCTGTCTTTTCCATTACCAGCCCCTGGGTCTCAGGAAAAAACCACTTCAAGTCCGCTGCTCTAACCAACATGAGCTAGAGGCCCGAAACGCAGATTGTAAGAGCCCTTTGGGCCTACTTGTGGTAGCTCAGCGCGTTGCTGACCAATTTCGAGGTGATGTCCACAATCTGGATCATCCGGTCGTAGGCCATGCGCGTGGGGCCGATGACGCCCAGCGTGCCAACCACTTGGCCATCGACCTCGTACGGTGCGCTGACGATCGACAGGTCTTCAAACGGCACCACCTGGCTTTCACCACCGATAAAAATACGCACCCCTTCGGCCTGGCCGGCGATATCCAGCAGGCGCATGAGTTGCGCTTTTTGCTCAAACAGATCAAAGGCACGACGAAGGTGGCCCATGTCATTCGAAAAGTCAGTGACGGCCAGCAGGTTGCGCTCGCCCGAAATAACGACTTCGTCCTGCGTTTCCGAAAGGGCCTCAGAGCTGACTGTCACGGCCGCCTGCATCAAGTTGGCAATTTCCGACCGCAGGGATTCCACTTCGCTTTTCAAGCGTTCGCGCACCTGTTCGATGGCCAGACCGACGTAATGGCTGTTAAGGTAGTTCGCGGCCTCGACCAACTGCGGCTGCGAGTGATCTGTCTCGGTAAAAATGACCCGGTTTTGCACGTCGCCCTCGGGCGAGACGATGATGACCAGCAAGCGCCGCTCCGACAAGCGCAAGAATTCAATATGGCGAAACACGGAGGAGCGGCGCGGAGCAATGACCACGCCGACAAACTGGGACAGGCTTGACAGCAGGTTGGCCGCGTTGGAGATCACTTTTTGGGGCTGATCGGGTGCCAGGCTCTGGGTTGCGAACTGTTCCTGGCGCACCGTCAGCATGGTGTCGACAAACAGGCGGTAGCCGCGCGCCGTCGGAATGCGTCCAGCCGAAGTATGCGGACTCACAATGAGCCCCAAATCTTCCAGATCGGACATCACGTTGCGGATGGTGGCGGGCGACAAGTCCAGCCCCGAGGCTTTGGAGAGCGTGCGTGAACCCACCGGTTGTCCATCGGCGATATAGCGCTCAACCAGCGCTTTCAATAACAACTTGGCACGGTCATCGAGCATGCGGGCATTTTAGTGATGTAATTTGCCAATGAAATCAAAATTCCGTCATGTGGCGCTGATCGGCAAATACCAGACGATGGCCTCGGGTGCATCGAGCGCGTCGGCGCGTCGTGTGCTGGAAGATATTGCCCACTTTTTGCACGATCAGGGTTGCGAGGTGGTTTTTGAGCACGACACGGCGCGCAACATGGGCATTGCCGGATACCCGGTCATGGACGTGGCGACCATCGGCGCCAAATGCGATCTTGGCCTGGTCGTTGGCGGCGACGGCACCATGCTGGGCATCGGCCGCCTGCTCGCCAAGTTTGGCGTCCCCCTGATTGGGATTAACCAGGGCCGGCTCGGGTTTATCACCGACATTCCACTGGACGGGTACGCCGCGGCACTGGCGCCGATGCTGCGCGGTGAATATGAGGAAGATCATCGCGGCATGATGCACGCCAGGGTGATGCGAGACGGGCGCTGTGTTTATGACGCGCTGGCCATGAATGACGTGGTGGTCAATCGGGCCGCGACCTCGGGCATGGTGGAGCTGCGAGTTGAAGTCGATGGCCACTTTGTGGCGAACCAGCGTGCCGACGGTTTGATCATTGCCACGCCAACGGGCTCCACCGCCTATTCGCTGTCCGCTGGTGGGCCACTGTTACATCCCTCGATCCCGGGCTGGGTGCTGGTGCCGATTGCGCCCCATACCTTGTCAAACCGACCCATCGTCCTGGCCAACATCACTGAAATTGCGATTGAAATAATTTCTGGACGCAACGCCAGTGCCAGTTTTGACACGCAGTCGCTGGCCGCCCTGTTGCACGGAGACCGCATCGTGGTGACGCGCTCTGAACACAACGTGCGCTTTCTGCACCCCAGAGGCTGGTCCTACTTTGACACCTTGCGCCAAAAATTGCACTGGAATGAAGGAGTGGCCTGAAGTGAGTCTCAAACGTATTGTTCTGCGTGATTTTGTGATCGTGCGCGAGCTTGACCTTGATCTGGCTGAGGGCTTCACCGTTCTCACCGGTGAAACCGGTGCTGGCAAGTCGATCCTGATTGATGCGTTGCAGCTGGTCACCGGTGGCCGGGCCGATGTCGGGGTCATTCGTGAAGGCACGACCCGCACCGACGTCAGCGCGGAGTTTGATGCCACGGCTGATTTGGCGCTCTGGCTTGAAACGGCGGGCTTTGAGATTGGCGACAGCCTGTTGTTGCGACGCACGGTCGACACCCAGGGCAAAAGCCGCGCCTGGATCAACGGCAGCCCGGCGACCGCCACCCAGCTGCGCGCCGTAGGCGAGCAGCTGCTCGATATTCATGGGCAGCATGCCTGGCAAAGCCTGACCCGCCCGGAGGCCGTGCGGGGCCTGCTTGATGCCTACGCGCAGGTCTCATCGAACGCCTTGGCGGCGCTGTGGCAACAATGGCGCCAGGCGCAAGCAGATCTGGCGCAGGCCCATGGCGCGCAAGAGTCGCTGGAGCGTGAGCGCGAACGGCTGGCCTGGCAAATTGCTGAGCTGGAAAAGCTGGCGCCGCAGCCCGGTGAGTGGCCCGAGCTCAACACCGAACACGGCCGACTGTCCCATGCCCAGGCCCTGCTCGATGCCGCCCAAGGCGCCCTGCAGACGCTGTCCACTGATGATGACGGGGGCGCGCTGGTGGCGCTGCATGGGGCCGGTCAGTTGCTGCAACAACAGCAGCACCTCGAGCCCTATTTCAAAGGGCTGGTGGAGGTTTTGACCTCAAGCTTGGCGCAAGTTGAAGACGCCGTTCATTCGCTTCGGGGTTATCTGCGCAAGACCGAGTTGGACCCCCAGCGTCTGGGTGAACTCGATGAGCGTATGGCCTTGTGGCTGTCCCTGGCCCGGCGCTACCGCAGGGCCCCGGCGGAGTTGTCCGATCTGCTGGTGTCCTGGAAGCATGAGCTGCAAAAGCTGGAGGCTGCCGCCAATTTGGCAGGACTGGAAGTTGCTAGCGCGCTAGCGTTCGATGCCTACATGCAGCAGGCCCGGCAGCTCTCCAAGGCGCGCGCTAAAGCGGCACCGCGTCTGGCCCAAGCCATCACCCAAGCCATGCAGGGCCTGGGCATGCAAGGGGGCCAGTTTGAGGTCGCGCTGCAGGCGTGTACGCAGCCGACGCAAAGTGGCCTCGAGGAAATCAGCTTCCTGGTGGCGGGCCATGCGGGTAGCACGCCCAGGGCGGTGAACAAAGTGGCTTCTGGTGGCGAGTTGTCCCGCATGGCGCTGGCGATTGCGGTCACGACCAGCCGGCTTGGCACCGCCCAGACGCTGATTTTTGACGAGGTGGATGCGGGTGTGGGCGGCGCGGTGGCCGAGACCGTCGGGCGTCTCATGCAACAACTTGGGGTCGACCGGCAAGTGCTCGCCGTGACCCATCTTCCCCAGGTTGCTGCCTGTGCGGACCACCACCTGGTGGTGGCCAAACAGTTGCAGGGCCATTCGACCACGAGCTCCGTCCTGGCGGTGCAAGGCGAACAGCGGGTGACCGAAGTGGCTCGCATGCTGGGGGGTGAGCGCCTCTCGGACACGACATTGGCGCACGCACGCGAGATGCTGCAGACAGGAGAGTTTTCTGATGAAGTCTGAAGCCGATAATTTGCAGATCGTCTTGATCACCGGCATGTCGGGCTCCGGCAAGTCGGTCGCCTTGCATGCCCTGGAAGACGCTGGTTTCTTCTGCGTCGACAACTTGCCGCCCGAACTGTTTTTGCCGTTTGTTGCGCTGCAAAAAATGCATCAGACCAAACGGGTGGCCATTGCGATGGATGTTCGCACGGCGTCGTCACTGCCCCTGGTGCCCGAGCAACTTGCCATCCTGCGCGAGCAGGGTGTCGTTGTCAAGTCGCTTTTTCTGGATGCCACCACCGGAACCCTGGTGCGCCGCTATTCAGAAACCCGCCGAAAGCACCCGCTGTCCCAATTCGCCTGCGACCCCCCGCCACAGGACCAGCGGCGCGCCCTTGTGGATGCGATTGAACTCGAGCGGGAACTGCTGGCTGATCTGCGGGAAAATGCCCATCTCATCGACACCAGCATCATCCGGCCCTCGCAGTTGCAGGGCTATGTCAAGTCCTTGATCTCCGCATCCGGTGAGCAACTGACCTTGGTGTTCGAGTCCTTTGCCTTCAAGCGCGGTGTGCCAGGGGACGCCGACTATGTGTTTGATGTGCGCATGTTGCCCAATCCGCACTATGAGCCCGAATTGCGCCATTTGACCGGGCGGGACCAGCCTGTGGCCGATTTTCTGCAGGCACAGGCCGATGTCGCGCTCATGCTGGCGGATATTGAAAGGTTTTTGAACCACTGGCTTGAGGCGCTGGCGCGCGATCACCGCAGCTATGTCACTGTCGCCATTGGCTGTACCGGCGGCCAGCACCGTTCGGTCTACCTCGTGGAAAGATTGGCGGGTTTGTTTGGCGACAAGTGGATGACCTTGATGCGCCACCGTGAACTCGAAGCCCGCATCCTAGCCCTGGAGTAGCAATTTTCTGACTGGCGCCGGTAAACCCATGCGCGGCCACTCCTGTGCGCTGATCCAGCGTCCCTGGGATGACGCCACCGCAGCGCATGGCATTTGCACTTGAACCGGATGCAGATACAGGTCCTTGTGTGTCAGTACGTGGGTAAAAGACGGTGTGTCCTGCAATGCGGCGCGGTAGGGCTCGGGTACCACCGCGACCAGGGCCTCGCGCTGGTCGAACCATGGCAGGCAGTAGAGTCCCGCCCAAACCCCGGGTGTGGGACGCTGGCTTAGCCACACGCTGTCGTCTCCTGCTCGCGCCCATAACAGCCAGATCGACTGTGAACTGCGCTTGAGTTTGCGCGTCTTCACCGGATAGATATGCTGTTCACCCAAACGCTGGGCCACACAAGTGCGCGCAAGTGGGCAGACTGCGCAGTCGGGTTTCTTCGCGCTGCACACCGTGGCTCCCAGGTCCATTAAGCCTTGCGTATAGCGTGGCATCGTCCGCATCAGATCAGTCAGCGGCAGCAAGCGCGTGGCTTCGTCCCAAAGCCGGCGCTCATTGGCCACGGATGCCAGGTCGCTGTTGAAGCCCAGCACGCGCGTGAGTACGCGCTTGACGTTGCCATCCAGAATGGCGACCCGTTCACCAAAGCACAAAGAGGCAATCGCCGCTGCCGTCGAGCGGCCAATGCCCGGCAAGGTTTGAAGTAATTGGGCCGACTGAGGGAACGATCCGCTATGCTGATGCATGACTGCAAGCGCGCACAAATGGAGGTTGCGCGCCCGGCTGTAATAGCCCAAGCCACTCCACAAGCCCAACACTTCATCAAGCGCTGCGCCGGCCAGTGATTCAACGTCGGGGAATTGCGCCAGAAAACGCGGGAAATAGTCGAGTACGGTGGTAACCTGCGTCTGCTGCAGCATGATTTCAGACAACCAGACCCGGTAGGGATCACGGGTGTTTTGCCATGGCAAATCATGACGACCGTGAGTTTCTTGCCAACGCACGACTTGGATGGCGAAATCACTCGCCTCGCATTCACTCAAGTTAGTCAAACCAGTTCAATGTCGGGAAATGAATCGGCGCCAGCCACGGCGCTTTGACCGGGATCGGTCACCGTGATCAGATGATCGGTCAGCTCTGACAGCTTGGCATTGAGTTGATTCAAGTTCACTTTTTGTTCCTCAATCTCGTCAATGCGCTCACCGAGGCCGCCAGAGGCCTGCTGAATTCGATCGATGGCTTCGAGCCGCCGGCTGAAATTGCGTCGCCGTTCGCGCAACTGCACATCGAGTTGCGCCGCGGCCGCTTTGCTCCACAACTCAATATCTCCCAACGCCGCTTCATGGATGGTGCGCAGGCGGGTGGACAGTGCGCGCACCAGTCGATCTGCAAACTCAGGCTGTGCCAACCTGAGTGTGTTACCCAGACTCAGGTACTGGAGATGGCTGCGTTCCACCAGGTCAAGATCGTGCAAATAATCGACCAGACTGGGCTCTGTGGGTGTCAGCAAGGAGAAGCCATGTTCGCCGTTCAATTGGCGAAACGTGGCTGCGAGCATGA
The DNA here is from genome assembly GCA_038215405.1 of Burkholderiales bacterium. Taxonomy (GTDB): domain Bacteria; phylum Pseudomonadota; class Gammaproteobacteria; order Burkholderiales; family Burkholderiaceae_C; genus Rhodoferax. The sequence continues at coordinate 26,285 of JBBQQX010000005.1, forward strand.
CCTGAATTTCTGCACTGATGGATTGCACCTGCTGCAGATTTTTTCGCAGATGCTCGAAGGTGTCTCCATACGCGCGTCTGACGCCCATCTTGATGCCCTTCTGTTGCAGCAACCGGGTCAGCTGCGTCATCTCCTTCTTGAGCGCCGTCGGCCCCAGCAGGCTGAATACTTCACGCAGCAGTTTCAGGTGGACCGAACGTACGGCATGAATTTTCGCGCCGCCCAGATCAAACTCGGCTTGCTCCTGGGAAATGCGGGACCGCATGTTCTTGATGACGGCTGAATTCTTGCCCTGAAGGCCTTCAAGCTCCATGAGTTGCTCGGTCAGGTCACGCCGGCGAATATGAATGACGCGCCCAGTCTCTGCCTGCAAGTCTGCAATGCCGCTGAAGATCGCAGCGGCCAGCATTTTTTGCCGCTGGCCCATGATGCCTTGGCTCAGTGCATCTTCAAGCGTGGACAAGCAACTCTGCTTCAGCAATTGCGCATCGTTGGTCACCTTGGCTACCAAACCCTTTTGCGCGGATATCGGGATGACCTGTTGCTGGGAGACACCCAGTATTTCGGCGGTTGAGGCCTGTTGGCGCTCGATCTGCGCTTGCACCTGAGCGGGAGAACTTAGCGCGTCCCACAAGGTATCAATCTTGTTAAGGACCACCAACCTTGAGCTCGTGTCCTTGGATTCGTTGACTAGGTGTTCACGCCAGATGGCCAGATCGGACTTGGTGACGCCTGTGTCTGCGCCCAAAATGAAAACGACCGCATGTGCCTGCGGAATCAGGCTGACTGTCAGCTCCGGTTCGGCGCCGATGGCGTTGAGGCCTGGTGTATCCAGAATGACCAAGCCTTGTTTGAGCAAAGGATGGGCAATATTGATCAATGCATGACGCCACCGGGGGATTTCCACCAGGCCTTGCGCATTGACCGTCGGGTTGTCTTCTGGTGTTTCGGCCTGCCAAAAACCCAGTGCGTTGGCTTCGGTTTGGGTGACATGACGCGTTTCAGCCACCTTCTCCAGCGCCTCGGACAGTTGCTTGGGATCATGCACATTCAGATCAATGCGCGTCCATTTCTCGGGCGCCATGCGCCATTCCATCAAGGCCTGCGGTTGCAGCCGTGATTCAATCGGCAAGAGACGCAGGCACGCGGGGACGTCTGCGTCATAGCTCATCTCTGTCGGACACATCGTGGTTCGCCCGGCGCTGGCGGGCATGATGCGCCGTCCGTAGCCGGCAAAAAAAATGGCGTTGATCAACTCGGATTTGCCACGCGAAAATTCCCCGACGAACGCGACCATGACTTTGTCCACGCGCACGCGCGTTTCCAGGCGCCGCAAGCGCTCTTCTACCGCAGCGTCGAGCAATTCGTGGTCTTTCAGCCATTCCGCCAGCAGCTTCAGGCGCAGGGCCAACTCACGCCGCCAGCTGCCGTGTTGGTCAAATTTTTCGTTGAATGAAGTAGACAAATTGCCTCCGTGCAATGTTTCAATATAGCACCGTGTAGCGCTGCAGCGCCTAGGCTTTTTGACAGTGCGGGCAGTAGAAGGTAGAGCGCTGACCTTGGCGCAAGGCTTTGATCGGCGTGCCGCAGACCCGGCAGGGCTGGTCTTGGCGGGCGTAAACCATGGCGTCCACCTGAAAATGACCGCTGTCGCCGTTGGCGCTGGAAAAGTTTCTCAACGTGCTGCCGCCTTTGGCGACCGCGCGCGCCAGCACATCCTGAATCGCTGCGTGCAGTCTGGCGCTGCGCGGGCGGCTCAACCGGGACGCGCTCAGGGTTGGACGGATCCCCGCCAGAAACAGCGCCTCCGACGCGTAAATATTGCCCACGCCAACGACCACCACGCCGGCCAACAACACTTGTTTGATGGTGGCTTTGCGGCGTTTCAATTCGACATGAAAGCGATCAACCTCAAAATCATCCGACAAAGGCTCCACGCCAAGCTTGTCCAACAGTTTGCGGGCTTGTGGCGCGTCCTGGCTGTCGGCGTACACCACGGCACCAAAGCGACGCGGGTCGGTGAGTCGCAAGGTGCCGCGTGTGGTCACCATTTCAAAATGATCATGGGCGCCGCCGGGGCGCAGTTGCCTGGCAAAACTCAAACTGCCCGACATGCCCAAATGCACGAGCAGCAAGCCTTGATCAAGATCAATCAGCAAGTACTTGCCGCGGCGGCGCACGGCCTGCACGCTCCGGCCGTGCAACAGGGCGGGAGCACATCCCAGCGGCCAGCGCAACGGTTTGCCCATGCGCACGGAAATGACTTGGGCGCCGGCTATGTCAAGGGCAAAACTCAGTCTGGTGACTTCAACTTCGGGCAATTCGGGCATGGCAAGGAAATTTGGTTGGCATGGATTATTATTGCCTTATGTTGCTTTTCTACCGTTTGCCCCTGCTTGCCGTCTTCGTTTGTGCCTTGAGCGTGAATGCCCAGACACCACCTGCCAGCGCGGCTGAGCCCAAGAGTTCAGCTCTGAGCAGTGCGCTCTTTTATCAACTGTTGCTGGGGGAGCTCAATGCCCGCGGCAGTGAGCCCGGCGCCGCCTATTCGCTGATGCTTGATGCGGCGCGCAAAACAAACGACCCTAGACTTTATCAGCGTGCTGTTGATATCGCGCTGCAGGCCCGCTCGGGCGACTCGGCCTTGATGGCGGCGCGCGCCTGGAAGCAAGCGCTGCCCGCATCACGCGAGGCCAATCGTTACGTTCTGCAGATACTGATTGGTCTGAACCGTATCGGCGAGACGCTGGAGCCGCTCAAGCGCGAGGTGGCGACTGCCGACGCGAAGGACCGGGTCGCCACCATCTTGGGCTTGCCGCGTTACTTTGCCCGCGCGAGCGATAAGAAACTGGCCGCCACCACGGTTGAACAGGCACTGGCGGGCTACAAGAGCGCGCCAGGCGTCGGCGTTGCCGCTTGGACTGCCATCGGGCGCATGCGTCTTGATGCTGATGACGCCAGTGGCGCCTTGAACGCGGTACGCATCGCTCAGTCGTTGGACGTGGACTCGGAGCATCCGGTCTTGCTTGCCGTGGTCATGATGAGCGCGAAAGTGCCACAGGCTGAGGCGATTGTGGAAAAATATCTTGAGGGCAAGCCAAAGCCCGAGGTGCGAATGGAATATGCGCGTGCCTTGCTGGATGCCCAGCGCTACGCGCAGGCTCTCACACAATTGCAGTTCGTCACCTCCGGCAAGCCTGATTACGCCGACGCCTGGCTGATACGCGGCGTGCTCGAACTGGAGGCTGGTCAGACCGTGGTCGCCGAGCGTTCGCTGCAGCAGTATGTGGAACTGGCCTTGGTCAAACGCGAGAGCACTGCGCGTGCGGAACTAAGCCGGGGTTTGACCCAGGCTTATCTTTCCCTGTCCCAAATTGCCGAGCAACGCAAAGATTTCGCGGCAGCCGATGCATGGCTGCAACGCATTGACAGCAAAGACGGCCTGCTCAACGCACAGTTGCGCCGGGCGGCTCTGTTGGCGCGGCAGGGTAAGCTTGAAGAAGCGCGCCAACTGATTCGCGGTCAACCTGAGTTGTCGCCTGCAGATGGTCGCTTGAAGATAGGTGCCGAAGTGCAACTGCTGCGAGACGGCAAGCAGTACCAGGGCGCCTATGAAGTCCTGGCCCAGGCGATTGCAGACAATCCCGACGATCTTGATCTCAAGTATGACCTTGCCATGGTGGCCGAAAAGCTGGGCAAGCTCGATGAGATGGAGCAGTTGCTGCGCAGCCTGATTGCTGCCAAGCCCGAAGATGCGCAGTCCTACAACGCCTTGGGCTATTCGTTGGCTGAGCGTGGTGTTCGCTTGGTCGAGGCCAAACAGCTCATTTTGAAGGCGCTGGACTACGCGCCCAATGATCCTTTCATCAGCGACAGTCTGGGTTGGGTTGAATTTCGCAGCGGCAATTTCGCCGAGGCCCAGCGCATTCTTGAGGCGGCATTCAAAGCGCGCCCGGATGCGGAAATTGCTGCCCACCTGGGCGAAGTCTTGTGGACCCAGGGTCAACGCGAGCAGGCGCTGACCATCTGGAAGCAGGGCGTGCAACTCAATTCAGAGAACGAAACCTTGCTTCAAACTCTGAAACGACTGCGTGTGACTTTGTGATGCAGCGCAGAAATGCTGGTTTGGCCGTTGCGTTATTTGCTATAATATTTATAGCTGGATGTGCAGCCCCGACGCCGGCCAGCGTCTCAAATCGGTCCGAGCGCACAGTTTGGCGCGGACGCTTGGCCGTTCGCGTCGAGTCCGACGGGGCAAAGGCTCAGGCGCAGGCCTTCGCTGCCAGCTTTGAGCTCACAGGTAACGCGCAGACCGGTGAACTGACGCTGTATACCCCCCTGGGAACGACCGCCGCTGCGCTCTCTTGGTCGGCCCAGACAGCGCTGATGCGCACCAATGGCGACGTTCGCTCGTTTGCCTCGCTGAACGCCTTGCTTGAGCAAGCGGTCGGAGCAGAGATACCAGTGACGGCGCTCTTTGCCTGGCTGGCGGGAGACAACATGCCTGCGCCGGGCTGGAATGCCGACTTGTCGCAGCTCGCTGGTGGTCGGCTGACGGCGCGGCGAACCGATCCCGCTCCCGTCACGGAACTGCGGCTGGTGCTTGAAAAGTGAAGGCACTCTACGACATTTGTGCGCCGGCCAAGCTCAATCTGTTCCTGCACATCACCGGCAGGAGAAGCGATGGATATCACTTGCTGCAGTCGGTCTTCATGCTGATTGACTGGTGTGACACGCTGCATTTTGATTTGCGTGCCGATGGACAAATCAGCCGCGAAGACCTAACAACAACCTTGCCTGACGATGACCTGGTGATCCGCGCGGCGCGTGCCCTGAAGCTTGCCAGCAGCAGCGCGCTCGGCGTTCATATCGGTATCGAAAAGCGCATTCCCGCGCAAGCAGGAATGGGGGGCGGATCGTCCGATGCGGCCTCGACGCTGTTGGCCTTGAACCGCCTGTGGCGGCTCAATTATTCGCTTGAAAGCTTAGGTCAAATCGGACTTCAGCTGGGTGCCGATGTGCCATTTTTTCTGGGTGGACGCAACGCCTGGGTGGAAGGTGTTGGTGAAAAAATGGTTCCTGTCGGCCTGCCACCGGGCCGCTTTGTGGTGCTCAAGCCCGCCCAAGGACTCGAGACAAGATTAATTTTCTCGGACGCCGATCTGAAAAGAGACAGTGAAACAGCTATAATTTCAGGCTTCGCTGCAGATGCATTCGGTTTTGGCCGTAACGACTTGCAGCCTGTTGCCCAAAGGCTATGCCCGGGCGTGAGTCAAGCCCTTGAGTGGCTGGCGGCGCAGGGGCTTAGTGGCCGGATGACGGGCTCAGGAAGCGCGGTGTTTTCACCGGTATCGCAGGATATTGAGTTGTTAGCTACGCCGAGCGGGTGTCAACTCAGGTTGTGTAACAGTCTGGTGGCTCATCCTCTTGTGGATTGGGCAGTCAGCGAAAGTTTATCGGTTGGCAGTATTTAGCTGTCAACCCGTGTAGGGGAGTCGCCAAGTTGGTTAAGGCACTGGATTTTGATTCCAGCATGCGAAGGTTCGAATCCTTCTTCCCCTGCCAAAAATTTTGTCGTATGGACCGGCCGCCGGGCATTCTGACGCAAACGCTACTCAATCGCCGAGATACTCATGCTGGCTCCTCCCCTCCCTGATTTCATGGTTTTTACCGGCAATGCCAATCCTGCGATGGCTGCGGACATTGCCGGCTACCTGGGCATCCGGCTCGGCGATGCGACAGTGGGCCGCTTCTCAGACGGTGAAGTCACGGTCGAAATCAATCAGAACGTGCGGGCCCGCGACGTTTTTGTGGTTCAGTCCACGTGCGCACCCACCAACGAAAACCTGATGGAGTTGCTCATCATGGTCGACGCCCTCAAACGGGCCTCAGCAGAACGCATCAGTGCCGTGATTCCTTATTTTGGTTACGCCCGGCAAGACCGCCGCCCGCGCTCAAGCCGGGTCCCCATTACCGCCAAGGTCGTGGCCAATATGTTGCAGACCGTTGGCGTGGCGCGTGTCTTGACCATGGATTTGCATGCGGACCAGATACAAGGGTTCTTTGATATCCCAGTGGATAACATCTTTGCCTCGCCCGTTTTGCTCGGTGATTTGCGGCAAAAAAATTACGAAGACCTGATTGTGGTGTCGCCCGATGTGGGGGGCGTGGTGCGTGCGCGCGCGCTGGCAAAACAACTCAACTGTGACCTCGCGATCATTGATAAACGCCGCCCAAGGGCGAATGTGAGCGAGGTGATGCACGTGATTGGCGAGATCGACGGACGCAATTGCGTCATCATGGATGACATGATTGATACCGCCGGCACGCTGGTCAAAGCCGCCGAAGTCTTGAAGGCACGCGGTGCGAAAAAAGTCTACGCCTATTGCACGCACCCCATTTTTTCGGGTCCTGCCATTGAGCGCATCACCAATGGCGATGCACTTGACGAGGTCGTTGTTACCAACACCATTCCCTTGAGCCAGGCTGCTCTGGCTTGCAAGAAGATTCGACAATTGTCCGTGGCTCCGTTGATTGCCGAGACGATCCAGCGTATTGCCAAGGGCGAGTCGGTGATGAGTTTGTTCTCGGATCAGGAAAACCTATTCTGATCTGAGCAAAAGTGGGCTCAAGCACGAGTCACATCGTGCTTGAGCCTTTTTTAAAGTTGGAGTCACACTGGTCGCGGTGGACTCATCCTGGAGTAAAAATTATGAAATTCGTCGCTTTTGAGCGCGCCATGCAGGGCACGGGTGCGAGCCGCCGTCTCCGCATCACCGGTCGCACACCGGGCATTGTTTACGGTGGTGGCGTTGAGCCGCAGCAGATCGAGATTGATCACAATGCGCTTTGGCACGCCTTGAAGAAAGAGGCCTTTCACGCCACGGTTCTGAACATGGAACTGAACGGCGCTGAAAACAAGGTGTTGCTGCGTGATGTGCAGATGCACCCATTCAAGCAACTCGTATTGCACGTTGACTTTCAGCGCGTTGATGCCAAGACCCGCCTGCACATGAAAGTGCCACTGCACTACAGCGGCGACGAGAATTCCTCGGCCATCAAGACCGAAGGTTGCATTGCCAATCACGTGATCACCGAAATCGAAGTGCTGTGTCTCCCGAAAGACCTGCCTGAATTTATTGCGGTTGATTTGAGCGGTCTGAAAAAGGGCGGTTCATTGCACCTGGCCGACGTCACACTGCCCAAGGGCGTGACCGCTGTGACACACGGTAACAAGAACCCAGTTCTGGTATCGGTGGTGGTCATTGCTGCACCAGACGCGCCTGTCGCCGAAACTGGTGAAGCTGTCGCGCCCGCGCCCGCATCAGCGGCAGGTGGCAAAGCGCCTGCGGCGAAAGCCCCAGCCGCCAAAGCGCCAGCAGCCAAGGCACCGGCCGCTAAAGCACCGGCAGCCAAGAAGAAGTAAGACTCGCGGTGTTGAGACAGCGCTGACCTGCAAGGCAGGAAGCGCCTGTGTTGCTTCAACTGGAATGACTGGCTACCGACAGTCCATGCCTGGCCCACTTGTGGGCCATTTTGTTTTTTGACTCATGCCCTGATAATTTGTACATGATCAAACTCTTTGTTGGTCTTGGCAACCCCGGCCCCGACTATGAATCCACGCGTCACAATGCGGGCTTCTGGTGGCTCGAGGCCGTCGCCCGCGAGCTTAAAGTCACTCTGGCGATGGACAAGGCCTACCATGGTCTGGTCACGCGAGTCAGCGTCAACGGGCAAGCGGTCTGGCTGCTCAAACCGCAAACCTTTATGAACCTGAGCGGCAAATCGGTCGCGGCACTGGCCCGTTTTTTCAAAATCGAGCCACAGGAAATACTGGTCGCACACGACGAGCTCGATATCGTGCCCGGCCAAGCCAAGCTCAGGTTGGGCGGCAGTCATGCCGGACACAATGGCTTGCGCGACATCCATGCCCAGCTCGGCACTGACGATTATTGGCGGTTGCGCCTGGGTGTCGGACATCCGGGTGTCAAGTCAGAAGTCATCAACTGGGTTTTAAAGAAACCTTCGTTGGATGACCGGATCGCGATCGATCAGTGCATTGCCCGCGCCATCACCGCCTTGTCACAGTTGTTGGCGGGCGACATGGAAAAGGCCATGCTGCTGATCCATACCAGCAAGCCGCCCAGACCCAAGCCGCCCAGGCTTGACACGACATTACCCTGATTCAACGGTGGTTCTATGGCATTCAACTGGAGCGACACGATGCAAAGCCAGAAATTTGTAGCTATATTATTTGTAGCTGCTTGCGCTTTATCGACGGGGGCTAGAGCTCAAAATGTCTATAAATGTGGGAATATTTACAGCCAAATGCCTTGTCCCGGTTCGCAAGTCATTGACGTGACGGATGAGCGTACTCTGGCACAAAAAAACCAAGCTGAACTAAGCAACACCCGTGATGCCCGTTTGGCCGATGCTATGGAGAAGGCGCGGCTGCAACAAGAGCAGAAAGACCTGGCCGCGAACACGCCGGGGAAGAAGCCTTCGGAGCAGCCGGCCAGCACCAAGACTTCAAATAGGGCGAGCGCCCAGTCGGTGAAGGCGAGGAAGAAAGATGTGCTGCCTGAGTATTTTGTGGCGCAAGCTCCCGGCCACAAAAAGAGAAAAGCGACCGCAAGCAAGACCACGCCGGCAAAAGACTTGAACCGGCATTGACAGTCGTCCCCGGTCGGGAGTCAATCACAGAGCGGCAGGTTTCTTCGCCGTGAGCTGCAGCTGGCGGTATTTCTGCCACAGTGTGGCCCGCTCTTCCACAAACTGCGGATCAACCGGTATGCAGGCCACCGGGCAGACTTGCACGCATTGCGGCTCGTCAAAATGGCCGACACATTCGGTGCATTTATGCGGATCGATCTGGTAGATTTCCGGTCCCATGAAGATCGCGTCGTTGGGGCATTCCGGCTCACACACATCGCAATTGATGCATTCGTCAGTGATGATCAAAGCCATGGCGGAGTATCTGCCACGGGGGTAAACATTGTTGGGGTAACTGGCATGGTTCGAATTATCGGCGCTGTCATGCCGGCGGAGCCAATTCCCTACTGGCGTCATGCCCGCGGTGAGGCAAGCGCTGTGCGCCTGCGGCGCAGCCAAAGCTTCTCAATCTCGACAGCGAAAAAGACCACGCTGGATGCAGCCAGACACAGTGTCAACTCCGCCAGACTCAGGGGCTGGGTCTTGAAAATAGGATTCAGCACGGGCACGTAAATCGTCGCCATCTGCAGTCCAAAGGTGAGCAGCACGGCGCCCAGCAAAGGCCGGTTGGACCCCAGGCCAAGGCTGAATAAGGATTCGGATTCCGAACGGATGGCCAGCACATGCGCCATCTGACCCAGCGTCAATACGGTAAACACCATGGTTTGCCAATGCGCCTGGCCCGTGGACAAGGCCCAGGCCTGCACCAACAGACACAAACCGCCGAGCAGCAAACCAACCCAAAGTATGTGCTGCCACATGCCTTGGGCGAACAAGTTCTCTTGTGGTGGGCGCGGCGGGCGCTGCATGACGCCGCGTTCAGCGGGTTCGGCCGCCAGCGCCAAGCCCGGCAGCCCGTCTGTGACCAGGTTGATCCACAGGATGTGGATCGGCAATAAGGGAATGGGCAGGGCCAGCAGCGGCGCCAAAAAGATCGTCCAGATCTCGCCCGAATTGCTGGTCATCGTGTAACGGACAAATTTTCGGATGTTGTCGTAAATGCGCCGACCTTCACGCACCGCCGCCACAATGGTGGCAAAGTTGTCGTCCAGCAGCACCAGACTGGCTGCCTCGCGGGCCACGTCGGTGCCGCCGCGCCCCATGGCCACGCCAATATCAGCCTGCCTGAGAGCAGGCGCGTCATTGACGCCATCCCCGGTCATCGCCACAAACTCGCCCCGCGCCTGCAAGGCCTGGACAATGCGAATCTTCTGCGCCGGGTCAACCCGTGCATAGACCCGCACGCTTGCTGCGCGCTCGCGCAGCGCCGACTCTGCCATCGCCGCCAGCGCCAAGCCGGTCAGCACGTCGGCGTCACCGTCCGCCACGATGCCCAGTCGCCGAGCGATCGCCAGCGCAGTGGCCGGATGGTCGCCGGTGATCATCACCGGTATGATGCCCGCTTGTCTGCAGTCGCGCACCGCCGCCATGGCTTCAGGGCGTGGCGGATCAATCAGGCCGATCAAGCCGATCAGACTCATATCGGACTCGAGCGCCGCCAGGTCGCCGGGCGCGGGCAGCGCCGTATGGGATCGGCGGGCCAAAGCCAGCACCCGCATGCCCTGCGCCGCCATGGCATCTGCGGCTGCCAGCGCCGCCTCCTGCTGAAGCGGCGCCGGGCCATCCGGGCGCCATTGGGTACTGCACAAGGGAATCATCGCTTCTGGCGCACCCTTGGTGTACGCGATGAAGCCGCTGCCATCACGGTGCACGGTGCTCATGCGTTTGCGCTCTGAGTCAAAGGGCAACTCCTGCACGCGCTCCAACTCCTGCTCCAGCAGCGCCTTGTCGAGTCCGGCCTGTTGCGCCACTTCAGTCAGAGCGGTCTCGGTCGGGTCGCCCTGCCACACCCCTTTGGCGTTGCTGCTGGCGTCATTGCACAGCGTTGCTGCGCGCAACAATTCGAGGTGTAGCGCTCCTGGCGTCTCGCTGCCTGGCACCCACTGCTGCGCGTCGGCCAACAGCAACTCTGCATGCATGCGGTTTTGCGTCAGGGTGCCGGTCTTGTCGGAACAGATATACGTGACCGAACCGAGTGTTTCCACGGATGGCAGGCGGCGAATCAAGGCGTTGAGCGTCACCATGCGCCGCGCGCCCAGTGCCAGCAGCACCGTGACCACCACTGGCAAGGCTTCGGGGATGGCGGCCACGGCCAGACTCACGGCGGTCAGGAGCATCAACACCGGTTCTTCCCCGCGCAACACCCCGACCAGAAAAATGACAACACAGATGGCAAGCACCACCAGCGCCAGCCGTTTGCCAAATGCCGCCAGGCGCCGTTGCAAGGGCGTGCTGCGGTCACTGCCCTGGTCCAGCAGTCCGGCGACCTTGCCCAGCTCGGTGCTCATGCCGGTGGCCACGACCAGACCGCGGCCACGTCCGTGCGTGGCGGTGGTGCCTTTGAACGCCATGTTGAGCCGGTCGCCCAGCGCGTGCACCAGGCCGGTGAGCATCCGCGTGTGCTTTTCTACGTTGACGGATTCGCCTGTGAGCGCCGACTCGTCCACCCTGAGCTGTGCAATCTCTATCAAGCGCAGATCAGCCGGAATCCTGTTGCCGGCCTCCAGCAACACGATGTCACCCGGCACCAACTCAGTCGCCGCCACCGTTTGCGCCTGCCCATCGCGCAATACAGTGGCCTGGGCGGCAGCCAGTTGCTGCAATGCCGCCATGGCCTGATTGGCGCGCCATATCTGAATAAAACCAATAACAGCGTTGAGCAGCACGATCATCAGAATGGCGAGCGTGTCAACCAATGAACCCATGAAGCCAGAGATCACCGCGGCGCCCATCAGCACCAGAATCATGAAGTCCTTGAACTGGTCGATGAACTGACCCAGCAAGCTGCGCCCCGGCCGGCTCCGGATTTCATTGGCGCCATGCTGCTCGACCCGAAGGCCCGCTTCAATAGCTGGCAAACCTTGCTGCGGGTCTACCCCTTGCTCGCGCGCCACCTCCTGCGCATCATGCAAGTGCCAGTCGCCTTTTGTAACCTGGGAGGCTTCCTGCGCCATTGTGAATTCAATGCGGGCTCAAGCCTTGTCATTGAGTCTCGTCAAGGTCAGCATCGTCAACATCGGGCTCTTGCGCCGCCTTGACAATCATGACCGGCACGTTCGCGGAATGCAGCACTTCATTCGACACCGAACCCAGCAGTGCACTTCTTAAGGGACTCATGCCGCTGGCACCCATCACCACCAGATCGCAGCCAAAACGTTCCAGAATATCGATCAGCGTATGGGCTGGGTCACCCGTGGCCACTTCAGACTCGAAAGCCATGTTGGCCTCCTGCAAAAGTGCCTGGGCTGGCGCCAGCGTGTTAGCGCCGGCCGCGGCGCTGACCTCTTCGATCACTTGCGGGTCGTGTGCCACCATCAGTTCGTACAAGGTGGCAGGCTCCTGGACATTGGCCAGCACCATGCTGTTTGTCAAACCGTCTTGTGCCATGCGAATGGCAAAGCGAACAGCGTCCATAGAGACGTCAGAACCGTCAACGGGCAATAGTATTTTCATTTTTTCTCCGATTACTGAGGGGCTTCATGAGGATCAAAATAGGCAGGATTCAAGCATGGAACACGCGCCCGATTCCTGTTGTGCGATAACTCAATATACGCCAGTCATGGTCAGCGAGCCACACTTTAGGCTTGGACCAGACTGCGAACCTTTTCGATCAAACGCTGGTTCACGTTGGGCGACACAAATTTGTCCACCTCGCCGCCGAGTGCGGCGATTTCGCGCACGAAGGTGCTGGAGATGAACTGATACCTGTCGCTTGGCGTCAGGAAAACTGTTTCCACCTCAGGCATCAGGCTGCGGTTCATGCCGGCGAGCTGAAACTCGTAGTCAAAGTCGGTCACGGCGCGCAGGCCGCGCACCATCGCCTTGGCGCCCTGTGCCACCACAAAATCACGCAGCAAGCCTGAAAAACTGGCGACCTGTACTTTTGGGTAGTCCTTGACGGCCTCGCGCGTCATGGCCAAGCGTTCGTCCAGCGAGAACATCGCCTTTTTATGGTGTCCAGCAGCCACGGCCACGATGACCCGGTCAAACAACTGGGTTGCGCGACGCACCACATCTTCGTGCCCCAGGGTGATCGGGTCAAAAGTACCGGGGTAAACAGCAATCACGTCGTTGGCCATGGCTTGCCTTTCAATTGGGTGAGGAAAAAGCACGGTGATTCAGGGCGCTTCAAGGCCAGGCTCAAATGCATGAGGCGGCGCCCGTCAAGTGCCCGCTTCCAGGCGCTTGAGCAGGTGGGCGTGCACCGCGCCAGCTTTCAGATGCCGGTGTACTTGAAGTCCGGCGCCCGCCATTTGGGCGTCTGCCCACAAGATCGGTGCCTCCAGATAAACAAAGCCAGCGGCGGCCACGGCACGGCCCGCGGCTTGCAGCGCCGCTTCAAACAACACGGAGTCAAATGGCGGATCCAGAAAAATAACGTCCATGCTGGCCGGGTCCAGGTGTTTGAGGGCGGCCACACCGTCGCCCCGCACGATTTGGGTGGCGCTGGCCTGCAATTGGGTCTGAACGCGCTTGAGTTGCGCCACCAGGGCCGTGTCGTGCTCCACCAGCAAGACTTCTTTCGCGCCGCGGGAAGCGGCCTCGAAGCCCAAGACCCCGGTACCGGCAAACGCATCGATGCAACGCCAGCCGCTCAGGTCCTGGCCCAGCCAGTTGAAAAGGGTTTCGCGCACGCGGTCGGGTGTCGGGCGCAGGCCGGGATGCTCGGCCACGGCGAGCTTGGTGCGCTTCCAGAGGCCGCCGATGATGCGTACTTCATGAGTTTGCGGGCTGCGCGGTCGCAGCGGGCGCACTGGTTTTTGGGTTGCTGCGGATTTTTCTTTTTTCATCGGGACGTTGGAGTAATGGGAGAATTTTTGCGCCATGGTAGCCGACGACCCAAAGCCTGACAGGCGCCTAGCTATTTGTTCCACTTGAATCGTGATTGGCTCCCCGCAGGTCCTCAATTTTGCTATCTGCCGTTGAAGTCGACCCACCCAGACGGCTCGGTACGATGGCGGTGGATTTGTGTGTGAGCTCCTTCGATTTTGAGCCGTATTCGTGCGAGTACACCCAGGTGAACTCGGCGCCGAGCAGAAAGATCTGCGCCGAGAAGTAGACCCACACCAGCATCAGCACCAGGGAGCCCGCGGCACCGAAACCGGACGCTACGCCGGTTTTTCCCAGATACAGACCAATCAGGAATTTGCCAATCTCGAACAACAGCGAGGTCACCGCCGCGCCCACCCACACATCGCGCCAGGCAATGCTGGCACGCGGCATCAGTTTGTAGATCATGGCAAACAAGAAAGTGGAAATGGCAAATGAGACACCGAAGGTCAGCAGGTGCAGCACGGTCTCCCAGCCCAGGAAAAGCCCGTTACTCCATTTGCCCAGGGCGGCAATCACGGCGCTGACTACCAGTGACACCAGCAACAGAAACACCAGGCCCAGCACCAGGCCAAAAGACAGCAAACGCGTGCGCAGCAGGGCCCACAAGCTGTTTTCTTTGAGCGGGGCGGGAACACGCCAGATGCGGTCAAGATCGCTCTGCAGCTCGGCAAAAACTGTGGTCGCACCAATCAGCAGTGTGACGATACTGACCACCGCTGCCAGAATATCTTGCGCCGGCTCCCGGGCGCTCTTGAGCAGTCCTTGTACCGCGATCGCGCCTTCCCAGCCAATGATGCCCTGGATCTGTGCCACGATTTCGCCGCGCGCCGCTTCCGGGCCAAACACCAATCCCGCCACCGCTATGACGATGAGCAGCAACGGCGCCATCGAAAACAGCGTGTAGTAGGCCAGCGCGGCGCCCATGCTCGGGGCGTAATCGTTGATCCACGCCGCGACAGACTTGTTGATCAGGTTCCAGATTTGCTTGTGGTACATGGCGGGCATTTGAGGTGGCGAACTCCCCGTGGACATGGGCAGCGGTGAACGAAAGCTGGAGTGTAGAGCGCCGGCTCCCTCATGGCTTGGCGTTGGCACCACCCACGACCACCGTGGCCATCTTGTCGGGCTGCAGCTTGCGCTTGAAAGCGGCCTTGATGTCTTGGGCCGTGATCTGTGCCACCTGTTGCGTCCAGGTCTCCAGATAGTCCAGCGCCAACCCGTACCATGCGATGTTGGCCACGTTGCCCAGCAGCTTGCCGTTGCTGTCGATGCGCAGCGCAAAGCCGCCGATCAGGTTGTCTTTGGCGGCCTGGAGCTCGGTCTCGGTCGGGCCGTCTGCAACAAAACGGTTGAGCACATCGCGCGCCACCTGTACCGCCTGCGCGGCCTGGTCGGGCCGGGTCTGCAAACCCAGCGTGAAGGCGCCGGCATGCAGGCCGGGTGCAAAGGCGCTGTACACGCTGTAGCTCAGGCCCCGTTTTTCCCGGACCTCGCTCGTCAGACGCGACACAAAGCCGCCCCCACCCAGGATGTAGTTGCCCACTGTCAGTGCAAAGTAGTCAGGATCTAGGCGCTTGAAGCCAGGTTGTCCGATCAGCACATGGGCCTGCGCCGAGTTGAAGGGAATCTGTTGGGTGACAGACTCTTGCAGCGACGTCACTTCTGGCACGCTGGGGAGCGCCGGGCAGGTGGTGGCGGCCGCTGGCAGACGCGCCAACAGCTGCGTGACCAAGGCCTCGGCTTGGGTCCGGTTGACGGCGCCCACCAGCGTCACCTTGGCCCGGCAAGGCAGAATCAGACGGCCATGCAGCGACTTCATGTCAGACACGCTGATGCGCGCCAGGCTGGCCTCGGTCATCTCAAAACCATAGGGGTGTTGGCCGTAAACCGCAGCGGCAAAGGCGCGAGCAGCCCACGTGGCGGGGCGAGTGTTGGCTTCCTTCAGGGCAGCATTGAGAGTTTCACGCTCGCGCTGCCAGACCGCTTCAGGAAAAGCGGGCTCGCCGAGTTGGCGGGCCGCGAGTTGCACCGCCTGACCCAGTATGTCGGGATAGCTCAGTGAGCGCATCGAAAAACTCATGCGGTCGCTGCCGGCGCCGGCGTGAAAGGAGGCGCCCAAGTCGGCCCAGGCTTCACTCAAGGCGTTTTCGTCCAATGCGGGCTCAGGGGCGCTAGCACCCGCAACCCTGCTGGCACTTGCCAACACGCCTTTGTCCGTCATGCTGGCGGTGACGCTGGCCAGCCCCGCCTGGTCGTGCGGGTCGCGGCGACCGCCCGCGTCAAAGTCAATTTGCACGTCCAGCATCGGGATGGCGTGGCTCTGCACCAGCCAGACCTGCGCGACCGAGCCTTGGGTCCAGTGCTCGATGGGAATGCCCGCTTGTGCAGGATTTATAAGAAATAGGGCTGTAGCCCACGTATTTAAAGCGTAAGCAGCTATCTTTTTAATTGCAATCATGGGCTGTGCCTGGGGTGCGTCAGGTGCGTGATCAATGCCGGGCGCCCGCCGGGGGCGTGCGTTGTGGGCGGGTCTTGTCCAGAGGCTGCGGCGCCAAGACGGCCACGGTCAGCTGGTCATCGCCAAAATAGCGCTGCGCCACGGCTTGGACTTGCTCGGCAGTGACAGCGCGCAAGCGCTCGATCAAAAGCGCGTCCGCGTCCAGCGGCAGCCCCTGAATCCAGAGGCTGCCCAACTCACGCGCCTGGTTGAAAACTGAGTCAAGCTTGTAAACCTGGCTCGCCACCCACTGGGTTTTGACACGCGCCAGTTCGGTAGCCAGCACCCCGTCACGGGCGATGCGTGCCACTTGCTCGCGCAGCGCGAGCTCGACTTGCTCTGCCGTTTTCCCCTTGGCGGGAACGCCTTCGAGCATAAACAGCTGCGGGCCTCGACCCGACAGGCCGTTGTCGGCGCCGACACTGTCTGCCACACGGTCCTCGCCCTGCGTGAGGGCGCGCTCCAGCCGGGCACCGCTGTAGCCGTCGAGCACCGCAGCCAGCACGGTCAGCGCCAGCGCGTCGGAATTCTCCTTGTCGGCACTCAGGGATTGCAGTGCTGGCACCTTGAAGGCCAAGCTCACAAAGGCCTGCTCGGCGGGTGCTTTGAAAAGCAGGCGTTTGATGCCAACCTGCTGCGGCTCTTGCCGTGGTTTGCGTTCGGGCACGGCCATTGTGGGCAAGACGCCATAATATTTCTCAGCCAGGCGGCGTACCTGCGCCACATCCACATCACCGGCCACCACCACTGCGGCATTGGCCGCTACATACCAGCGTTGGTAGAAGGCCCGGGCATCTGATGGGCTCAAGGACTCCAGATCGCTCATCCAGCCGACGATCGGGCGTCGGTAAGGCGATGCCACAAACACAGCCGCGTTGAGCTCCTCATGCAGCAGCGCGCGCGGGTTATCTTCAGTGCGCAGGCGGCGTTCTTCCTTGACCACTTCGAGCTCCTTCTTGAATTCATCATCAGCCCACAGGTTGTGGCTAAAGCGGTCGGCCTCGAGCTTCATCACGTCTTCCAGTCGGGCCGCGGGTATCTGCTGGTAGTAGCCGGTGTAGTCCTTGCCGGTGAAGGCGTTTTCACGACCACCCAGCGCCGCCACACGGCGCGAGAACTCGCCGGCTGGCACCGTGGGTGTGCCCTTGAACATCATGTGCTCCAGCACGTGCGCGACGCCGGAGCTGCCGTCGACCTCGTCCATGGACCCCACTCGCAGCCACAGCATATGAACGGCGGTGGGTGCGCGCCGGTCGGGCTTGACGATAACGGTCAAGCCGTTGGACAAGGTGAATTGTTCCACTGGGCTCGGGGTTTGCGCGTGTGCCGTCAGGCCCCCCATCAGCAATAAGGCGTAGCACGGCAAGCGCTGCCACAAGGCATGCGGCGGGCGGCTGCCAAGCGCGCGCAGGTGGCGCCGACCTGCCAGGTTGAGCCATAGGGCCGTAATGGCTCGGCGCAACAAATTCAGGAAATAGTGAGATAGCCAGGGCATGGGCATAGGGGAGGTGAGTCATTTCATAGAATGCTGGGATTCTAAGAAGTTGCCAAATGTTCAGTTTTTTCAAAAAGAAGCCTCTGCCAGCCCCTGACTTGCCGATCGCCCCGACGGTCACGCCCAGGTCGACTGTCCCCGCTGCCGGCAGTGGGTCCTTGATCGGCAGCGCACTGGTCACGCCGATTGACATTCCCGTGCCCGCCGCTGCGGCGCCCGAGCGGCAAAAGTGGCTCGACAAGCTCAAGGCCGGTCTGGGCAAGACTGCCAACAGCATCTCCGGGGTTTTCACCGGCGCGCAGATCGACGAGGCCCTGTATGAAGAGCTTGAAGGCGCCCTGCTGATGGCTGATGCCGGTGTCGCGGCCACCCAGTACCTGCTCGATGATTTGCGGCGCAAGGTCAAGGACAGTGGCATGACCCACCCGGTCGCACTGAAGAACGTGTTGGTGGCCAGCCTGACGCAGTTGCTGCTGCCGCTGGAAAAGCCGCTGGTGATTGGCCAGCACAAGCCTACTGTCATCATGGTCACGGGGGTCAATGGCGCGGGCAAGACGACCTCAATCGGCAAACTGACTCAGCACCTGGCCCGACACGGTGCCAGTGTGTTGCTGGCTGCGGCAGACACGTTCCGGGCGGCCGCGCGTGAGCAACTGGGCGTTTGGGCGACGCGCGCCGGCGCCAGCACCGAGGCGACTGGCCTGAGCGTGGAGATCATCAGCCAGCAGGGTGGCGACCCGGCGGCCGTCAGTTTTGATGCGGTCAGCGCTGGCAAGGCGCGCGGCAAAGACGTGGTGCTGGTGGACACCGCCGGGCGCCTGCCGACCCAGCTGCACTTGATGGAAGAGCTGAGAAAGATCAAGCGTGTGGTGCAAAAGGCCGATGCCACCGCACCGCATGAAATCCTGCTGGTGATCGATGGCAACACAGGTCAAAACGCCCTGACACAAGTGAAGGCCTTTGATGAAGCACTGGGCCTGACTGGCCTGATCGTCACCAAGCTCGATGGCACCGCCAAAGGCGGCGTGCTGGCGGCGATTGCGCGCGAGCGGCCGGTTCCGGTGTATTTCATCGGCGTGGGCGAGCAGTTGGAAGACCTGGAGACCTTTAGCGCACGGGAGTTTGCGCAGGCACTGCTGGCTTGACGCAGCAAGCTGCGCTTCATACGGAATGACCCGCCCCAGGTGGACCAGTTAACCCGCTAAACTGCGCGCATGTCACACCTCGTCGATAAGCTAGCTGATCTCACCGGCCTTCGGGACCGCGATTCGCTCGACCTCGCGCTGGTTACTGCCATTCAGGACCTGTTGCAGCCGCAAATTGCGGCGATTTACCGCGTGGTCGGTGAAGCGGGCAACGAGCGCTGGCTGACCACCGGCCAGATGGACGCAGACCAACAGGTGCCTACCTTTGACTCGGCCTGGTCCGATTTGCTGACCCTGCCGCGTTTGCTCGACTATCCGCTGCGCCACCAGGCCAGCATCGATAAACGCATGACGCAGTCATGCCCCTTCAGCGGAATCACGGTATTTCCAGTGAGCAGTAACCCGGATGCGGTTGGTGTCCTTGAAATATCGACCTTGGAGCCGCTGTCGCAGGAGTCGAGCCGACTGGTCAGTGGCGTGTTGCGTCTCTACCTCAATTTTCAGAATCTGCTCGACTATGGCGAGCGCGATGCCTTGACCGAGTTACTCAATCGCAAGACTTTTGATGGCGCCTTTCTCAAGGCCACGCTGGCGCAGCAAGTCACCGTTGACAGCGCTTCCGACGAGCGGCGCGACACCAGTTGCACCGGCAGCTTTTGGCTGGCTATGATTGATATTGACCATTTCAAGCTCGTCAATGACAACTTCGGGCACCTCATCGGCGATGAAGTGCTGCTGCTGCTGGCTCGGCTGATGCGCGTCAGTTTTCGCTTTCACGACCAGCTTTACCGTTTCGGCGGAGAAGAGTTTGTGGTGCTGATGCGCTGCAATGGCGAGGCAGAGGCGACTGCGGCCCTGGAGCGGCTCAGAATCAATACCGAAAACCACCTTTTCCCCCAGGTTGGTGCCATCACCATCAGCATCGGCTTCTCTGAAATCAAGACCGGCGATACCCCCAGCGGCGCCTTTGAGCGCGCCGACAAAGCGGTTTACTATGTCAAGGAGCATGGCCGCAACCAGGTGTGCAGTTATGCCGCCCTGATTGCCAGTGGCGCGCTGGCGGAGCAGGCCGCCAATGTGGGCGACATGGAATTGTTCTGAGGCTTTGCGGCACATACCGAATCTAGAGACTTCGCGGGACGGACCGCAGCTACGCCAAGCGAACAAGCTCTGTTCTCAATTGACTAGAAATGACAAATACATTACTTCCCCGCATAGAAATTGAATCGGCGCAGCAACCCACTGCGGCCGTCATCTGGCTGCACGGTCTGGGCGCCGATGGCAATGATTTTGCCGCACTGGTGCCCGAGTTGGACTTGCGTGCCTGCCCTCCGATCCGATTTGTCTTTCCGCACGCGCCCAGCATGCCGGTGACCCTTAACGGCGGCTATGTGATGCCCGCCTGGTATGACATTCGCGGCACCGATCTGGTTAGCCGTCAGGACGTGGCCGGTATCCAGACATCCGCGCTGGCCGTTGCTGCTCTGATCGACTTCGAGGCGGCGCGCGGCATTGCCTACCAGCGCATTGTGTTGGCGGGCTTCTCACAGGGCAGTGCCATGGCTCTGCACACCGGTCTGCGTTTCAAGCAGCGGCTGGCCGGCATCATGGCGCTGTCGGGCTACCTGCCGCTGGCCGACACCTTTGCAGCTGAGCGCAGCGCCGCCAATGCCAGCACGCCCATTTTCATGGCGCACGGCAGCCAGGACCCGGTGGTCGCCCCGGCGCGGGGTGAAGCCTCGCGCGACCTGCTGCTGAGCAAGGGCTACCCAGTGCAATGGCACAGTTACCCCATGCAACACAGCGTGCATCCGCGCGAAGTGGCCGATATCTCCTTGTTTCTGGCCGATGTGCTGAGTTAATTGAGGCCACGCGGCAGCTTTGTCACGCAGCTGACAAGCGGCCGCGCCGTCGATTGCTACAGTGGCGCCATGAAGACATTTCAAACGCTCGCTGAACTCTCCCATCTGATCGGCCAGGAGGTGGCCGTCAGCGACTGGATCGGCATCACGCAAGAACAAGTGAACCAGTTTGCCCAAGCCACTGGCGATCACCAGTGGATTCATGTGGACGTGGAGAAAGCCAAAGCGGGTCCTTTTGGCGGCACCATCGCCCACGGCTTCTTGACGCTGGCTCTGATTCCCCGCTTTTTTGAGTCGTCTCTGAGCATTGTGCAAGCCCGCTTGAGCTTGAATTACGGGCTGAACAAGGTTCGCTTTACGGCGCCGGTGCCGGTGGGTAGCCGCCTGCGCGCGCGCATGACATTGCTCAGCAGTGAGCCGATCGACCAGGGCGGCGTTCAAATGACCTGGCAGGTGGCGATTGAGCGCGAGGGGACGCTCAAGCCGGTGTGCGTGGCCGAGTCAGTGGCGCGGCATTACCCTTGATGCGCCAAACGCGTTCTGGCGCCAGGCTTCAAATACGGTGACCGCCACGGCGTTTGATAGATTAAGGCTGCGCTGGCCTTCGACCATGGGCAGCTTCAGGCATTGGGCGGGGGTAAATGATTGGCGCACAGCGTCACTCAAGCCTTTGGTTTCAGATCCGAACACCAGCCAGTCACCCGGCGAAAATTGCGCCTCATAGACGCTGCGGCTGGCGCGCGTGGTCAGGGCAAACAAGCGCTCGGGTGCTGGCTGCTCGCTCGCCAGAAAGCTCTGCCAGCTGGCGTGGCGCGTGATTGTGGCGTACTCGTGGTAGTCCAGCCCGGCGCGACGCATGTGCTTGTCGTCCATGGAAAAGCCGAGCGGCTCAATCAGGTGCAAGCTGCAGCCAGTGTTGGCTGACAGGCGGATGATGTTGCCCGTGTTGGGAGGGATCTCGGGTTCGACCAGAACAATATGAAACATGGGCTGATGTTATTCGGTGCGCGCAATCACCAGGGCGGTGATGTGCGCAGCGCCGGCCACCCGCAGTGCCTGCGCCGCGCAAGAAAGCGAGGCGCCGCTGGTCATCACATCGTCCACCAGCACCACACGCGCGCCCTTGAGTGCGGCCATTCGCAAAGGATCGACGGCAAACGCTTCCTTCAGAGCGTGCAGTCGCTCAGCGCGTTTGAGCGAGCTCTGCGCAGGCGTGTCCTTGATGCGCAGCAGCAGGCCACTGTCGGTCTTGTCCGGCGCGAGGCGGTGCGCCAGCAGCAGGGCCTGGTTGAATCCGCGCGACTGCAGGCGTTGTCGGGAGAGCGGCATGGGTAGCACGAGGTCGGCCGCCTCCAGCGCCGGTTCGACCCAGGGGGCGCTGCGCAGCAACAGCGCAAAGGCGGTGGCCAAGCCGGGGGTGTCGTGAAATTTATAGTCCAAGATCAAGTCCGACCAGGGAAAGGCGTAAGCAACCGCCGCCAGGCAGGCGTCCAGTGGAGGTCTGTTCTTGACGCAAGTGCCGCAGTGTCGGACCTGCGGCGGTACCGGCAGCGCACAAGTCTCGCAACGCGGCTGCGGCTGGGCAAAACGGCTCACGCAGGCTTCGCAGACGGGTTGTGCGGGCCAGGCATGGCAGACCCGGCATTGGCTGGGCAGCAGATTGAAAACCCGGGACGCCCCGTTGAGCAAGCTGGAAAACATGGAGTCAATATACTCTGGCGACCCTATTACTGCCTGTCTTATGTCCACTCAACGACCCCCCACCATTGATCCTCAAGCGGCCCAGCGCTGGCAACAGATGCCGCCGGCGCCGTCGCCGTGGCTGCACGAGGAGGTGGCGCGGCGCATGCAGGAGCGGCTCGACTGGATCAAGTGCCAGCCCACCAGTTGGGCCCATTGGGCGCCCGTGCGTGGCGGCTTGCAGGCGCATGCGCTGTTGGCGCAGCGCTATCCCTCCGCCGAGTGTTACGTGGTTGAACCCCTCACGGAGAGTGCGCAGTACGCAGCAAAAAAAATATCAAAACCGTGGTGGAAACCGACCCGCTGGAGCGCCGCTGCAACCCAGTACGCAATGCCGGGCGAGGGCGCGGCGCAAATGCTGTGGGCCAATATGACGCTGCATATGGCGGCCGATCCGCAAGCCCTGATGGCGCAGTGGCACCGGGCGCTGGCCGTGGATGGCTTTTTGATGTTTTCCTGTCTGGGGCCCGACACCTTGCAGGAACTGCGTGCCCTCTATCAAAGGCTGGGCTGGCCTGCGCCCTCGCACGAGTTCACCGACATGCACGATTGGGGCGATATGCTGGGTGCGGCTGGTTTCGCCGAGCCGGTGATGGATATGGAGCGCATCACCCTGACCTTTGAGACGCCACAGCGCCTGTTGCAAGAGTTGCGTGGTCTGGGGCGCAACTTGCAGCCGCAGCGCTTCTCAGGCCTGCGCGGCCGGCAGTGGCGCGAGCAATTGCATCAGGAACTGGCGCGCGCGCCGCTGCAACTGACCTTCGAAGTGATTTATGGCCACGCCTTCAAACCGGCGCCGCGTTTGACGGTGCGGGCTGAAACCGTGCTTACTCTGGCTCAAATGCGTGAAACCTTGCACCAGCGCAAAAATTTTTCCAGAAATCCTTGAGAAAAGGGCTTGACAAGACGCTGGGTGCAAAAAAGTGTGAATTACAATCCCGAGCGGAATGGGGTGGCGCCGACTGGGGACAACCGGTAATCGTTGGCGATGTTGGTGTAGATCAGGCAATTTCGAGGCAATAAAAAAGTGAACATGATCAAGCGCATTTTTAATAGATTGGCGGTTACCCTGTTGGTCGCAGGTGCCTGGGCGGGTACGGTCGCTTTCACGGCGGCGCAGGCTGTCAGCGACTTGCCGGGCGGTCCGGCAGTGCGGCAGCTCAATTTGCATCCGGCGGTGACCAAAATTGCCGAAGAACAGGCTTGGCTGCACTGGTTCATGCTGATACTTTGCACCGCCATATTTGTGGCGGTGTTCGCCGTCATGTTCTATTCCATCTGGAAACACCGCAAATCGGTCGGACACAAATCAGCCAATTTCCATGAATCGGTCACCGTTGAAATCATCTGGACGATCGTCCCTTTTGTCATCGTGATCTTGATGGCGCTACCCGCCACCAAAGTCGTGGTGGCCATGAAGGACACCACCAATGCCGACCTCACCATCAAGGTCACCGGGATGCAATGGAAGTGGGGCTACGATTACCTCAAGGGCGAAGGCGAGGGCATCGGCTTTCTATCCGCGCTTGATCCAACGCAGCGAGAGATGTCAAGCAATGGCGGCCCCAAAGCGGGTGAACAGGTGGACGACTACCTGCTGAAGGTTGACCACCCGATGGTGGTTCCCGTCAACAAGAAGATTCGCATCATCACCACGGCCAACGACGTGATTCACTCTTTCATGATCCCTTCGTTCGGCATCAAACAGGATGCGATTCCTGGCTTTGTGCGCGACACCTGGTTTAGGACCGAAAAAATTGGCGACTACCACGGCCAGTGTGTCGAGTTGTGTGGCAAGGAGCACGCCTACATGCCGATCCATGTGAAAGTGGTGTCGAGCGCGGATTACACGCTATGGGTCAATGAAGAAATGAAGAAGCTGGCCGCACTGGCCGACGACTCCACCAAAGTCTGGACGGCAGAGGAATTGATTGCCCGCGGCGAAAAAATTTACGCGGCCAACTGCGCTGCCTGCCATCAGCCCAACGGCAAGGGCGTGGGCACGATCAAGCCGCTTGACGGGTCGGCCGTGGTGCTCAATGCCGACAAGGGTCAGCAGATTGCAGTGCTGCTCAATGGTCGCTCCGTCGTGCTGTCCGATGGCAAGCCCAATGTGATGCCCTCCTGGAAGCAGTTGAGTGACACCGAGATTGCCGCTGTCATCACCTATACCAAGAACAACTGGTCCAACAAGACGGGCCAATTGGTGCAGCCGTCCGATGTGACGGCGGCACGCAAGTAAACGGCGCCACTAAATACAAGTATTGAGAAGGAAATCAGCATGAGTGCCGTTCTAGACAGCCACGACCACGTCGAGCATGACCACCACAGCCATGCGCCTGCAGGCTGGCGCCGCTGGGTGTACGCGACCAATCACAAAGACATTGGCACTTTGTACATGATGTTTAGCTTGACCATGTTGATGATCGGCGGCGTGTTGGCCCTGCTGATTCGGGCTGAGTTGTTTCAGCCCGGTCTGCAATTGGTCAATCCGGAACTGTTCAATCAGCTTACCACCATGCACGGCATCATCATGGTGTTTGGCGCCATCATGCCGGGCTTTGTGGGCTTCGCGAACTGGATGATTCCTCTGCAAATTGGCGCCTCGGACATGGCTTTTGCCCGCATGAACAACTTCAGCTTCTGGCTGATGATCCCCGCTGCCCTGATGCTGGTCGGCTCCTTCTTTATGCCAGGCGGCGCGCCAGCGGCGGGTTGGACGCTCTATGCGCCGCTCACGCTGCAAATGGGTCCTAGCATGGACGCCGGTATTTTTGCCATGCATTTGCTGGGCGCGAGTTCAATCATGGGCTCCATCAACATCATCGTGACCATACTGAACATGCGCGCACCGGGCATGACCCTGATGAAAATGCCGATGTTCTCTTGGACCTGGCTAATTACCGCGTACTTGCTGATCGCCGTGATGCCGGTGCTGGCTGGCGCCATCACCATGACCCTGACCGATCGCCATTTTGGCACCAGCTTTTTTAATCCGGCTGGTGGCGGCGACCCGGTGATGTACCAACACATTTTCTGGTTCTTCGGGCACCCGGAGGTCTACATCATGATCTTGCCGGCCTTTGGCATCATCAGCCAGATCGTGCCGGCGTTTGCGCGCAAGAAGCTGTTTGGCTACGCGTCCATGGTTTATGCCACCTCCAGTATCGCGATCCTGTCTTTCATTGTGTGGGGACACCACATGTTCTCCACCGGCATGCCGGTGACGGGCCAGTTGTTCTTCATGTATGCAACCATGCTGGTGGCGGTGCCAACGGCCGTGAAGATTTTCAATTGGGTGGCCACCATGTGGCGCGGTTCCATGACCTTTGAGACCCCGATGCTGTTTGCGGTGGGCTTCATCTTCGTGTTCACGATGGGCGGCTTTACCGGCCTGATTCTGGCCATGGCCCCGATTGACATTCAGGTGCAGGATACCTACTACGTGGTGGCCCACTTTCACTATGTGCTGGTGGCAGGTTCCCTGTTTGCCATGTTTGCCGGCTATTACTACTGGTCACCGAAGTGGACCGGTGTCATGTACAACGAAACACGCGGCAAGATCCACTTCTGGTGGTCGCTGATTGCATTCAACGTTACGTTCTTTCCGATGCACTTCCTGGGCCTTGCGGGCATGCCGCGTCGCTACGCCGACTACCCGATGCAATTTGCCGATTTCAACGCCCTGGCCTCGGTAGGTGCTTTCTTCTTTGGCTTTGCCCAGGTTTTCTTCCTGCTCTTCATCGTGATTCCCACCATGATGGGCAAGGGTCAAAAGGCCCCACAAAGGCCTTGGGAAGGCGCTGAAGGCCTGGAGTGGGAAGTGCCCTCGCCGGCACCGTTCCACACCTTCGAGACGCCGCCCAAACTCGACGCCACGGCCACGCGGATCATTGCTTAGTCGATGAAGATTGGAAACGCGATGACCCCCGAGCAAAAAAGAGCCAACATGAAGACTGGACTGATCCTGGCATCGGTGGCGGTCGCTGTCTTTGTTGGTTTCATGGTCAAGATGGTTCTCTTGGGTCACTAGCGCATGACCCTTAGGCGTGAAAATATTCGAATGGTCGGCAAGTTGGCGGTCGTGGCCGTCGGCATGTTTGCGTTCGGTTACGCGCTGATTCCCATCTACAAGGCTGTATGCGAGGCCACGGGGATCAATATTTTGGCGCTCGGCGAGCGACAGATACCAGGTGCCAATGCGACATTGCCCGCCAATACCCAGGTGGACACCAGCCGCACCATCACGGTCGAGTTTGATGCCAACGCGCGCGGCCCGTGGGAGTTCAAGCCGGCGCAGCGTTCGCTACAGGTGCACCCTGGTGAAATGGCCACGGTGATGTACGAGTTTCAGAATGTGCAAAACCGGCGCATGTCGGCGCAGGCCATTCCAAGTTACGCGCCGGTGCAGGCCAGTGCCCATTTCAACAAGCTGGAGTGCTTTTGTTTCAAGCAGCACACCCTGGAGCCGGGCGAAAAGAAAGTCTGGCCGGTGGTGTTCGTGATCGACCCGAAGTTGTCCAAAGACGTGAAGACCATCACGCTGTCTTACACATTTTTCGAGGTCGGAGGCAAAACGCCGGCGGCACCGGTGGCTGATGCGGCCGCGCATGTGAGTACCGGCGCCGGCTCATGAGTAACCTGGAGAAAAGCGCTCGCCCTGCGGTGACCGGGTCATTCTTTCGGACCATCAGAATGGTGGCTTGGTCGCTGCTGGGAATTAGAAAGAATAGCGAGTTGGAAAAGGATGCGGCGCAAGTCAATCCGCTGCATATCATTGTGGTGGGCGTGGCGACGATCGTCCTTCTGGTCGTTGGCCTGATCGTGCTGGTGAACGTGGTGATTGCCAAATAAGGTGCGTGCTGGCACCTTGAATAGATTAAACAGAACTGGAAAGAATGGAGCCGATATGAGTTCAACAATCAACACTGCAACCCCGCACTATTTTGTGCCCGGCCCATCGCGCCATCCTTTTTTTGCCGCCGCGGGACTATTTTTTGTCCTGCTCGGCGCCAGTCAATGGATCAACGGTGCCGAGTGGGGAAAGTATTCCTTCTACTTCGGTTTGTTGTGGTTTGCGGTGGTGTTGTACCAATGGTTCAGCGAATCGGTGCGGGAGAGCGAAGGTGGCCAGTATGGGCGCCGGATTGACTCGTCTTATCGCTGGGCCATGAGCTGGTTCATCTTCTCCGAAGTGATGTTTTTCGGTGCGTTTTTCACGGCCCTGTGGTGGACGCGTGCTCACTCCCTACCCGCCTTGGGCGGTTTGGAGAACAGCCTGCTCTGGCCGGATTTCAAAGCCGTCTGGCCGAGTCTTGCCGCAGGTGTGACCGGCTCCCCAGCTGGCATTGTCGAGCCGTTTCAGACCATGACACCCTTTTGGTTGCCTACGATCAATACCGCGATCCTGCTGAGCTCCGGCGTTACGCTGACCATTGCGCACCATGCACTGGTCAAAGCGAACCGCAGCAAAGCGGTTGTTTTCATGTGGCTCACGGTGTTGCTGGGTATTGTGTTCCTGTTTGTGCAGGGCTATGAGTATTACCATGCCTATCACGAGATGAACCTGAAACTGACGTCGGGCGCGTATGGCTCCACGTTCTTCATGCTGACCGGTTTTCACGGTTTCCACGTGTTTGTGGGCATGTTGATGCTGCTGTTCATCACCCTGCGGCTGCAACGCGGTCATTTCACAGCCGAGCGGCATTTCGGTTTTGAAGGGGCGGCCTGGTACTGGCACTTTGTCGACGTGGTGTGGCTTGGCCTCTACACGCTGGTCTATTGGATTTAGACTGCCGCCCAGCCCAAACAAAAGGCATTGCAGGGTGCCTTTCTTGATTTTGACTAACTGCTTCCGTTCACTGCCCGGCGGCAATGCCGCTGGGCTGGATCAACCCCAATTTCCAGCCCAGCAGGATGCCGGCAAACAGAGCAATTGAAAGCCCCACCCGCCAAGCCAATGCCAGCGCCATTTTTTGGTTTCTGGATTTTCCACTTGAGTTGCTTTTCATCATGAAAAAGTAGGCGACACCCAAGCTGACGACGATGCCGACAAATGCAAGAATAGCGATGTATTTCATGGACCGGATTATCTCGTGAACATGGGCTGGAGGTATTGGCTAATCACTGCGGTGGCCCTGCTGGCGGCTGCTGGCACGCTCGCGCTGGGGCGCTGGCAGTTGTCGCGGGCCGCGCAAAAGGTCGCCATTCAGGCCAGCATGAACGCCCAGGCGGCCATGTCCATCCTGGACGGGCGATCTCTGGCGGGGCCGGCCGATCCTTCGTTTGAGTTGCATCGTCGCATTGCGCTGCGCGGCGAGTGGATTCCTAAGTGGACGGTGTTTCTGGACAACCGACCGATGAATGGCCGCACTGGTTTGTACGTGGTGACACCGATGCGGCTTCAGGACAGTGCGGCCGTGGTGCTGGTTCAGCGTGGTTGGGTGGCGCGCAACTTCTTGGATCGCAGTCGTTTGCCCAAGATTGAAACGCCGACAGGTGTGCGCGAGATTGTGGGCCGTATTGCCCCGCCTCCGGCCAAATTACATGAGCTGGGCGGCCCGGACACCGGACTCATCCGGCAAAATATCGACTTGGCACGCTTTGCTGCCGAGGCCGGCTTGACCCTGCTGCCGGTGTCAGTGCAGCAGACGGATGTCGCCGGCGACGGCCTGCTACGTGACTGGCCGCGGCCTTCAGTCGGTGTGGAAAAACATTACGGTTATGCTTTCCAATGGTTTGCCTTGAGCAGCCTGATTGCGATTCTTTATGTCTGGTTCCAAATTGTTAGACGATTCATTTACCCGCGCCGCGCCTGACGCACACCCGCAACGGGCGACCGGCCCCGACGATCAACCGCTGGGCCTGACCGTTCATACCCTGCCTTCGCCGGCCCGCGTCATGGATGCCGAGGTGAGGCGTACTGGCAGCGGGCGCTGGAAGATGTTGGCCGTGTTGCTGGTGTGTGCCGCACCTGTGCTGGCCTCATATCTCACCTTTTACGTGCTCAGGCCGGAGGGTCGGCGCAATTTTGGTGAGTTGATTGAGCCGCAACGCCCCTTGCCGGAGCAGGCCGTGGTCAGTTTGAACGGACATACCAGCAGTCTCAAGGCACTGAAAGGCCAATGGCTCTTGTTGAGTGTGGCCGGTGGTGCCTGCGATGAAGTTTGTAGCCGTCACTTGTACCTGCAGCGCCAGTTGCGCGAGGGCTTGGGCAAAGACAAGGCCCGAGTGGACTGGGTCTGGTTGATTCCCGACACCGATCCCGTGTCCGAGCAATTGCTCCCTGCCCTGAAGGATGCTACGGTGCTGCGCGTCGACAGGCAAGCACTCTCAGACTGGCTGGCACCGGCCAGCGGTCATCAGTTGGCCGAGCACTTGTACTTGGTGGACCCCTTGGGCAACTGGATGATGCGTTTTCCGGCTAATTTGGAACTGGCCAGCGCAGCCAAGGTCAAGCGGGATTTGGAGCGGCTGCTGCGCGCCTCCAACTCCTGGGACCAGGCGGGTCGCATTGCGGCGATTGCGGTGGGAGCAGAGCATGCCAGGTAGCAACGCCATGACGGTACAAACCCTTTACGACCTGTCGCCCTTGATGCGCATGATGTTCTTCGGCGCCGTGTTGGCGCTGGCCCCCATCACCTGGGTGTGGTTTCGGCATCGGCGCGCCTCGCCCTTGGGTCGGCTGCAGGCCTTGACGCTGCTGACCCTGTTCCTGACCTTTGACTTGGTCATGTTTGGTGCCTTTACCCGTTTGACCGACTCCGGCCTGGGCTGCCCCGACTGGCCTGGGTGCTACGGCAACGCCAGTCCGATTGGGGCCCATGCGGCAATTGCTGCCGCCCAAAATGCCATGCCTAGCGGCCCGGTGACGTCCGGCAAGGCCTGGGTGGAAATGATTCACCGCTACCTGGCCACCAGCGTAGGTGTGTTGATTTTGGTGCTGACGGCCGTGGCCTGGCTCGGTCGCAGTGCGGGCGGACGCAACATGCAGGTGCATCCGATCAGCCCGTGGTGGCCCACCTTGACCTTGCTCTGGGTCTGCATTCAGGGTGCTTTTGGCGCGCTGACTGTCACGATGAAGCTTTTTCCCGCCATCGTGACCTTGCACTTGCTTGGTGGCCTGGTTCTGTTGGCTCTGTTGTGCGTGCAGGTGGTGCAGTTTGCGCAACTGGAAGGAAAAATGGAGCCAGTGGCCCTTGGCCCAGGTTTGCGCTGGTTACTGGGACTGGCTCTAGCACTGCTGATGCTGCAAGCTGCTCTGGGCGCCTGGGTCAGTTCCAATTACGCAGTGCTGGCCTGCACCGACTTTCCCAAGTGCCAGGGTAGTTGGTGGCCGCTGATGGATTTTAGGGAAGGTTTTGAGTTCTGGCGTCATCTCGGTGTCACCGCGACCGGTGAGTACATCAGCTTTGCGGCACTGACAGCCATTCACTATGTGCACCGCTTGATGGCGTTCCCCGTGCTGGCGCTGCTTGGCCTATTGGCGTGGCGACTGAACCGCGTGATCGCGCTGCGCAATTTGTCGCGCTGGATCGCTGCTCTGAGCGGTCTGCAGCTAGCGACCGGTTTGAGTAATGTGGTGCTGGACTGGCCGTTGATGGCCGCCGTCTTGCACACCGGCGGCGCCGGCGCGCTGGTTGTGGTCCTGACCTGGACGGTGGCTGCAAGCCGCACGGGCAGGAGGGTTGAGGCGGGAGTTCCGAGACTCACGACATTGAGACAGACCGCATGAGCGTCAATGTTCTGAGTCTTGAGGTCTCTGTGATCAAGCAGTTCTATGCCCTGACCAAGCCGCGCGTGATCCAGTTGATTGTGTTTTGCGCCCTGATCGGCATGGTGCTGGCCGTGCCGGGACTGCCGACCTGGCCTGAGTTCAAACTGGCCTTGGTCGCTTGTCTGGGCATCTGGCTGGTGGCGGGTGCCGCAGCGGCCTTCAATTGCATTGTTGAAAAGGGCATCGACGCCAAGATGAAACGCACCGCCTGGCGGCCGACCGCCCGGGGTGAACTGGCCGATTGGCAGACCTTGCTGTTTTCGGCTGTGCTGTGCGCGGCGGGCTCCGCGCTGCTGTATTTTTGGGTCAACCCGCTGACCATGTGGCTGACCTTTGCCACCTTCATCGGCTATGCGGTGGTGTATACGGTCATTCTGAAGCCGCTGACGCCGCAAAACATTGTGATTGGCGGAGCGTCCGGCGCCATGCCGCCGGTGCTGGGCTGGGCCGCCATGGCGGGCAACGTCGGGCCTGAAGCGCTGATTCTGTTCCTGATCATCTTCTTGTGGACGCCGCCGCATTTCTGGGCACTGGCTTTGTACCGGGTGGAAGACTACCGCAGGTCGGGCTTGCCGATGCTGCCAGTGACACATGGCAATGAGTTCACCCGCTTGATGGTGTTGCTCTACACCTTCATCTTGTTTGCCGCTTGCTTGATGCCTTATATCTACGGCATGAGTTCCTGGTTGTACCTGATTGCCGCCGTCGTCCTGAATTTCGGTTTTTGCCTGTATGCCTTTTATCTCTGGCGCGATTACTCGGACCTGCTGGCGCGCAAGACCTTCCGTTTCTCGCTGATCCACCTGAGCCTGCTGTTTGCCGCCTTGCTGCTGGATCACTATCTGCTTTGACATCCCATGAACAAACGAAATACTCTTAAATTAATAGCTACTTACGCTCTATTGACGGGAGCTACGGGTCTTATTTCTGCCTGTTCCAAACAGGGACCGAGTTTTGCCGGGATTGACCTGACCGGCGCCGATTACGCCAAAGATTTTGCCCTGACCGACCACAACGGCCAGCCCAGGACGCTCAAGGACTTTGCCGGCAAGGTGGTGGTGATGTTCTTCGGTTATGTGCAGTGCCCGGAGGTTTGCCCCACCTCGATGGCTGAACTGGCCGAGGTAAAGCGCTTGCTGGGTAAGGATGGCGAACGCGTGCAAGGTTTGTTCGTCACGGTTGATCCCGCGCGTGACACGCCCGAGATGCTCAAAGGCTATATGGCAGCCTTTGACTCCACCTTTCTGGCGCTTTACACCACCCCTGAAAAGCTGGCGGAGCTGGCCAAAGACTACAAGGTCTATTACAAAAGAGTGGAGGGCCCCACGCCCACCAGCTACTCCATGGACCATTCGGCCGGCAGCTACGTCTACGACACGCAGGGCAAATTGCGCCTTTACAGCCGTTATGGCAGCGGCGCCGCGGTGCTGGCAGCCGACATCAAGTTGTTGCTGCAGTAGGACTGCGCACGGCGGGTGCCTGAATAAAAATAGCCCCTGCAGCGCTTACCGGCAGGGGCTGTTTGCGGTTTGGCTTGAGTCAGGCGTAATCAACCAGTGTTTTTTTCATCTTCTTCATGGCCGCCACCTCGATCTGGCGAATGCGCTCGGCGCTGACGCCGTACACCGCGGCCAGTTCGTGCAGCGTCATGCCGCCCGAGTTGTCGTCGTTGACCTTGAGCCAGCGCTCTTCGACGATGCGCCGACTGCGTTCGTCGAGCGCGTCCAGCGCCGTCGCAATGCCGTCGCTGGCCAACAGGTCGCGCTGGTGTGCCTCGATCATTTCAGTCGGTTCGTGCCGGGTATCGGTCAGGTAGGCAATCGGGCCAAACGCGTCCTCACCGTCGTCCGAGGGACTGGGGTCGAGCAGCACATCACCGCCCGAGAGTCGGGTTTCCATTTCGATAACCTCTTCGCGCTTGACCCTGAGTTCCAGGGCCATTGCGTCGATTTGGTCTCCATTCAAGGTGTCGCGGTGCGTGCCCAGATTAGCGGCCGCGTCGTCCGACTTGTAGCGCTGCTTCATGGAGCGCAGGTTGAAAAAGAGCTTGCGTTGCGCTTTGGTGGTGGCCATCTTGACCATGCGCCAGTTTTTCAGGATGTACTCGTGAATCTCGGCCTTGATCCAGTGCAGCGCATAGCTCACCAGCCGCACGCCATGGTCCGGGTCGAAGCGTTTGACCGCTTTCATCAAGCCCACATTGCCTTCCTGAATCAGGTCGCCATGCGGCAGGCCATAGCCCAAGTACTGGCGCGCCACCGACACCACCAGCCGCAAGTGCGACAAGACCATTTTTCCGGCAGCCCCCAAGTCGTTGTCCTGCCTGAACTTGCGCGCAAACTCCTGCTCTTCTTCGAGGCTGAGCATGGGCAGGCGATTGGCCGCAGAAATATAAGCATCAAGATTACCCAGCGCGGGCACCATCGACCACGGGTTCGCCACGGTCAAGGCAGCAGCGGATGCACCAGATTTATAAGACATGCCAGAACTCCTTTTTTCCATACTTGTTATGTTAGCACTCTCTAGGAGAGAGTGCCAACTCAGAAGTTCAATCTGCTTGATGGCGGCAGAGATCGCGAGGGATGGAGAACCATAGGTTTTCGGTGGCAATGTTTGACACCGGTGAGTTAAGGTTTTGCGGTTGACTTCGATTTGTGGCGCCATAACTGATGAATATCAATCTTCCGTGCGCTGTCACACGGAAGAATCGAGTGGCTCCTGCAAAGATCTGCAGCTCTCGCCTCCCTATGCACGGGGAGCGCATAGTGCAACTTCAATTCAGCCGAGGAGAAAAGTATCCCACCCGATCCAGTTCTTAGAAACCTGGGCACAGTTGCGGCGGTGCGAGGCAGCGTGGTGGATATCAGATTTGACAAAAACCTGCCGCCCATCCGCACCCTGCTGCGTGCAGACGACGGGCGGGTCGTGATGGAGGTACTGGCGCAGCGCGATGCGCACCACGTGCGCGCCATTGCATTGACCTCAACCCAGGGCCTAGGGCGAGGCGCAGTGGTCGAGGACAGCGGTGCACCTTTAAAAGCGCCGGTCGGCAAAACCATACTCTCACGCATGTTTGACGTGTTTGGCAACGCCATAGACCGTCTGCCGGCGCCCGACGCTGTGCAGTGGCGCTCTGTACACCGCGCGCCGCCGGCGCTGGCGCGTCGCTCCACCAAGTCCGAGGTGTTCGAGACCGGTATCAAGGTGATTGACGTTCTCATGCCGCTTGAGCGCGGCGGCAAGGCGGGGCTGTTTGGCGGGGCTGGCGTGGGCAAGACCGTCTTACTGACCGAGATGATCCACAACATGGTGGGGCATCAGGAGGGTGTCAGCATTTTTTGTGGCATCGGCGAGCGCTGCCGCGAAGGCGAAGAGCTCTATAGAGACATGAAAGCCGCAGGGGTCTTGCCCAATATGGTGATGGTGTTTGGCCAGATGAATGAGCCGCCCGGCAGCCGCTTTCGCGTGGGCCACGCAGCATTGACCATGGCTGAGTATTTTCGGGATGATGAGCACCGAGATGTCTTGCTGCTGATCGACAATATCTTTCGATTCATCCAGGCCGGCTCCGAGGTGTCGGGGTTGATGGGGCAAATGCCATCGCGCCTGGGTTACCAGCCCACCATGGGAACCGAATTAGCGGGCCTGGAGGAGCGCATTGCCAACACCGATACTGGCGCCATCACCTCCATTCAAGCAGTCTATGTACCGGCAGACGACTTCACTGATCCCGCCGCAGTGCATACTTTCTCGCACCTCTCTGCGTCCATCGTGCTGTCGCGCAAGCGGGCCAGTGAGGGTCTATACCCGGCCATTGACCCGCTGCAATCGAACTCCAAAATGGCGACGCCCGGCATCGTCGGCGAACGGCACTATGCGTTGGCGCAGGAGATTCGCGGCACATTGGCCCAATACGCCCAGCTGAAGGACATCATCGCCATGTTGGGGCTGGAGCAATTGTCATCTGGTGACCGCAGCGTGGTGGCCCGTGCCCGGCGTCTGGAGCGATTTCTGACCCAGCCGTTCTTCACCACCGAGCAGTTCACCGGCATGCCGGGCAAGCTCGTTAGCCTGAAAGATGCGCTGGACGGATGTGAGCGCATCCTGCGTGACGAGTTCAAAGACTACCCCGAAAGTGCGCTCTACATGATCGGAGCGGTCGACGAGGCTAAGGAAAAACTGCCGGCGGCAAAGGAGGAAGACCATGCAGTTCAATAGCATGCACCTCAAAATCCTTCTGCCTTCGCACATCTTCGCCGACAAAACCGGTGTCAAGCGCATCGTGGCGGAAACGCGAGAGGGATCATTTGGGCTGCTGCCGAACCGCCTCGATTGTGTTGCCGCGATTACCGCCGGGATCCTGATCTATGAGACGCCGGCCGAAGGTGAGGTCTACGTTGCCCTGGATGAGGGGGTGTTGGTCAAGACCGGAGCTGATGTGTCTATCTCCGTGCGCCGGGCCATGGGCGGCGCCAATCTCTCACAGTTGCGCCAGGCGGTTGAGCAGGAATTTAACCAAGTCAATGCGCAAGAGGTAGACGTTCGTTCGGTCATGGCCAAGCTGGAAACCGGCTTTCTGCGTCAATTTGCGAGTTTCCAGCATGACTGACGGGTCCAACAACCCAGAAAAAGCCGCGCTCGACATGGCCGGGCAGGTTGGCGCCAAGGCCGCTCGCAAGCTGCAGGCGCAGCGTAACCCGACGCCAGGCGTCTGGTTTGGCCTGGGTCTGATGGGTGTGGTCGGCTGGTCGGTAGTCGCTCCCACCCTATTAGGCGCCGCGCTGGGTCTGTGGCTGGACCGGCACTATCCCGTTGGGCGCTCATGGACGCTGGCACTAATGGCCGCCGGGCTGGTGCTGGGCTGTTTCAATGCGTGGGTTTGGGTTACCAAGGAAGATGCCGCCATGGGTCACGACCGGGAGCATCATGATGATCAGCTCTGAAGTACTGTCCCTGTTGTTGGCATGGTTTGCCGGCGGCGCGCTGGGGGCGTTCTTCTTTGGCGGACTCTGGTGGACCGTGCGCAGGGGCCTTGCCGCCCGCAATCCGGCCTTGTGGATTTTGCCCAGTGCGTTACTGCGTACCGGAGTGACACTGGCCGGCTTCTATTGGGCGACCGGCGGAGATTGGCAGCGTCTGCTGGCATGCCTAGTTGGCTTCGTGATGGCCCGCCAGATCACCATGCACCTGACACAGGAGCCCTCCCATGCACCTTAGCCCCGACCAGATGATCTTTTGGCAACTCGGCTTCATCAAGCTCAACGCAACCATTGTCTTTACCTGGGGCCTGATGCTGCTGCTGGTCGTGGGCTCCATGCTCATCACCCGCAAACTCTCCACCGAGCTGACCCGCTCACGCTGGCAGAACCTGCTGGAAATCATTGTCACCGGCATCGAGTCGCAGATTGCAGAGGTCGGCATACACCAGCCGCGCAAAGCCATAGGGTTTTTAGGCACGCTTTTCCTGTTCGTCGCCAGTGCCAGCTTGTGCACCATCATTCCCGGGTACGAGCCGCCTACCGGCTCACTGTCAACCACAGCGGCGCTGGCACTGTGCGTGTTGGTGGCTGTACCGATGTTTGGCATTGCAGACCAGGGCCTGGGCGGCTACCTGGAGTCCTACCTAGAGCCCACTGTGCTCATGCTCCCATTCAACATCATCAGCGAAATGTCGCGCACCTTGGCGCTGGCGGTACGCCTGTTCGGCAACATGATGAGCGGGGCCATGATCATCGCCATCCTGCTCACCATCACGCCCTTTGTATTTCCGATTGTGATGACGGTGCTGGGCCTGCTGACCGGAATGGTGCAAGCCTACATCTTCAGCATATTGGCGGCCGTCTATATCGCGGCAGCCCAGCACATTCGCAAGCCCGAGCCTGGACAAACGGCCAAGACCTAAAAGATAACAATACTTCAAAGGACTCTCTATGGACAGCATGACCATCATCGCAGTGGCATCCATCGTCATTGCCGGACTCACCACTGGTTTCGGCTGCATGGGGCCCGCGTTCGCCGAGGGTCGGGCGGTCGCGACTGCCCTTACCGCGCTGGCGCAACAGCCCGACGCCTCTGCAACCATTACGCGCACCCTGTTCGTCGGTCTGGCGATGATCGAATCCACCGCGATTTACTGCTTTGTGGTCTCGATGATCCTGATTTTTGCCAATCCATTCTGGAACCACGCGGCCGCAGCGGTCGCCGCAGTTGCCGCAAAGTAGCCATGCTCATTGACTGGTTCACGGTCGGCGCGCAAACGCTGAACTTTCTCATCCTGGTATGGCTGATGAAGCGCTACCTCTACAAGCCCGTGCTCGATGCGATTGATGCGCGTGAAAAGCGCATCGCATCGGAACTGGCCGACGCCGCCCAAAAGCAGGCGCAAGCCGACAGTGAGCACTATGCATTCAAGCAGAAAAATGCCGACTTTGACCAGCAACGCGAGGCCCTTGCGCGCAAGGCCAGCGCAGAAGTGGACGCCGAACGCAAGCGCCTGCTCGCTGACGCGCGCACGGCAGCAGACACCTTGCAGGCCAAGCGGCATGAGGCCCTGGAGAGTGAGCTGCAAACACTGCAAGAGGACATCGCCCGGCGCAGCCAGGAAGAAGTATTTGCCATCGCGCGCAAGGTCCTGACCGACCTGGCCGGCACCACCCTCGAAGACCGCATGACCGAGGTGTTTGCCCAGCGCCTGGGTTCCATGGATGCACACGCCAAGAGCGAACTATCCAAGGCCCTGCAGGCATCGCTCAACGCGGTACGGGTGCGCAGTGCGTTCGAGTTGACGCCCGCTCAGCAGGCGGCATTAGGGCAAGCACTGGACGCAGCCATGGGGGCCAAGCTGCCCATCCGGTTCGAGACGACACCCGATGTGATCAGCGGCATCGAGCTCAGCGCCAACGGTTGGAAAATTGCATGGAATATTGCCGATTTTCTGGCGTCGCTAGAGCAAAACGTGGGCGCGTTGATTGAACCCGTCAAGGACATTGCACCAGTTGCGTCATGAATAGTCACGCGTCCAATCTGAACACCGTACTGGACCGCAGCTTCGCGGGTCTGCGTCAGATGCGAGAAGCATTCTCGGCGCAGCTGACCCCGCGCGAGACTGGCATCATCACCCAGGTATCAACCGGCATCGCCATGGTCAGCGGCCTGCCTGGCGTGGGCTACGACGAACTGATTGCGTTTCCTGGC
Source organism: Burkholderiales bacterium (assembly GCA_038215405.1). Classification (GTDB taxonomy): domain Bacteria; phylum Pseudomonadota; class Gammaproteobacteria; order Burkholderiales; family Burkholderiaceae_C; genus Rhodoferax. The sequence goes on from JBBQQX010000005.1 coordinate 64,599, forward strand.
GGCGTGTTCGGCATTGCCTTCAATGTGGACGAACATGAAGTGGGTGTGGTTTTACTGGGCGAATACTGGCATCTGCGGGCGGGCGACGAAGTGCAACGCACCGGGCGAGTCATGGATATAGGAGTGGGCGACGGTACGCTGGGCCGAGTGATGGACCCGCTGGGGCGCCCACTGGACGGCCAAGGCCCCATCGTCACAACACAGCGTTTGCCCATTGAGCGCCCTGCCGCACCCATCATGGACCGCGCACCGGTGAGTGTGCCGCTGCAAACCGGGCTAAAGGTTATTGACGCGCTCATCCCGGTCGGCCGGGGCCAGCGTGAACTGATTCTGGGGGACCGTCAGACCGGCAAGACCACGATCGCGGTCGACACCATCCTCAACCAGCAGGGCAAGAACGTTCTGTGCGTGTACTGCGCCATTGGCCAGCGCGCAGCGGCCGTAGCGAAAACGATTGCCATCCTCCAGGAAAAAGGGGCCATGGCGTACACAGTCGTCATGGTGACCGAAGGCAACGATCCGCCCGGACTGGCCTACATTGCGCCCTACGCCGCGACCAGCATGGCCGAGCACTATATGCACGCCGGGCGCGACGTTTTGATCGTTTACGACGACCTCACCCACCATGCACGCGCGTATCGAGAGCTGTCCCTGCTGCTGCGCCGCCCACCGGGGCGTGAGGCCTTTCCCGGTGACATTTTTTACATCCACTCACGCCTGCTGGAGCGCGCCACCCACCTGAGCGAGGAACGTGGTGGTGGCTCGCTCACGGCCCTGCCCATCATCGAAACCGAGGCGCAAAACATGTCGGCCTATATACCGACCAACCTGATTTCCATCACCGACGGGCAGATCTACCTCTCGCCAGCGCTGTTCGAACTCGGCGCTCTGCCAGCGGTCGATGTGGGGAAATCCGTCTCCCGTGTGGGGGGTAAGGCACAGCGCGCGGCCTACAGGGCCGTATCGGGTGACCTCAAACTGGCGTATTCCCAGTTCGAAGAGTTGGAGACATTCGCCCGCTTTGGCGCCCGTCTGGACGCAAACACCACGCAGATCATCGAGCATGGCCGGCGCATTCGCGCCTGCCTTAAACAGGCTGAGTCGTCGCCAGTCTCCGAGGTCGCGCAGATCGCGGTGCTGCTGGCGCTGACCGCCAAGTTGTTCGACACCGTGCCACTGGACCACATGACCGAAGCCGAACGCGCAGTGCGCGAGGCCGCCACGCAAATACCACCGGACGTGTGCGCGCGCTTTGATACCGCCAAAAAACTCAGCGACGAAGACCAGACGCTCATCCTCGGAATTGCCCGCATCGCGCTGGCCCCTTTTCAGCCCAAAGCATCGACCGCACCGGACGACGTGGCCGCGGTTCCCGTGGAGAAGCCGTGAGCGATACCAACGAGGGACTGCGCCGCAAGATTGACAGCGCCGGCGAATTGCAGTCGGTGGTGCGCACCATGAAGGCTATGGCCGCCTCCAGCATCGGACAGTACGAGCGCGCTGTGCGTTCGCTGGAAGCCTACTACCGCACGGTCCAACTGGCCCTTTCCGCAGGGTTTCGGCAAATGTCTTCCGCTCAGCCGGCCAATGGCGGTGCGCACCCCGACGCAGGCATGGTCGTTGCCATTGTGTTTGGTTCCGACCAGGGCCTGGTTGGCCAGTTCAATGACGTGTTGGTCGATTTCGTCGCGACCACGCTGAAGGCGATGCCGCACCGCAAGACCATCTGGAGCGTTGGCGAGCGCATCCACTCGCGCCTGGCGGACACCAGCGCACCCTTAGGCAAGCGTTTCACGCTGCCCAATTCGATTGGTGCAATCACCCTCCTGGTAGGGCAGATTCTGGTCGAACTCGAGGCGATGCGCGAAAAGGGCGGCATCGCCCAGGTCTGTCTGTTCCACAACCAGCCCAAAGCGGGATCGGTGTACGCCCCGATGATGCAGCGGCTGCTGCCGCTTGACACGTTGTGGCAACACGACCTAGTCGCTATTGCATGGCCCTCCGGAAACTTGCCGGAGGTGATTCAACCGGGGGAGCCGACACTGCTGGCCTTTGTGCGCGAATATCTGTTTGTCTCGCTGTTTCGCACCTGTGCCGAGTCGCTGGCCAGCGAAAACGCCAGCCGGTTGGCGGCCATGCAGCGCGCCGAAAAAAACATAGATGAACTGCTGGAGGACCTAAACCGGTCATATCACCTCCTGCGCCAGAACGGCATCGACGAAGAATTGTTCGACGTCATTTCCGGCTTCGAGGCACTGACCCAACCCCGCTGACCTCGAGGACAAGCTGCCCGCCACGATTACCGCACCCCAAGTAGCGCGGAACCTGATTGATCTGGAACGCTCACTGGAACCGGTGACCGTCGCGGGCTGACATCCCTGCAGCGAGGTGTCCCTGCGCGGAGCCGTGGACGCCCCCCGGCCCAAATGATCAAGCCGGTGCTGGTTGGTCCATCCGCCAAGATACTGGCCATATCCACGTAAGGCGGCCTTGACATTACGCCCTACCGCCTGGTTGCCACCGCCTACCGTCAGGAATCGGCAGAAAATCGGTTGCCGTTCGTCGCGCGGACAGCGCCGAGACCCGCCTGCCGTCATGTGCGGTAGCGGTCAAATTGGTGCACGCCCGAAGGCAACTTTCAGGCGAAGCTCTTCAAATCTGAGGGCGCCGACCCAACACAAGCGGCGCCAAGCAGCTTGGTCGTCATCAACGCAGGGTCGTCCAGCATCAAGTTTTCGCTGTTTGCGGGGCACAGTGCCCAGACACTCGGCAGCATCGCTCGTGGTGAAATCGAAGGCATCTGGCGCTTCGGGTTCCACGATCTGTTCTATAAATACATTGCCGGAGAGTAGCCTCAATTCGAGCCCAGGGCAGCTAAAGACCGGGCGATTGTGGCCCACCTACGCAGCGGCGCCAGGCTGTGCGCCTTGGTCTTCACAGCCGGAATAGGCGAGCATGCGCCGCAGATTCGCGCCCGCATTTGCGACCAATCAGCCTGGCTGGGCGTGCGACTGCATTCGCGGGCCAATCTGGCCGGCGAATCCCGCATCAGCTCGCCCGATAGTGCCATCTCGGCGTGGGGCATTTCCCCCGACGAGGACCTGATGGTCGCCCGCCACACCTTCGCGTTGACGCGCCAACAGCAAGAACCCAATGCAACACACGCCAACCAGGTCAAGAGCACAGCGTGCCGTGATTCTGGCCGATGGCAGCTGCGATGGAAGTCGGGGAAGAACGCATGGAACTGTTCCAAGACAACCTGCGATTCATCGCCGACGCAGTGGAAATTACCGCACCGCCGCAACCACACTGGGCCACAACCAACCGCGTTGTGCTGGAGCCCGACACCCTGCGCTTACGCGATTTTTCAGCGCCGGGTCAAAGCGTTGGATCACGTATTGGTGACCGACTGGATAAGCTCTAATAAAGCAATGAAGGGTTACGACATCGACAAATACCTTGCCGACATCAACACAATAGTGGATCACCTTGGCGGACGGGTTGACCTGATTGGCCTGTGCCAGGGCGGCTGGATAAGCACGATTTTTGCCGCGCGATTTCCGGCCAAGGTGCGCAGCCTGGTGCTGGCAGGGACGCCAAGCGATACCGACGCCGGCAACGGCGTTATCAAGCGCCTGGTCCACAGCCTGTCCATGGGCGTGTACCGGAAAATGGTGACGGCAGGGGCCGCATGCTCGGGCGGGCCATACTGGCGGTTTGGAAGGACGCATAGCATTGCGCATTCGACGATGTTGCAACCTACGCCCTGGCGAGAACCGCGCTTGTTCGCTCCGAACGGAGCACGATGGCGTGTCGGGTGTGTCAGCGTGCAAACCAGCGACGCTGCAGCCACCTCATCCATGAGGGTGCCGGCGCCAGGGTGTAGGCCATCGCCGCTTTCTTGATTGCTTCGGCCTGCGTCGGGTAGGCGTGGATGACCTGCGCGATGGTCGAGAGGCCGATGCCAGCGACCATCGCCAGCGACAGGTCGTTGATCATCTCGCCGGCATGGCGCGCCACCACGGTCGCGCCCAAAATTGTGTCGCTGCCGTCGCGCGCATGGATCTTCACAAACCCTTGCTCCTCGCTGTCGGTGAGCGCTCTGTCAACGTCATGCATCGGCACCGTGAAGGTCTTTACCGGAATGCCGCGCTCGCGCGCCTGTCGCACGTACAGGCCGACGTGGGCGATTTCCGGGTCGGTATAGGTGCACCAGGGGATCGTCAGCGCACTCAGGCGCTCGCGGCCAAAACACAGCGCATTGCGCACGACGATGCGCGCGGAGGCTTCGGCGGTGTCGGTGAACATGTGCTCTAGGCAGACGTCGCCAGCGGCGAAGATGCGCCGGTTCGTCGTGCGTAGAAAGTCGTCGACCGCGATGCCATGGTCGGGGTCGTAGTCGACTCCCGCGGCTTCGAGGTTCAGGCCTGAGACCGCCGGCAGGCGGCCGATGCCAGTGAGGATTTCGTCGACCTCGATCGTCGCGACGTTCCCGTCATTGATGGTCTCGACGAGCTTCTTGCCGCCCTCGACGCGCACGTTGAGAGGCTTCGTGTTCAGATGGATCTCGACGCCGTCGCGCGCCAGCGCCTCGGCCAGCAGCAGCGCGGCGTCGCGCTCTTCCTTCGGCAGGAACAGCGGCTCGGCATGCGTAATGATGGTGCGGCAGCCGAAGCGGCAGAAGGCTTGCGCCACTTGGCAGCCCACCGGACCGCCGCCAATGACGAGCAGGCTGGGTGGCAGCTCGGTCAGATCGAACAAGGTCTCGTTGGTCAGGTACCCGGCCTCGTCGAGGCCGGGAATCGTTGGCAGCAGCGAGCGCGATCCAGTGGCGATCAACGCCTTCTTGAAGCGCAGGTGCAGGCCGTCGACGTCGACCACATCGGCGCCAACAAAACGAGCGGTGCCGAAGAAGAGGTCGATCCCAACGGCGGCGACGCGTCGCGCCGAATCGACGCGGCTCGCGCGTGCACGGATGCGCCGCATGCGCTCCATCGCGAGTGGGAAATCGACCTCGACCGACGACGGCTCCCGCGCGCCGTAGACGGCAGCGTTGCGCATCTCGGCGTACAGGCGTGACGTGCGAATCAGCGCCTGCGACGGCACACAGCCGCAGTTCAACGAGACACCGCCCAGCAGATGCCTTTCGACCAGCGCGACGCGGGCGCCGAGCGCTGCGGCGGCACGTGCGGCCACCAGTCCGGCCGGCCCGCCGCCGATGATGAGCAGATGGTAGGGCTCGCGCGGTGTCGGGTTGCGCCAATCGGGCGGCCGACCGTTAAGGCATAGCTCGTCATCGTCGGCACCGGCGTGCGGAAGGTGCAGCGGCAGATGGGACTGAAGCATAAAGGTCGGGCCGGCTACAGCCAGCCACCGTTAAAGCCGGCGCGACGCAGGCCGGCGCGCACGAATGGGTTGGCGCGGCCCAGCCGCCATGGCAGGCCGGTACGGTAGTTCTCGATCATCAGCACGATCATTCCCTGGTCGAGGCCAAATTCACCCGATGCGACCCAGCCGTTCGGGCCAGCCTCGGCCACCGTTGGGTTGAAGCCGCTGGCACGGATGAGCCCCCCGTCGTCGTGCTCAGCGCGCGCCCATAAGGCACGCAACGCAGGCAGCACGAGTTCGGGTGCAAAGACCAGCGAGGACAGCATTGCCGGTCCTGAAACCGTGCCGTCGTCCGGGCCATAGGGAACACCGCGTGCTGCATAACCGTAGAAGGACTGGCGGCGTCCTGCGATTCTGCGTCTCTTGGCGTTCGGGCCATCGCCCGCTGAAATTCCCCAGCAGTTCGCGCCATAGCCGGTGAAGCTACCGGGGTTGCGGATCGCATATTCGCGCTGCACATAGGTGGCGCGCCGGCTGTTCTCAAAATAGTCACAGTCCTTTTCGCGCATGAAGACGTCGCGGATACCGCGAAAGTCGATCCACGCATGCGAAAACTGGTGGATGAACAACGGCCCTGCGTACAGGAAGTCGTGCCCGTACAGGTTCTCCCATTGGTAGGTCGCAGTCCAGGAACAGAAGCACTGATTGGTGAGCGCATGGGTTGGCGAGCCCAAGCCCAGCACGTAGAGCAGGATCGCCTCGCTGTAGCCTTCCCAGCCGTAGTTGAGGAAGCCGCACTCCGGCTTCCAGCCATGCGTCACCGCGCCGCCCTTGCGCTGCGCCCAGCGCCAGTCGACACGGCGGTACAGCGCCTCGGCCAGGCGGCGCAACGCGCTCTCTTCAGGCGTGTCGGCGTCAAAGTAGGCCGCTCCGGTCAGCACCCCTGCCATGAGGAAGCCGGTGTCGATCAGCGAGACCTCCGAACGCCAGACGCGCGTGCCGCTGGTCATGTCGAGGAAGTGGTAGTAAAAGCCACGGTAGCCGGTGGCCCGGGCGCTGCCTGACTGGTCGCAGGCCATCAGGAAGCGCAGCGTGACGAGCGTGCGCTGCACGGCGTCGGCGCGTTCCATCCAACCGCGCTCGACGCCCACCGGGTAGACCGACAGCGCGAAGCCGATCACCGCGATGCTCGACGGCGCACCCTCGCGCGTGGTGTCGGCCACGAGTCCGTTACGTGAGTTGTACGCCCGCAGAAAATAGTCGAACGCGCCACGCTGCAGACGGTCGAGCAGCTCGTCGTCGGACACTGTCTCTGGCATGTTCGCGAGGCTTGCCGGAGATGCATTCATGGTGATGTGATCACCTGATCGACGATGGCCTGCGCCTCCTTCAGAATGCGTTGCAAGTGATCGTTCCCAATGAAACTTTCGGCATAGATCTTGTAGATGTCCTCGGTGCCTGACGGCCGGGCGGCGAACCACCCGTTCTTCGTGATGACCTTGATCCCGCCAATGGCAGCGTTATTGCCCGGGGCATGATCAAGCACAGCGGTGATCGTTTCGCCGGCCAGTTCGCGGGTGGTAATGACCGCTGGCGCCAGGGCAGCGAGCTGCACCTTCTGCGTGGCCGTCAACGGCGCCTCGACGCGGTCGGCGACCGGTTCGCCGAGCTCTTTAACCAGTTCCGCATAAAGCTGGGCTGGGTCCCGCCCGCAAACCGCCGTGATCTCGGCGGCCAGTAGCGCCGGCACCAGGCCGTCCTTGTCGGTCGTCCAGACCTTGCCGTTGCGGCGCAGGAAGGTGGCCCCGGCGCTTTCCTCGCCGCCGAATCCGAGCGAACCGTCCAGCAGCCCGGCCGAGAACCACTTGAAGCCGACCGGCACCTCGTACAGCTTGCGGCCCAGCCTTGATGCGACGCGGTCGATCAGGCTCGTGCTGACCACCGTCTTGCCGATAGCCGCATCAGCGCTCCACGACGGCCGGTGCTTGAACAGATAGTCGATGGCGACCGAGAGGTAGTGGTTCGGCGGCATCAAGCCGGTGTTGGGCGTGACGATGCCGTGGCGGTCGTGGTCGGTGTCGCAGGCGAACGCGATGTCGAAGCGGTCTTTCATGCCTTGCAGTCGCTGCATCGCATAGGGAGAAGACGGATCCATGCGGATCTGACCGTCCCAGTCAACCGTCATGAAGCCGAAGGTCGGGTCCACCACGTCGCTCACCACGCTGAGGTCGAGCCGGTAATGCTCGGCAATGCCCGCCCAGTAGTGCACACCCGCGCCGCCGAGCGGGTCGACGCCGATGCGGACCTTGGCAGCGCGGATGGCGTCGAAGTCGATCACATTGCCGAGGTCGGCGATGTAGGCGTCGATGAAGTCGTGACGATGCGTCGTCTTCGCACGCAGTGCCTGCGCGTATGGCACTCGTTTGACTCCTTCCAGAGCGCCTTCAAGAAAGCGGTTGGCGCAGTCCTCTATCCAGGCCGTAACGTCGGAACTTGCCGGGCCGCCGTTCGGCGGGTTGTACTTGAAGCCGCCGTTGTCCGGCGGGTTGTGCGATGGTGTCACGACGATGCCGTCGGCCAGACCGCAGCCGTCGCGCCCACGGTTGTGTGCCAGGATCGCGTGCGAAACCGCCGGTGTCGGTGTGTACTCGTCGTGTGTTGCCAGCATCACGTCGACGCCGTTGGCAGCCAGCACTTCGAGCGAGCTCGCGCAGGCCGGTTGCGACAATGCGTGGGTATCGATGCCCATGTACAGCGGCCCGGTGATGTGCTGGCTCTGGCGGTAGTCGCAGATGGCTTGCGTAATCGCCAGCACGTGCGATTCGTTGAACGAGAGCTCAAAGGACGAGCCGCGATGACCGGACGTGCCGAAGGCTACACGTTGCGACGGCGCTTCAGGGTCGGGCACACCGGTGTAGTACGCGCTGACGAGCCGCGGCACGTCCACCAGCAGCGAACGCGGCGCCGGTTTGCCGGCCAGTGGGCTGATCAGCGTGGTCATCGTGGAATCCTCAAGGCTGGGTGGAAAGCGGGCCGGCCGCGCGCCGCAGCAACCTCATCAAAGGTCATGCGCCGGTCCCGGCCAGGCTGGTGCTCTTTTCGTGAATGCGCGCCAGCAGTGCCTGCCAGGATGCGGCAAAGGCTTCGGCACCCTCGCGCTGCAAGCGCGCGGCCAGAGCTTCGTCGTCGACGCCTTCGCGCCTGAACTCTTCCAGCACCGCTTCAGCGTAGCCCCCATCGGCCGGCAGCACGGCGCCCACCTTGCCGTGGTTGGCAAAGGCCTGAAGGGTCTTCTCGGGAATCGTGTTGATGGTGTCGGGTGCCGCCAGCGCCTGCACGTACAGCGTGTCGGGCGCCGCCGGGTCCTTGGTGCCGGTGCTGGCCCACAGCAGCCGCTGCGGCCGGGCGCCGGCTTGGGCAAGCCTGTGCCAGCGTGGTGATGCCAGCAGGTCGCGGTAGGCCTTGTAGGTGCGCATCGCGATCGCGATGCCCAGACGATTGTGAAACGCAGGTGCGATCTCCTGCTTGACGGCGACGTCCCAACGACTGACGAACAACGATGCCACCGAGCGCACGTTGGGGTCCAGACCCGCATCAAGGCGGCGTTCAATGCCACGAAGGTAAGCTTCGGCTGCCGCAATGTACTGTTCGCGCGAGAACAACAACGTCACATTGACCGGCACGCCGTTAAAGATCGATTCCTCGATGGCTTGCGCCCCAGCCGGTGTTCCCGGTATCTTGATGAAGAGATTCGGCCGGTCCGCCGCCTCATGCAGCCAGGCCGCGGCGTCGATGGTCTTGGCGGCGTTGTCGGACAACAGAGGTGAGACTTCGAGCGACACCCAGCCGTCGAGCCCATCTGTGGCATCGAAGATCGGGCGGAACAGATCGGCCGCGGTCGTCAGATCCTCCAGCGCCAGCGTGAAGAACATTTCCCCTGCGGGTTCGCCGCGCCGCGCCAGCCGTGCAATCGCTTCGTCGTAGAAGTTGCCGTGGCCGATTGCGTGTTCGAAGATCGTCGGATTCGACGTCAGTCCGGTTACCGACCAGTCGGCAATGTAGCGCGCCAGCGTACCGCTGACAAGCATTTCCCGGCTGATGTTGTCGACCCACAGGCTTTGGCCCAGGTCGTGCAGTTTTTTGGTGTTGAGGTTCATCATTTCTCCTGGTTAATGAAAGCCTTGTCGAACTGCTGCTTGATCAAGAGCGAAAGATCGAGATCGGCGAGCTCGCCGATGCGCTCGATCGTGAAGTCGGCTGCCGGTTGGGCAGCGACAATTTTCGGGTCCAGTGCGTAATGGCCCTGGCGCGGGAAGATGGTGGTGAGCCGCTCGCGCCAGATGACCTTCATGGCTGCCAGGATGCGCAGCTTGTCGTCGACCATCATGTAGTGCCGGGCGGGATAGTGGCGTTGCACGGCGTCCAGCATTCTTTCCTTGTGTACGTAGACCAGCGCGCGCCCGCCCACGGCGTAAAGCAGGCCCGAGCGCTGCATCTTTCGCGGCTGGAGAACCACGTCGCCATCGGTCAAGATCACGGTCAGGCCGAAGCGGCCCAGGTGCGTGATGACCTCCAGCGCCCGCGCATAGAGTCGATCGGCAAACGGGTAGTCGATGAGAAACGAGGCCATCATCAACAGCCGCTGCTCGTCGGCGTTGCCTTGCTCGACGTCGACGCGGTAGCGCTGCAAGGCTCCCAGATAGTCGACATACCCAAGCTCCTCACGCAGCACATTGAAGATCGTCCAGTAGCGCTGGGCGCAGGCGTCGCCGAACTCGTCTTTTAAGTGCTCGCGCAGGTCGTCGACGATGCGATCGGCGTCGAGCAATGTGTTATCGACATCGAGTAGGAAGACCACGTCGGTCGTCATCATGCGCCTCGTACCATTGAGGGATTGGGCGGTGGCGCGTGGGCCACCGGGTCGTGCCAGCCGCCATCGCCTGCGATCAGCGCAGCGGCCTCGGAAGGCCCCCAACTTGCGGGTTCGTACGGCAACGCTGCGCCATGCTCGGCCAGTACCGGTTCGACCACGGCCCAGGCCGCCATCACCGAGTCCTCGTCGGTGAAGAGCGCGCCATCGCCGGCCATCGCATCGCCGAGCAGGCGTTCGTAGGGCGATATCTCACTCGACTCCTCTTCACCGAGATAGAGCTCGCGCTGAACGCCGATGAATTCTTTGCCTGAGCGCTTGATGCGCGCCGCCAGCGCGATGCTGGCCACGGGCTGCAGGCGAAAGCGAAAGTAGTTGGCGCGGCCACCGGCAGGCCCCGAATCGTCAAACAGGCGCTGCGGTGGCGGCTGCATCTGCACCTGGACTTCGACCACTGAACGCGGCAGATTTTTGCCGGCTCGCAGGTACCAGGGTACACCGGCCCAGCGCCACGAATCAATGAACAGGCGCAGGGCGCAAAAAGTCTCGACATCGGAGTCGTTTGCGACACCCGCCTCATTGCGGTAGCCGATGTACTGGCCACGCACCAGATCAGCCGGTTTGAGCGGCAGCATCGCGCGCAGCACGCTGGCCTTGGCACTGTGCACGGCCTCATAACTCTGGAACGCTGGCGGCTCCATCGCCAGCAGCGCGATCACTTGAAACAGGTGGTTCTCGACAACGTCCAGCAGGCAGCCGGCGCTCTCGTAGAAGGCGCCGCGCTTGCCAACACCAAAGTCTTCGGCCAGTGTCACCTGTACGCTGGCGATGTGGTGGCGGTTCCAGATTGGCTCGAGAAACGAGTTCGCAAAGCGGAAGTAGAGGATATTCATGATCGCCTCCTTCCCCAGGTAATGGTCGATGCGGAAGATCGACGCCTCGGGGAATACCGCCTGCGCCACCGCGTTCAGTTCGCGCGCCGAGGCCACATCGCGGCCGAACGGCTTTTCGACGATGACACGCGCGTCCTGCGCCAGACCGGCTTGGCCCAGGCTCTGAATCACTGTGGCAAACAGCGATGGGGGAATGGCCAGGTAGAACGCGGGCCGTTTCGCGCCACCGAGTGCGGCCTTCAATGCGGTGAAAGTGGCAGCGCTTTTGTAGTCGCCGCTGACGTAGTTCAGCAGCGATATCAGGCGGTCGAACGCGTCGGGGTCGTCGATGCCGCCGGCATGCCCCTCATCAAGCAGGCTGTCGCGCACGTGGCCATGCCATTGCGCCACATCCCACTTTGAGGACGCGACGCCGATCACCGGTACCGTCAGGTCGTCCTTCTTCACCATGGCATACAGCGCGGGGAATATCTTCTTGCTCGCGAGGTCGCCGCTGAAGCCGAAGATCACGAGGGCGTCCGAATGCGTACGCTGCGCGACCGGGCCGGTGCGTGCGGCGACGCTCATCGCGGGTCCTCTGCGGGCTTCTCGAGATGACCGCCGAACGCGTGTCGCATCGCCGACAGCAACTGGTTGGCAAACGCCGCCTCGCCGCGCGAGGTAAAGCGTTCGTATAAGGCGGCGCTGAGCACCGGCGTCGGAACCGCCTCGTCGATTGCTGCCTGGATGGTCCAGCGGCCTTCTCCCGAATCGGACACGCGGCCGTCGAAGGCTTCGAGCTGAGGATCCTTCAGCAGCGCACCGGCAATGAGGTCAAGCAGCCACGAGCCGATCACACTGCCACGGCGCCAGACCTCGGCGATTTCGGGCAGGTTCATCTCGTAGCGGTAGAACTCGGGGTCGCGCAACGGTGTCGTTTCGGCGTCGTTGGTCTGCTGGCGCTGACCGATGTTGGCGTTGCGCAGAATGTCCAGGCCCTCGGCGTAGGCTGCCATCACGCCGTACTCAATGCCGTTGTGAACCATCTTGACGAAGTGGCCCGCGCCCGATGGACCGCAATGCAGGTAGCCTTCTTCGGCCGGTGCGTTCGCACCGCTGCGTCCGGGCGTGCGCGGTGCCGTCCCGACGCCCGGTGCCAGCGCCGAGAAGATCGGCGTGAGGTGTTCGACGATGGCTTTTTCGCCACCGATCATCAGGCAGTAGCCGCGTTCTGCACCCGCCACGCCGCCGCTGGTGCCGACGTCGACGTAGTGCACGCCAACCTCGCGCAGGTGCTTTGCCCGGCGCACGTCATCGCGATAGAAGGAATTGCCACCGTCGATGACGATGTCGCCGTCTTGCAGATGCGGTGCCAGGGCTGCCAACTCCTCGTCAACGATGGCGGCCGGCACCATCAGCCAGATCGCTCGAGGCCGCCCCAGTTTGGACACAAGTTCCTCGACTGACGCCGCGCCGACGGCGCCGAGAGTACTCAGCGCAGCAATGGCGTCGGGCCGCGTGTCATGGACGACACAGGTATGTCCCTTCGCCATCAAACGCCGCACCATGCTGGCGCCCATGCGGCCGAGGCCGATCATTCCAAGTTGCATTGTTAACTCCAAGTTCGTTAACTCCATCAGAGCTGGCGCGCCACGTTGACCAGCGCCACATGGGCGCGGCCATCGTCGATCAGCGTCAAGGTATCACCGGGGGCCTTGACGCCGTCGACGACAACACTCGCCGCAACGCCTGCTGCCGCTTTCCGGCAGGTGATGGCGAAGTTCGATGCGCCATGGCGGTAGCGCACATCGAAGGTCGTCCACCGTTTGGGTAGGAGCGGGCGCAAGCGTAATTGGTTCCCGCTTCGTTGCACGCCGAGCAGTGACTCGATGACAAGCTGGTACATCCACCCGGCCGACCCCGTGTACCATGTCCAGCCGCCACGCCCGGCATGTGCGGCGTTGGCGTAGACGTCGCCGGCGACAACATAGGGCTCGACCTGGTAGGTGGCCACCTGCCCGGCATCGCATGCGTGGCTCACCGGGTTCAACAGGGCAAACAACTCCCGTGCCCGCTCGGCATCGCCCAGCGCCGCGAAGGCCATCGCCGCCCACACCGCAGCGTGGGTGTACTGGCCCCCGTTTTCGCGCACGCCCGGCACGTAGCCCTGTATGTAGCCGGGCGATGGCTTGCTGGTGTCGAAAGGCGGATCGAGCAGTTGCACGAGACGCGTCTCGCGGTGCACCAGGCGCTCGTAAAGCGACCTCATTGCATGCTGCGCGTGATTGATCGGGGCAGCGCCCGACAAGACCGACCAACTCTGTGCGATCGAGTCGATCTGGCACTCGGCATTCTCGGCCGAGCCGAGTACCGTTCCGTCGTCGAACCAGGCGCGTCGGTACCAGGCGCCGTCCCAAGCCGATGCCTCGATGCGCGTGCGCAACTCCTGCGCCTCGTGCTCGCAAAGTTCGGCAAAAGCGATGTCCGCACGCGAACGCGCCAGCGGAGCGAATCGCGTCAGCACCTCGAACAGGAAGAAGGCCATCCAGACGCTTTCGCCCTGGCCGCCGGCACCCACCAGATTCATGCCATCGTTCCAGTCGCCCGACCCCATCAGCGGCAGGCCGTGCCGGCCGTGGACCAAGCCATGGCGGATCGCGCGTACGCCGTGCTCGTAGAGACTGGCGACTTCGTCCGACACCTCGGGATGCTCGTAGTTTGATGCCTCGCCGTCGTTCAGCGGCCGGCTCTGGAGGAAGGGGCACGGAGCGTCGAGAACGCCGATGTCGCCGGTGGTCTCGGTATAGCGACAGGTGGCCAGCGGAAGCCACAGGAAGTCGTCGGCACAGCGCGTGCGCACGCCCTTGCCCGAAGGCGGATGCCACCAGTGCTGCACATCGCCTTCAACGAACTGGCGTGCGGCGGCACGCAGCAGGTGCTCGCGCACGAGGGCCGGCGCAGCGTGGCCCAAGGCCATCACATCCTGCAGCTGGTCGCGAAAGCCGAATGCGCCGCTGGACTGGTAGAACGCCGTTCGGCCCCACAGACGCGAGGCGATCACCTGATAG
>JBBQQX010000006.1:0-69936 GCA_038215405.1 Burkholderiales bacterium
GGAGAATCGTCTGCGACATCATCATCTTGTCGAGGGTGACCATCGACTTCTTGCCGGTCATGGCCAGGATGAGGCAACTAGATGGCACTCGAAAATCTATAAAACAGACTTTGGGGAGTGGCTCAGAAGCGCCCGTGACCATGCTGCAATGGACAGACGTGGAAATCAAATTTGAACAACCAAGCGGCACGGGATATGCCACGACAAGCCCGCAACTTTTCGGCTACCGACAAACGACAATCAATCGACTCACTGGAAATTTTGTAGTCCAGCCAATCTATCGGGATGAGCGAGGCCGCACGCTATTTGGTGCGGAATTAGAAGCCGTGGCAAAAATCAAGGGCTTGGTCGGGCCTTTCTTGGGAATCGACCGTAATGTAGATACCGGTGCTTGCGAGGCAAAAAAACAAGCGTTTTAATCTAACGGGGGAAAAAGCTGTGATTCGTTCAAAAATTTTTTTCATTTTGTTGTTGGCGGTAGCGATGGGGTCAAGTCCTGCTTTGGCTCAACGGGCTGCCGCATCGTTTCTCGAAGGGTTCATGAGAGGCAAGCAGCAAGGCGAAGAAAGCCAGCTACCCCAGGCAGAAACCGAACGCCTGAAAGCCGAAACCGAACGTTTGAAAGCCGAAAATGACCGTGCAAAAGGTGAGACTTGGGTGCCCAAGAGCACCAGCAATACGCCAACCATTTCAAAAGAAGAGCAATGGCAGAACGTCATCAGTGACTTTATGGATCGCGCTAAAGCCATGGACGGCATTGACTACAGAGTTGATAAGGAAAAACGCGCTCAGTTTGACGTAGTGGTAAGGTACTACGGAAACAAGGCGAGCGAAAAAGGGATGACCGACGAAGGGCTGAAGGCTTCCCGCTGGGCCTTGGAGCAGGCGCACAGCGTAATGGCAGCTCGCGAAAATAAATAACCGCACCCACGCGGCCCGTTGGTGTCAGAGGTGAGAAATCAGAGGGGTCAGGTTGGCTTTTAAATTGGGAATCATTTTAGGAGTGTTGCTATGTTTAAAGTTCTTCGTAAATCTGCGTTGATTGCGGCCATGATGGCTGGGTGTGTGACGCCAGTCATTGCACAAAAAACTTGTCAGTCTGATGGCTTTGGTGGTGTGCGATGCAGCGACGGAGGTGGCTGGCAGTCAGACGGTTTCGGTGGTCAGCGTGGCACGGGTAACAACAGTGGGAAAACTTGCACCTCCGATGGGTTTGGTGGAATGCGCTGCAACTGAACGCCCTCCTGTGACCTGCCCCCCCCCTGCCATATCAATCGGCGAAGGGGTCAAGTCTTGGCATGCCACATCAAGCCTAACAACGCTCAAGCGGGACGCCGCAAAAGCGCAGTGCCGGTGACTTCTACGGTCATGCGGCATGACTTCTGGCAGACAATCTGATATGAAAATAGTAGCTTCTTACGCATATCCCACGCGGGCTAGAGCATCAAAAGACGTATAAATACCGGCTGTAGCACTGCCCAACACCATCGCGGTCATGCCGGGCACATTGCCGATTGGATGCGCATTGCGCTGTGGGCACTGCGCCCAACATCACCGCTTACGTATCGCGGGAGTCTGTAGCTTCAGTCAGTGACAACGGCGGAGTACCGCCATTGCCAATCACCACCAAGCTGTCGCGCAGCAACGACCAGCAGCGCGGTCATGCCGGGCGGCCTGACTTTTTGATTGAGTTGCGCTGCGCGCTGTGGGTCAGTCCACCCAGCATCACCGCTTTCGGTTTGCCAGCGTTGTAGTGTTGGTCAGTGCGCTGGAGCGCAGATATGGAAGGTCTCGGCTCGCTTGCGCATCGTCTGGGAGGGCCGTCGCTGCGCTCGGCATTACAGTCGCTCCACCGCCTCAGTACACGCCCGCTACGGCCACCCGCTTCGCTTTTACATAACGCCGCATTGCCCTCAGTGCCCGCCAGTCGCTGCGCTAAAGCTCCGCTTGGTGCCGGTCACCGCTTCGCGCCCTATCGGGTGAAGGCAACAGGCGTTATGCAAAGTGGCCTTCGCTGGAGACGGTCGCACAGCCGTCGGCGCTCCCCGGTCACTGGCGTGCCCTACGCTCCGCCGTCTGCGCGCCCTTGTGGGTGTGCCTGCACCGTGGCATCAGTCAGGCGCTGCGCGCTGTGCTGTCGGTCAGTGGCCTGCGGCCAGTCATGTGGTGTGTGCCCCCGCCCGCCCGTGGGCCTCGCCGCTGCGCGGCTTTGGCCCTGCGCTGGTCTGCCCGTCCGCCCCCAAGGGGCTCCCTCAGCCCAGCGCCTGGGGTCACGCCGCCTAACGGCGGCGGGTCGAAAACCTCTAATCTGTGGTGCAAATCCATGTACCTGCGGCGGTATAGCGCAGGTATGGAGCGCCCAAGAAAAAAGCCTGCTATCTTTTGAATAGCAGGCTTTCCTTATTTCACGTGGGGTGACTGATGGGGCTCGAACCCACGACAACAGGAATCACAATCCTGGACTCTACCAACTGAGCTACAGCCACCGTGCGCTTATTATAACCACCCTGCCGTCTAATTCTGAGCAGCCAATGACAAATCTGTGGAGGTGAGCGCTGGGCGCGAAGTCATGATCTGGGCCTTGAATCGCTCTTTGAGAAGTTCGTAATAGGCCTGATTTTCTGCCTCGATCCACCACTTGGCATATTGAAGGCGATCCTGTTTGGCGGATTCGGCAGTTGGCGCAACGCGCAGCACAATTTTGTTGACTCGAACCACGCTGTAGCCATTGGCACCCAGATCCACACCCACAAAAGCGGGTAACTCGGCCACATCGGCACGCAAAGCTGCCGTCAAAACTTTCGGTGGAATATTTTGGGCATTGTCCCGCGATACGATAACCGGCGCTGGCATGAGCGCCGCTGCCGGCAAAGCCTTCCAGGCCAGCAATTTCTCCATGCCCTCTTTCTTGGCCAGTTCCGCCGCACGGGCGGCAACCACACGCTCACGCACAACTCGGCTCACTTCGGCAAATGGCAGAGTCCGGGCTGGGGTGTACTGCGTGACGCGGCCTGCTGTCAATTGGTTGGGAGCTGTTTCGATCGCTTCGGTATTGCGCTTTTTTTCAATTGAATCCGTGTTGAAAATGGCCGCCAAGAATTTTGCATTAGCCAAGACACCGGTTGCACCTGTTGCTGGTTGACGCAAAACATTGGTGGCCGTCTTGATTTCAAGCTTGAGCTTGTCTGCCACTGGCTTGAGGCTGTCAGATTGCTCATAGACGCCATTGGTAAAGGCCTCGGCGGTCTCGGCAAACCGGCTTTGGGCTTGCTGTGCCTTCAGATCGGCCTCGATTCCGGCGCGCAATTCCTCAAAGCTGCGCTGAACCGGTTTTTTGATATCGGTCAGTTTGATGATGTGGTAACCGAAATCCGATTCAACCACCTCGCTGATGTCTCCTTTTTTCATGGCGAACGCTGCATCCTCAAATGGTTTGACCATGGCGCCCCGGGTAAAAAAGTCTAGATCGCCGCCATTGGTGGCGGAACCGGTATCCTGCGAGTTCTTTTTTGCCACATCCGCAAAACTGTCAGGCGATTTGCGAACAGCTTTCAGCAATTCATCAGCGCGAGCCTTTGCTTTCTGGCGGTCAGCTGCTGGGGCATCCTTGGCGGCATTGATCAGGATGTGGCTGGCACGCCGTTCTTCCTTGCCACTCAGTCGTTCGGCGTTTTGCTCATAGTACGACTTCATGTCAGCTTCGTTGATCACGATGCTCTTCTTGACCGAATCCAGATTGAGCACTACATACTCGACACTGGCGTGCTCGGGAGACTGGAACAGGGACTGGTTGGCCTTGTAATACGCATCCAGTTCAGCATCCGTCGGACTAACCTTTGACGCGAAATCGGCAGCGGTAAAGTTGGCAATTTGCACCTCACGCTTTTCAAAGAAAGCGTTCAATGCGACGTCGGCAACGCTGGCCGCGGCGAAACCGGTACCTGCTAAGCCCGCTTCGACTTGCCGAACTGACAGGTCTTGGCGAACACGGGCTTCAAACCCTTCAGGGCTCAAGCCCTGGCTGGCAACCAGTTGACGATAGCGGTCCATGTCCAGCTTGCCATCGGGTTGGCGCAGGGAAGCGATGGACGGATTTTCCTGGAGGTTGCGTGCAAGTCGGGCGTCACTTGTCATCAGTTTGAATTTGTCAGCCGCTTGGGCCAGCACGCGATCGCGCACCAGTCGCTCCAGCGAGGCATAACGGGCTGCTGGGGAATCAAGCAGTTTGGCATCCAGATTGGGCATGGAGGCGCGCAGGCGATCGGACTCTGACTTGTGCATCGCGTCCCATTCTCCCTGCGTGATGTCATGACTGCCAACGCGGGCTACAACCGCGCCCGCATCGCGAGCCCCGTTGTAGCGGTCAATGCCAAAAAGCACGAATGACGGGATGATCAGCAAGAACATCACCGCCATCATGATCTTCGTGTGCTTGCGAACAAAATCAAACATGCGCGAACTCTCCAATAAGAAAAACAAAAAAGGCGAACATGCTGCTCGCCTTTATCTGGTGGGGTGGTGGGTGCTGACGGGCTCGAACCGCCGACATTCTGCGTGTAAGGCAGACGCTCTACCAACTGAGCTAAGCACCCGACCTGAACCTGCTATCAGTTCAAGGCGTCTTTCAACGCTTTGCCCGGACGGAACTTTGGCACTTTGGCTGCCTTGATTTTAATCGCGGCGCCAGTGCGCGGATTGCGCCCTACGCGCGCAGCCCGCTTGCCAACCGCAAAGGTTCCAAAACCCACCAGCGAAACAGAGTCGCCTTTCTTCAGTGTGATCTTGACGGCCTCAATGGCGGCGTCCAACGCCCGGGTAGCTGCCGCCTTGGAAATGTCGGCGTTTGTAGCAATGTGCTCTATTAGTTCGGTTTTATTCACAAAGAACCCTTGGTTTGGAAACAGAGTTAGTCGAATTGTCTATTCAATTAGATTTGCACTTTGCATGCCATGGCGAGTCGGAACCGCAGGCCTGACCCTCACAACACAAGCAATCGCTTTACAGCAGTGCGAGGAGGAATTCTAGTCGGTTTTTTAGTCCAGGCCGCCCACAGCGCAAGTTCATTGGCCATGGTTATTCCAATTTGTCGATAAGAGACGCATCGGGTGAATCCCTGCGTTTTAGAGCGCGGCCACTATGGCCAAGCCGACGTCTTTAGTACTGGCAGTGCCTCCCAGATCCGGTGTGCGTGGCGCCCCGCTTGCGGGATCCAGCACTCTTTCTATCGCTTTCATAACGGCATCATGCGCTTTGGGGAAACCCAAAAAATCCAGCATCAAGGCACCGCTCCAGATCTGGCCGATCGGATTGGCAATCCCCAGGCCCGCAATATCGGGCGCTGAACCGTGCACCGGCTCGAACAATGAAGGAAATTTGTGCTCGGGGTTCAGATTGGCACTGGGGGCGATGCCAATCGTTCCGGTGCATGCCGGACCCAAATCACTCAGGATGTCGCCAAAAAGATTGCTGGCCACCACCACATCAAAGAAATCGGGCCGCTGTACAAAGTGGGCACACAGAATATCGATGTGAAATTTATCCACCTTGACGTCGGGATAAGCCTTCGACATTTCCACGACGCGTTCGTCCCAATAAGGCATGGTGATCGCAATGCCGTTGGATTTGGTGGCGCTGGTCAAATGCTTTTTGGGCCGCGACCGGGCCAGGTCAAAGGCAAACTTCAACACCCGGTCGATGCCAACGCGCGACATCACGGTTTCCTGCAGCACAATTTCGCGCGCGGTGCCGGCGTACATGCGTCCCCCGACGCTGGAGTACTCCCCTTCGGTGTTTTCGCGCACGATCATCATGTCGATTTCGCCTGGCGCGCGTCGGCTGCCATCGCGCCGTACGACTGGCGCGATGATGCCCGGCATCAGGCGCACCGGACGCAGGTTCACGTACTGGTCGAACTCGCGGCGAAACATCAGCAAGGACCCCCATAGGGAGACATGGTCGGCAATTTTGTCGGGCCAGCCCACCGCGCCGAAGTAGACCGCGTCATGGCCTCCAATTTGATCCTTCCAGTTGTCGGGCAGCATCTGGCCGTGCTGCTCGAAGTAATCCCAGCTGGAAAAATAAAAATGGTCAAACTGCAGGTCAAGACCAAATTTTCCCGCCACGGCTTCCAGCACTCGGACCCCTTCGGGCATGACTTCCTGACCAATGCCGTCACCGGCGATGACGGCGATTCTTTTCTGACTCATCATTGAAACCTCTGCAATCAAGCGTTATGAACAGGAACAGTTAGAGAGGTCTGACCGGCGACACAAGCCGGGGCTGCCGCACCACCAAAGCCACACCAAAGGCCGTCAACAGCGTCCCGATCACGGTAAGAGCGGTGATCGCTTCACCAAAAAGCACCCAGGCAATCAACGCCGTCACTGGTGGCACCAGATACATCAGGCTGGTGACCGAAGCTGCAGCACCCCGCTGGATCAGCAAATACAACAAAGAGCTGCCACCTAGCGTCAACGCAATCACCGACCAGGCGACAGCACCCGCGAGTTCCGCGTTCCAGTGCATCACCTCGGTCTCCAGCAGCGCCAGCGGCAAGGTCACGAGCAGGGCCGCACCCAGTTGCACGGTGTTGGCGCTGCGCACATCACAGGGTGTGACAAAGCGCTTTTGATACAGCGTTCCGATGGTGATGCAGAGCAGCGCACCAATGGCCAAAGACATGTTGACCCAATCGGCCTCGCCGCCCTGCCCGAACTTGCGCGACACCACCAGCACCAAGCCGACAAAACCCAGCACCAGTCCAACCCACTGCCGGCTGGCGATCTTTCCACCGGTGGAGGCCAGCCAAAGAGCCGTCAGCACCGGCTGCAAACCGACGATCAACGACGACAGCCCGGAGCCCATGCCAAGTTTCACTGCCGACCAGACACCACCCAGGTAACCCGCATGCATGAAGATGCCGGTGACGGCAAGATGCGCCCACTGCTGGCTGCTGTTCGGCCATTTGACGCGCACCAGCATGATCCACGGCAAAAAGCATGCGATCGACAGCGCGTAGCGGACCACTAAAAATTTCAGGGGTGGGGCATGCGGCATGCCATAGCGAGCCACGATGAAGCCCGTGCTCCAGATCAGCACAAACACCGCAGGCATGGCCCGGATCAAGGCCCGATCGTCAGAGGCCCGCACCGGCTGCTAACGCGCCCTTGCCCGAATCTCGGGCAAGGCTTTTTGCAGGTAATAGACCATGGACCAAACCGTCATGACTGCGGCAATCCAGATCAGCCATACGCCCCAGACATGGGTGTCGATCAGCCCCAGCAACATGCCGTCGAAGAGCAGGAACGGGATCGCCACCATTTGCACCACGGTTTTGAGCTTGCCGATCATGTGCACCGCCACGCTCTTGGCGGCGCCAATTTGCGCCATCCACTCACGCAGGGCGGAAATCGCAATTTCACGGCCAATGATGATGAGCGCGACAAAGACGTCAGCGCGCCCCAGATGCACGAGCACCAGGACGCAGGCACAAACCAGAAACTTGTCGGCCACCGGGTCCAGAAATGCACCAAAGGACGAGACCATGTTGAGCTTGCGCGCCAGGTAGCCATCGAGCCAATCGGTAGCCGCAAACACCACGAACATGACCGTGGCGATCAAATTGCGGCTGGCGGGCTCAATGGGTAAATAGAACACCCCGACGATCAACGGGATCGCGACGATGCGCGCCCAGGTCATGATGGTGGGGATGTTGAAAAACATAAGGTGATTGTGGCACGGCCAAGCCAGCCCGACGCCCGGCCATGTCGCTGAATCAGTGCAAGGCGCGGTAAATTTCTTCCGCCAGTTCGCGCGAAATACCGGCCACCGTCGCGATATCCTCCGCCCCCGCCAGTGCCACGCCCCGCACACCGCCAAAGCGCTGCAACAATCTGGATCGCCGCTTGGGGCCAATGCCGGGAATTTTTTCGAGTTTGCCGCCATCCACCCGCACCTTGGCGCGTTTGGCCCGCATGCCGGTGATGGCAAAACGATGCGCCTCGTCGCGAATCTGTGCCACCAGCATCAGCGCGGCGGAGTCTTTGCCCAAATAGACCTTGTCGCGGCCATCGGCAAACACCAGTTCCTCCAGCCCGACCTTGCGCCCTTCGCCCTTCTCAACGCCGACGATCAGTGATAGATCCAGTCCCAGGTATTCAAACACCTCGCGCGCCATGCTGACCTGGCCAATGCCGCCGTCCACCAGGACCAGGTCCGGCAACCGGCCGGTGCCCTTTGGTAGTTGCCCCGTCTGTTGCGCCTCGCGCAAGGTTTCGGCCAGCTTGCCATAGCGACGCAGCAACACCTGGCGCATGGCGGCGTAGTCGTCGCCCGGCGTGACATCGTTGATGTTGTAGCGGCGATATTCGGCGCTCTGCATTTTGTGGTGTGCAAACACCACGCAAGATGCCTGGGTGGCTTCGCCCGACGTGTGGGAGATATCAAAACACTCGACCCGCAGGGTATCCAGGTCGTCCAGCGCGAGATCCAGTGCATCGGCCAAGGCCCGGGTGCGCGCCTGCTGCGAGCCTTCTTCCGACAGCAGTCGGGCCAGTTGCAGACCGGCATTGGTTTGGGCCATTTCCAGCCAGACACGGCGCTGCTCACGCGGCTGGTGCACCGCCGTGATCTTGACCCCGAACTGGAGCGACAGCGCTGCGAGCAACTTTTTACTCACCGGCGCACTGACAATCAGCGTCGGTGGCACCGGCACATTCAGGTAGTGCTGGGCCACGAAGGCTTCCAGCACCTGGGTCTCGACACTGGGCGCGAGCGCTGCAGCCGCGCTGTCCTCTACCGCGTCTTCAAAACCGCCAGCGCTGTAAATCTCGGTTGCGTCTTCCACATGCGCCGGGAAATACGGCCGATCGCCTAGGTGGCGCCCGCCGCGCACCATCGCCAGATTGACGCAGGCACGACCGCCCTGCACTTTCACCGCCAGGATGTCCACATCGCGATCCGCCACGTTGTCCACCGACTGCTGATGCAGCACATTGGACAGCGCCGCCACCTGATTGCGCAGTTCGGCCGCCTGCTCAAACTCCAGTTTGTCGGCATGGGCCATCATGCGTGCCTCCAGCGCTTCCAGCACCTGATGCGCATCGCCACGCAAAAACCGCTCGGCGTTGGCCACGTCCTGGGCATAGTCCGAGGCAGAAATATGGCCGACGCACGGCGCTGAGCAACGCTTGATCTGGTACAGAAGACACGGGCGCGTGCGGTTGTTGAACACCGGGTCTTCACAGGTGCGCAGGTGAAACACCTTCTGCATCAGCAGAATCGCCTCCTTGACCGCCCAGGCGCTCGGGTAGGGTCCGAAATACTGGTGTTTCTTCTCGACCGCGCCGCGGTAGTAGGACACACGGGAGAAGCTGCTGCCGGGATTTGAGGTGCTTACCGCGCCAGTCATCTTCAGGTACGGGTAACTCTTGTCATCCCGAAACAAGATGTTGTATTTGGGGCTCAGCGTCTTGATCAGGTTGTTTTCAAGTAGCAGCGCTTCAGCCTCCGAGCGCACCACGGTCGTTTCCAGCCGCACAATCTTGCTCACCATGTGGCCAATGCGGGTGCCGCCGTGGTCTTTCTGAAAGTAGCTCGACACCCGCTTTTTCAGATTGATGGCCTTGCCTACATAGAGGACCGCGCCCTGGGCATCGAAATAGCGGTACACCCCCGGCAGCGGCGGCAGACCCGCCACGTCGATGAGCAGCTGCTCCGGGTGTGCGGGCGGGGCTGCAGTGGGTGGGCTTTCGGGCGCTTCGGGTGCTGGGGGATCAGGCAAATGAGGCATATGTGCGTATTGTGGACAATTCAGGCGTGACAGCAAAACTTTGGGACATCTTTTGCCGGGTCATTGACAACTATGGTGACATCGGCGTGGGCTGGCGCTTGAGCGTTGGCTTGGCCGCGCGCGGCCAGCAGGTGCGCTTTTGGGTGGACGATCCCAGCGCGCTGGACTGGATGGCGCCCCATGGTGCGCCTAACGTCGAAATCCGGCACTGGAGCGCGCCAATTGAGACTGAAGGTCTGGCGCCAGGCGACATTTTGCTGGAAACCTTTGGCTGCGAGATTGATCCTGAATTTATAGCTGCTTATGCAGACTGGATGAGGGCTAGAGGCCAAAAAGGCTTATGGATTAACCTGGAATACCTGAGCGCAGAAGGCTACGCCGAACGCAATCACGGACTGCCCTCGCTGGTCATGGCCGGGCCGGGCGCGGGTCTGTGCAAATACTTCTTCTACCCCGGCTTCACGGCCGCCACGGGTGGCCTGCTGCGGGAACGCGATCTGGCCGAGCGCCAGGCCCGCTTCGACCGTGCCGACTGGCTGCAACAGAAAGGCATTGCCTGGCAGGGCGAGCGCCTGGTGTCCCTGTTTTGCTATGAACCACCGGCCTTGGCCGACTTGTTGGACCAGTTGGCCACGGGCCCGCAGGCGACCCGGCTGCTGGTCACCGCGGGTCGGGCGACCGCGGCGCTTTGCGCCTGCATTTTGGATAAAAATAGGCTCCAGCCCTCATGGAATAAGCGTGAGCAGCTATCAATTCAATACTTGCCTGCACTCACCCAAACTGACTACGACCATCTGCTGTGGGCCTGTGAGCTCAATTTTGTTCGCGGGGAGGATTCACTGGTGCGCGCCTTGTGGGCAAACAAGCCCTTTGTCTGGCAAATCTACCCGCAACACGACGATGCCCATCACCGCAAGCTGGAAGCTTTTCTGGACATGTTGGACGCGCCGCCATCGCTGCGCGCGTTTCATCGGGTCTGGAATGGTGTGAATAGCCGCACAGACAGCAAGGCCAGCCAAGCGACGCCACTGCCCGGGTTGGCGCTTGATTCTTGGCAGCAAGTCGTGGCTAGCGCTGGGCAAAAACTGCGCCAGCAAGAGGACCTTGTGACCCAGATCATGCGTTTTGCTTTAAAAAACCTTTAAAATAGCAAGCTTTGCGGGACTTGACCGGGTTTTTCATCCGTGCATACCGCCCTTGCCGCGTCACCAGCGGCCAACTTTCACACATCTCGCTATGAAAACCGCTCAAGAAATTCGCGTTGGTAATGTCATCATGTACGGCAAAGACCCGATGGTCGTGCTACGGACCGAATACAGCCGCGGTGGCCGCAACTCGTCCACCGTGCGTATGAAGCTTAAAAGTCTGATCGCCAACTTCAACACCGAAGTGGTGTACAAGGCCGACGACAAGCTGGAACAAGTCATTCTGGACAAGAAAGACTGCACCTATTCTTACTTTGCCGAGCCGATGTACATCTGCATGGACACCGAATTCAACCAGTACGAAGTTGAAGCCGAGAACATGGGTGACTCGCTCAACTACCTCGAAGATGGTATGGAACTCGAAGTGGTTTTCTATAACGAAAAAGCCATTTCGGTTGAAATGCCCACCAGCGTCGTGCGCGAAATCACCTGGACCGAACCCGCCGTCAAGGGTGACACTTCCGGCAAGGTGCTCAAGCCCGCCAAAATCTCCACAGGTTTTGACGTGGGCGTGCCGATTTTTGTGGCACAAGGCGACAAGGTCGAAATCGACACCCGCACCGGCGAGTACCGCAAACGGGTGTAAGCCCCAAGCCGCCCAGCGGTTTGCAGCAAAAGAAAAAGGCTTCCTTGAAGCCTTTTTTTGTGGGCGAATGGGTGTCTTCATGCCGCAATATTTTGATCCCGTTCCCTAAATCGATGTAGGCTTGGCCTATGCGCAAACACAGCGACAAACTGCAGCCAGCCAGCCAACTGCTGCTGCGCCGGGTGGCGATCGACACGTACCGTGAAAACGTGGCCTACCTGCACCGCGACTGCGCAGTGGTGCGGGCGGAGGGCTTTCAGGCCCTGTCCAAGGTGGAGGTCCGGGCCAACGGGCACCACATTCTGGCGACCCTGAACGTTGTAGATGACACCAGCATCGTGGCCTGCGATGAGCTCGGCCTGTCAGAGGACGCTTACGCCCAAATGGATGTGATGGATGGTCATGCCGCCTCAGTGTCTCAGGCTGAACCGCCACAGTCCATTGGTGCGCTTCACCGCAAATTGGCCGGCGAACGGCTGGGGCGTGAGGAGTTTCTCGGCATCGTGCGCGACATCGCCGAACTGCACTATTCCAAAATCGAGTTAACCGCCTTTGTAGTCGCCACCAACCAGAATGAACTGGACCGCGAAGAGGTGTACTTTTTAACCGACGCCATGGTGGCCAGTGGCCGCACGCTCGACTGGCACGAACCCCTGGTGGTGGACAAACACTGCATTGGCGGGATACCCGGCAACCGCAGCTCCATGCTGGTCGTGCCGATTGTGGCGGCGCACGGCTTGCTCTGCCCCAAGACATCCTCGCGCGCCATCACCTCGCCAGCCGGTACGGCTGACACGATGGAGGTACTGGCCAACGTGGAGCTGCCTTTTGACCAATTGGCAGAGATCGTGCGGGCGCACCGGGGCTGCCTGGCCTGGGGTGGCACCGCCCATTTGTCACCAGCCGACGATGTGCTGATTTCGGTCGAACGGCCGCTCGCGCTTGATTCCCCCGGGCAAATGGTGGCATCCATCCTGTCCAAGAAGATCGCTGCGGGCTCGACCCATCTGGTGCTGGACATTCCCATTGGTCCCAGCGCCAAAGTGCGTTCCATGCCTGAGGCGCAACGTCTGCGCCGGCTGTTCGAGTACGTCGCGGCCCGGATGCACCTGTCGCTGGACGTGGTCGTGACCGATGGACGCCAACCGGTTGGCAATGGCATTGGCCCGGTGCTGGAGGCGCGTGACGTGATGCGGGTGCTCGAGAACGACCCTCGGGCGCCCAATGATTTGCGGCAAAAATCCTTGCGCCTTGCGGGTCGCCTGATTGAATGCCACCCGGATGTGCGCGGTGGTGACGGCTTTGCGATCGCGCGCGACATTCTTGATTCTGGCCGAGCGCTGGCAAAAATGAACGCCATCATTGCCGCCCAGGGCGCCAAGCCCTTTGACCACAACCATCCGCAACTCGGCGCCTTGAGCTTTGAAATCTGCGCCAGCGAGTCCGGCGTGGTCACCGGCATCGACAACCTGCAGGTGGCGCGCATTGCCCGTCTGGCGGGTGCGCCCAAGGTCATCGGCGCTGGCCTTGATCTGTTTCGCAAGCTCGGCGATGCGGTTGCCAGCGGTGACATTCTGTACCGCGTTTACGCCGGGTTTCAAAGCGACCTTGATTTTGCGCGCCAGGCCTGTGCCAAGTCGACCGGCTACACCCTGGGCCGCCCAGAGGACGTGCCGCACGTATTCACGGAATTCTGATGGCAACAACACCTGCATTGCTGTTTTTCGAGGATGAGCAAGAGAGCGCGGCGCGCATTGCCCAAGCCGCCGGTCAGCCTCTGGTCTGTATCGATCGCCACCGCTTTCCTGACGGCGAAATCAAGCTGCGCCTGCCCTTGAGCCTGCCAGATGAGGTGGTCATCTTGCGAACGCTCAGCGACCCGAATGAAAAATTGATCGAACTGTTGTTGGCGACCCAAACCGCGCGTGACCTGGGCGCCCGGCACTTGACGCTGGTCGCACCTTACCTCGGCTACATGCGACAGGACGTGGCGTTCCAACCGGGCGAGGTCGTCAGCCAGCGCATTGTCGGGCGGTTCTTGGCCAGCCTGTTTGATGCCGTGATCACGGTGGACCCCCATCTGCACCGCGTCGCCACACTGCAGCAAGTCGTGCCCGTGGCCAACGCCGTGGTGCTCAGCGCCGCACCCTTGCTGTCAGACCTGATCGCCACCCATTGCCCGCAAGCCCTGCTGCTCGGCCCCGATGAAGAGTCGGCCCAATGGGTGGCTCAGGCTGCCATGCGCCACGGCTTTGACCATGCTGTCTGCCACAAGGTGCGCCATGGCGACCGGGCGGTCGAGATTGCGCTGCCGGACCTTCCCGTGGCTGGCCGTCAAGTGGTACTGCTCGATGACGTGGTCAGCACCGGCAACACGCTCGCCCAGGCGGCGCGCCAGTTGCTGGCTGCGGGCGCAGCCTCGGTCGATGTGGCGGTCACGCACGCGCTCTTTGTGGGCGATGCCTGGTCCATGATTTTGGGCGCGGGTGTGCGCGAGGTCTGGAGCACCGACTGTGTGCGGCATGCCAGCAATGCCCTCAGCATGAGCGGACCCATTGGTGAGGCTTTGATCCGCATCAACGCAGCGACGATGACCCGCTGAGTGTGCGCCTGACACGCCATTGCTCAACGCTGCTTGCGGTGGACTTGCGCGACGACGCGTTGCGGCTTGCCACTGCGCCCGCGCGGCACCGCCCGCCCCAGTTCTGTCAGCACGCGCAGCCCTGCCAGTCCCTGCGTCACGGCAAATTGCTCCAAGGCGCTAACGCAACGCGCTGCTGCAGCAGCGGCCTCCGCTCCCAGAAGATCGAGCCTGAGGACCAGGGTGTGATCATCCTGCTGGCGCAGTTGAAAATCGAAAACCCCGGCCTCATCTTCCAGCACTGTCGTCAGCGCCAGCGGCAAGAGCGTGACCTGCCGCCCGTCCTGTCCAGCCATCAGCAAGGGATCGTCCCGGCGGCCCCGCACCTCAATCACCGGCAGTGACGAGCCGCAGCCACAGCGCTCCGGGTGTACCGTGATTTGGTCGCCCAGGTCATAACGAATCAGCGGCTGCACAAAGTTGGCCAAGTTTGTCAGCAAGGTGGAATGGGACGCTTGCCCCGCCGGCACGGGCTGGCCTTTTGCGTCGATGGGTTCCAGAATCAACCAGTCGGTATTGACATGCATCCGCCCGTGCCCGCACTCCCAGCCGATCGACATGAACTCCGAGGCGCCATAGCTGTTGCGCACCACGCACCCGAGCACCTGTTCTACGTGTCGCCGCACGGCAGGGCTCAGCGTCTCGCCGCCGGTCCAAATCTCTTTGGGCTTGAAGTGCAGTGCCCCTTTTGCCGCAAGATCCGCCAGCAGAGCCGAGACGGTTGGATAGGTGGCGATCACAGTCGGGGCGAAGGCGTTGAGCTCATCGAGCAACGCGCTGGTGGACTGCAGGATGGAAAAGCATCGCAAGCTTTGCGCCATGAAGGGGTTGAGTTGACGCAATCGTTGCATGCTCACCATACTGGCGAAATGGCCGGTCGTGGCGCCCACAAAAGCGATGCGTTCCGCCAGCAACAAGGGATCAAACCAGCGCTGCAGCGGCCGCGGCGTGCTGCGCCGCAGCGCCTCCAGTGCATCGTAAACCGCCATCGCGCGTGCATCCTGCACAAACACCCCTGCAACATGGCTGGTGCCGGAGCTCTCCCAGACCAGGTATTTGTCCAGATACGGCTCGCCAATGCGCGTGGCATCGGCGGTAAAGGCGCGAAGCTGCGCCAACTTCAGTTGCGGGTCAGTCACCCAATCGTCAAAGCGCTCTATCAGCTCGGCCCGGTCCAGCACCGGCAGCGCACTCAATGGCGTGCTGGCGGGCACCAGGCCTTGCAGGCGTTCCCGGTAGAGGCTGGAGCCGCGCACAGTGGCATCAAGCAGGTGAGCCAGCCGCGATCTTTGTCGCGCAACGATCGCCTGCGGCGCCGCGCGGCCGCAGGCGAGCACATCGAGTGCCACCGCACCCAAGCGCATGGGATCAAAAACTGTCGTCATGGTCCAAATATATTAGTCCGACTTCAAGACTTCAAATTTATGCATGATCAATGCTTGTGATTTTTATCAAGTCATGGCACCGAATCAGTCAGTATGGTTAAAGTTGGTTTTAATTCCAATGGAGGTCTGCAATGGATGACAACACTATGGTTCAAAACGACAAACTAATGAGCGACTTGCGCACCGTCATTTCCGACGGTGCTGAAGTACTGCGCATGACGGCTGATGAGGTCGGTGAGAGTGCAGCCGATCTGCGTTCACGGGTGCAGGCCCGAATGAACCAGGCCAAAGACGAGCTGCGTCATTTGCAGGAGGTAACCGTCGCCAAGGCCAAGGCAGCGGGCCACGCTGCTGATGATTTTGTGCATGACAACCCCTGGAAATCAATCGGTATTGCGGCGGGTATCGGGCTCGTCGTGGGCCTGCTGATCAGTCGCCGTTGAATCGGCAGCTTTTCTGCCCAATGTATGAGCAAAGCAGGCAAGATTGACGGTCTGTTCGCCTCGTTGCGCCGCCTGCTTGGCACGCTGCTTGAAATCGCCCAGGTACGATTGGAACTGCTGGGCACCGAGCTCGAACTGGAAAAGCAGCGTCTTTTTGACGCGCTACTCTTGGGTCTGCTGGCCCTGTTGATGGCGGGCGTTGGCCTGGTCTTGTTGTGCGGCTTCATCGTGCTGTTGTTTTGGGACGGCTACCGCCTGGCCGTTCTCGGCGTGATGCTGCTGCTGGTCTTGATCGCAGCTGTCGGGCTGGTGCGCGCGGCGCGACGCCGGCTGCAGAGTCCGAACGGTATCTTTGAAGCCAGTCTGGCTGAATTGCAGCGGGATCGCGCCGGACTCCAACCTGCAGGTCTGCATGAACCACGATGATCTGGCGGTGCGGCAACAACGCTTGCTGGTGCGCAGTGCGCAGTTGCGCTTGGAGTTGGCCGATCAGGCACAGGTCTTGAGGTGGCCGCTGGCGCTAGCTGATCGGGCGCAACGCGGTCTTCAATGGCTTTATCGCAACCCCCAGTGGCCGTTGGGCGCTCTGGTACTCGTGATCCTGGTGCGACCGCGGCGTACCGTGATCTTGGCTGGGCGCCTGTGGTGGACCTGGAGAACGTTCAAACAAGCGCAGCACTGGTTGACCCAACGCCCTTTGGCGAAACAGCTGCCATGAACTAAATCGTCCAGGCCCGCCTGAGTTTGCGGTTCGTCATCGTTTTTCGCACACAATGGCGCCATGGACACCCCTCAAGATATTTCAGAACCTCGCCTGCCTGATTCCGAGACGGAGCTGAGAAGTCAGGCGGTCATCAGCCCTGTGTTGGAGGCCGACGCCTACCGCCTTGCATTTGCCGACCCTGAATTCTTGCTTCGGCGGGAAACACGCGGCATCCGGTTTCAGCTCGAAATGCTCAAACCCGATCTTGACCAGACGGAACAAGGCATCGACAGCACCGTCGTGGTCTTCGGCAGCGCCCGCTCGGCTTCGCCCGAGACGGCGCAAATCTCTCTGCAGCAAGCGCAGACCAGTGGCGATGCGAAGGCGTTGATGCTGGCCCAGCGGCAGCTGCGAAGCGCCCATTACTACGACCAGGCACGCCTATTTGCCCGGCAAGTCGCCAGCCACAGCGCCCATCGTCGGCCTGAAGAGCGTCTGTTCATTGCCACCGGCGGTGGGCCGGGCATCATGGAGGCGGCCAATCGCGGCTCACATGAGATGGGGGCCCCGAGCGTGGGTCTGAACATTGCGTTGCTGCACGAACAGAGCCCCAACCCCTACATCACGCCGACCCTGAGTTTCAAGTTTCACTACTTTGCGCTGCGCAAGATGCATTTCATGATGCGGGCCAAGGCGCTGGTGGCGTTCCCTGGCGGTTTTGGCACACTCGATGAATTGTTTGAAGTCATCACGCTGGTGCAGACCCGCAAGGCCAAACCCGTGCCCATCGTCTTGTTTGGCACCGATTACTGGAAACGACTGGTCAATATGGAGGCCATGGTCGAAGAAGGCGTGATTTCGGCAGAGGACCTGGACCTGTTCACCTATGTCGACGATGCCGCTGCCGCGTGGAAAGTCATCCGGGATTTTTACAAGCTCTGAGTCCGGCCGGTCCGACTCAACCTTGGTGCGCGTTTGATGCCATTGATCAGCGCGGGCTCTCAAAGAACAGGTAATTGGAGCCGTAGTCACTGATCTCGAAGTAGACCTTCTTCTCACCTGGATCCGCCACGAAATTCAAGTTTTCGTCCAGCACGCCATAACCGTAGCGATAGGGACGTGGCTTGTTATCGTCTGTGCCCATGGCGGTGCTGAGCTTGTCGATCTTGAGGAAACGACGCACGACTTTGTCGCCCGCGTAGACCTCCAGAACGCCGTTGGTCCCGGTCCAGTTTTGGATGTCGCGGCTGATCTTGTTCTGTTGCTCCTGTGTGCAACTTGTAAGAAGAAATAACGCGCTAGCCCCCGCCAATAAAGCATGAGTAGCTCTGAATTTAGTAGTGACCATAAAACCCCCAAGAGGTGGGAAAGAGAGACTGAAGTGAGATGCAGCGCCAAGGCGCTGTGGTCAATTCAATCGTTGGCGCAGCGCCTCATACAAACACACGCCGCTGGCCACCGACACATTGAGGCTCTCAACGGCGCCGCGCATCGGGATGCTCACCAACTCGTCACAGGTTTTGGCGGTCAGCGCGCGCATGCCGTCGCCCTCGGCGCCCAGAACCAGCGCCACCGGACCTTTTAGGTCAGCCTGGTAAATGGTTTTAGGTGCCACGTCGCTGGTGCCGATGATCCAGATATTGCGTTCCTTGAGTTCACCCAGGGTACGCGCCAGGTTCGTTACCATGAAGTAGGGCACGGTTTCAGCCGCGCCGCTGGCAACCTTGGCCACCGTGGCATTGATGCCGGCGGCGTGGTCTTTGGGAGCGATCACGGCGTGCACGCCAGCGCCATCGGCCACCCGCAGGCAGGCCCCCAGGTTGTGGGGATCGGTGACGCCATCGAGCACCAGAATCAACGGTGCTTCGCGCTCGGCCACGGGCTTTTCTGCTTGGGCGGCTTCGAGTTGTTCCAGCAGTTCGTCCAGCGAGTGAACCTGTGCCAGTTCCTGCACCCGCGCCGCCACGCCCTGGTGACCGTGGCCGCCACATAGCTTGGCCAAACGGGTGCTGTCGGACTCGATCAGGCGCGCACCGGCCTCATTGGCTTTGTCCAGAAACTGGCGCATGCGCGCATCGCGCCGTGTCGGCTCGAAGTAAATTTCGATGATGGATTTGGGCGCGGTTTTGAGCCGTACGCCGACGGCATGGAAGCCGAATAAGACTTTGGTTGAAGACATGGCTTGATTATCGCGGCTTGTCTGCCTGCCAATCCACCCGTTGTCTATTGATGAAACGAGAGTCTTGTTTCATCACGCGCGTGTCGGATCACTCAGGGCGACACCGGGCCTTCTGCGCCGGGCTCAGGTGATTGCGCTGCATCGTTGTCATCGGGCACATCACCCTCCGCACCTTCGCCCACCTTGCGGTCGGCTTTGTGCTTCAATTTTTCTTCTTTTTTCTTCTTTTTTGCCAGTTCTTTCTGACGTTTTTCGTATCCGTAATTCGGTGTTGCCAAAGTGTGCTTTCAGGTTGTTGCAGGCAACTTTACCAGAAGTTGCCACGACTTCGGGTCTG
This sequence comes from Burkholderiales bacterium, assembly GCA_038215405.1. Classification (GTDB taxonomy): domain Bacteria; phylum Pseudomonadota; class Gammaproteobacteria; order Burkholderiales; family Burkholderiaceae_C; genus Rhodoferax. The sequence goes on from JBBQQX010000006.1 coordinate 19,270, forward strand.
CAAGTTGTCTTGCCGTCATTGCGCGCCCGTCAGGCCCTGCGTACTGAAGAATATCCACGGCAGGCGCAGTTTCAATGCGGTGCCATTGACAACAATGGTCCTTCGAGCAACTCACTCGTGCCATCCCGCACAATTTAAACCCCCAGACACAGCAAGAGGAATGCTGACAGCGCAGAAGAAGGCGGGGCCCGATTCACCTACGGGCTAACCTTGAACTGTTCTGCATTGCCCGGTTCGTCTATGCAACCATATGGTCTGCCCTGCACTTGCCCGTGAATTCGTTCATTCTGGGGCTTTTTTCAGGCCTGCTGTCTGCGAGAGTCAGGGTTGCGCTGCCTTCTTCAAAATTGCGTGAATCTGGTCCTTGAGCTGGAGCTTCTCTTTCTTCAGCAGCTCAATCTGCACCGGCGTGCTAGGCTCGCTGCGAGACTGCATGCGCTGAATTTGCTGGTCCAGTGCATTGTGCTGGTCAAACAATCGTGCGAAATGGCCGTCGGTGGTTTTGAGTTGGGTGATTTGGTCGCGGAATTCAGGGAACATACGCTCTCCTCTAGTTGGACTGGTGAGTTCGGAATGCGATCTCAGCCGACTGATCGCACTTTAACCCATCGGGATCGACACGGCCAGCGTAGTGCCTAGCGTCGTCATGCGTCTATGGCAATCAATGTGACCTTGCGGGAGAGCTATTTTACAGAGCAGCTCCATTGACCAAATGGCTATTGTGCTGAACGACAAGTGGACGATGTATATCTGCAAGCTCCTCATGAACGGCGGTGATGGTATGGGGCGTGCACGTGCGGGTTTCCATCACCATGCGGCCGACGCCATGCTGGTGCTAGCGGAGCTGCATGATTTTCAGTTTGGATGCTCCGACGACGGTCGAAGCCTGGGCTACGCCAATCCTGCCGTGCGGGCAGGCATTGACGGTCCACGATGACTCTGCGCTTCACATAGCTGCACACCGGCCGTTGTCAGAACCCATTGACCCAGCGGCAGAATTAGCCCGGTTTCTTCGGCGAGTGCAATGAAGTCCGCAGGAGTGACAAAGCCACAATTGGCGTGCTGTGATGCGCCAAGCCTGCAAGATCGTAAGGCTGGTTGAGTGTGACGATGATTTTTTCGCCCACTATTTCAGTCTGGGTGGCCACGTCAGCTGCAGTATCGCTCAGGCCTTTGAGTATCACCACGAATTCATCGCCACCCAGGCGAGCCACGGTGTCGCCTTCGCGGGAGCAGGTGCTTAGCCGTTGTGCAACCTGCTGCAACAGCAAGTCGCCCTTCTCATGGCCTTGCGAGTCGTTGAGCGCCATCGGGCGCCCCATGATGTCCAGACCAATGAATCCGATTTTCTTCGCGTTTTCCTTTTGCGATCAGACCGCCAGTCCAGCGACAAGCGAAGCGGGCCACCTGCCTGACGGCCAGCGGCCCGCTTCGAAAGCCGCGGCGATTGGCGAATCGCTTACTTTGCCGACAGGCTGTTCTCGAGCAGCTTGACTGTCAGATAGAGGCGCGGAACGATGCTGTCGAGGTCAGCCCATTCATCGACCGAATGCAGCTTGTCGCCGACAATCCCCATGCCGTCGAGAACGGTCTGTTTGGCATTGGCTGGGTTGTAGGCAAACCCGGCGTCGGTGCCAAAACGCATGGCGACCGGTTCGAGCGTCTTGCCCAAGTCATGGTAGATCGCCTGCGCCGTGACCACCAGCGCGTCGGTGTTGGCGTTCTTCGAAAACGGCGGCCGGCGGTTTTCGACGCGCACCGTCACTTCGGTTTCCGGGATCATCTTCTTCTGGCTCAGCCGGTTGGCGTCCTGCTGCACGCGCTCGATTTCGGATAACACCGACAGACGCATATCGGCCTTGGCGGCGGCTTTTTCCGGGATGACATTGACGCGATCGCCGGACTGCAGCACGGTCCAGTTGACCGTCGTTCCCTTGGCCGGATCACCGAGATCCTTGAGCAACAGAAGCTGGTTGGCCAATTCCATCACCGCGTTGCGCCCTTTTTCCGGAGCCGAACCGGCGTGCGACGAGACGCCCTTGACGTCGAGGTAAACGTAGGCGATGCCGTTGGTCGAAATGATCACCTGTTCTTTCTCGGGCGGCTCGAACGACAGCACCAGATCCTGATCGGCGGCCAGTTTCTTGATTGCCGCGGAGGAACCCAGCGAACTTTTCTCTTCGTCGGCGTTGAACGAAATCGTGATCGTCTGGTACTGGTCGAAACCGCGCTCCTTGAGCATTTCAACGGCGTTGAGGATGAACAGCAGACCTGGCTTGGCGTCGGCGACACCTGGCCCGCGCCCGCGGTTTCCTTCGACCCGGAACGGCCGTTTGGCGGCATCGCCAGGCGCGAAAACAGTGTCGTAGTGGACGAGTAGCATGGCTTTTTTGCTGCCCTTGCCTTTGAGCGTGCCGACGATGATGTTGCCGACCGCCGGCTTGTCCGACGGCACCAGCGTCACCTCCGCGCCAAGCGCCTTGAGGCGCGCGACCAAGATCGCCTCGATCTTTGAAAGGCCTGCAGTATCGCCCGTACCCGAGTCGATGTTGACCAGTTTTTCAAGATCGGCGACAAAACCGGCTTTTCTGCCTTCTGCCGCCTTGAGCAAGACCTCGTCTTTTTGCGCATAGCTGCTGCCGCAAAAGGCGAGGGACAAGGCCAGAATAACGGTACGTAGGGGATAAAAATGCATGCTGTTCTCCGAGTGATTGCCAAATTGTTGATAGTGATAGAAAACGCGTAATTTCGATGACTTCTGCTGGAACTAAAGTTTTCCTCAAGAACAACAACCAGCCGCACCAGGCGAATCAAGAAGCATGACACGGGCCATTAGGAAAATCACTCAACGTAATCGTCGCCAATTTTAGTCCCCGGCGAGTTTCGCGGCCGCAACGATCATCAACCACACCGCCGGCGGCGATCGCCACGCCCCACGACAGCGCGCTCGCGGCACCCGCGATGTGCATGAGAATCGCCCCTCACCCATCTTGACCTGGCGACCGAGCGGCTTGGCCCCGCCGCCGCGGCACAGCTCTTGGACGCATCGATGGCCATAGAACTGCCCAATGCCGCGCGGCAAACCGCTATCGCGTCGATTCAGCGCCGCGTTGCTTGAGCCGCTCCATGGCGAAGGGTGGAGGGTCGCAGTAACGCAGCAATCGCTCCGTCAAGGCCCCATCGGTTTTCGAGTCACCGTCGCATTGTTCCAACTGGAAAGGCCTATCCAAAGAATTTTGAATGCCATCACCTGATCTTGGAATATTTGGGAGTGACGCGTCACCGGCCGTAGTTTGTTTGGCCTGTTGAAGCGGGCAGTTACCCGCATCCGCGCCGATAGAGCGGACAGCAAAAAGCCCGAACCGTTGCCAGTTCGGGCCTTGCATCATTGCTTGGAGGTGTGGGACTACTTCCTCGCCGGCGGCACATCCGTACAAGAGCCATGCGCCACCTCCGCCGCCATGCCAATGGATTCCCCAAGCGTCGGATGTGCATGAATCGTTTTGCCGATGTCGATGGCGTCCGCGCCCATCTCGATCGCCAGCGCCACTTCACCAATCATGTCGCCCGCATGGGTGCCGACCATGCCGCCGCCCAAGATCTTGCCGTGGCCGTGCGCTTCGGGGGAGTCGTCAAACAGCAGCTTGGTGACGCCTTCGTCTCGGCCGTTGGCGATGGCGCGGCCCGATGCGGTCCAGGGGAACAGGCCCTTCTTGACTTTGATGCCTTGGGCCTTGGCCTGGTCTTCGGTCAGGCCCACCCATGCCACTTCGGGGTCGGTGTAGGCCACGCTCGGAATGACGCGGGCGTTGAACGCTGCGGCTGCCAATTCCTTGTTGCCTTGCAGTTCACCAGCAATGACTTCAGCGGCCACATGCGCTTCGTGCACCGCCTTGTGCGCCAGCATCGGCTGGCCCACGATGTCGCCGATGGCGAAGATGTGGGGCACGTTGGTGCGCATCTGGATGTCGACGTTGATGAAGCCGCGGTCTGTGACTGCAACACCGGCCTTCTCGGCAGCGATCTTCTTGCCATTGGGCGTGCGACCCACGGCTTGCAGCACCAGGTCGTAGGTTTGTGGCGGGGGCGCAGTGCCGCCCTCCTCGGCTGAGGCAAACGTGACCTCAATACCTTCGGGCGTGGCTTTGGCGCCCACCGTCTTGGTCTTGAGCATGATGTTGTCAAACCGTGGCGCGTTCATTTTTTGCCAGATCTTGACCAGATCACGGTCAGCGCCTTGCATCAGGCCGTCCAGCATTTCAACCACGTCCAGGCGCGCGCCTAGCGTGCTGTAAACGGTGCCCATTTCCAAGCCGATGATGCCCCCGCCCAGAATCAGCATGCGTTTGGGCACTGCCTTCAAGGCCAACGCGCCGGTGCTGTCGACCACTCGCGGATCGTCTGGCATGAAGGGCAGACGCACGGCTTGCGAGCCCGCAGCGATGATGCACTTCTTGAACGCAATGGTCTGCGTCTTGCCGGTTTTCTCTTGGGATGTGCCGGTGGTTTCTTCGACCGTCACGTGGTTGGCACCGACAAACGCGCCGTAGCCGCGCACCACTGTGACCTTGCGCATCTTGGCCATGGCGGCCAAGCCGCCGGTGAGTTTGCCGACGACCTTTTCCTTGTGGCCGCGCAAGGTGTCCACATTGATTCCAGGCTTGCCAAAATCAACGCCCAGCGCAGCCAGGTGGCTGACTTCGTCAATGACGCTTGCCACGTGCAACAGCGCTTTGGACGGGATGCAGCCGACATTTAGGCAGACGCCGCCCAGTTGCGCGTAGCGCTCGGCCAGGATGACTTTGAGGCCCAAATCTGCAGCGCGGAAGGCCGCCGAATAGCCGCCAGGGCCGCCGCCGAGCACCAGCAAATCGCAATCCAGATCGACGCCGCCTGCATAGCTGGCGGCAGTGGCGGCTGGGGTGGGCGCATTCACAACCGCAGATGCTACTGTTTGTGTAGCTGCCTGTGCCGACGGGACGGGGGCTACAGCCGGATTTGGCTTGGAATCTTGTGGAATGACCACATCTGCTGCCTCCAGCACCAGCAAGAGCGAGCCTTCGGAAACCTTGTCGCCCAGCGCCACTTTGAGTTCTTTCACCACGCCCGCGTGGCTGCAGGGAATTTCCATGGACGCCTTGTCCGATTCCACGGTGATCAGGCTCTGCTCGGCCCGGACGGTGTCGCCGGGCTTGACCAGCAGCTCGATGACGGTGACTTCGGCGAAGTCGCCAATGTTGGGGACTTTGATGTCGATAAGTGCCATATTTTCTTTCTAATTAAAGCAACACCCGACGGAAATCGCCCAGGATCTGTCCCAGATAAACGTTAAACCGGGCTGCAGCGGCACCGTCAATCACGCGGTGGTCCCAGGTCAGGGACAGTGGCAGCATCAGGCGCGGTTGGAACGCCTTGCCGTCCCACACCGGTTCGATGGTGGAGCGGCACACGCCCAGAATCGACACTTCAGGCGCGTTGATGATGGGCGTGAAGTAACGCCCGCCAATGCCGCCCAAACTCGAAATGGTGAAGCTGGCACCGGTCATTTCAAACGGGCTCAGCTTGCCGTCGCGCGCCTTTTGGGCCAGTTCGCCCATCTCCACCGAGATCTGCATGATGCCTTTTTTGTCGGCATCCTTGATCACCGGCACCATCAGGCCGTTGGGCGTGTCCGCGGCAAAACCGATGTGGTAGTACTGCTTGTAGATCAGCGCCGAACCGTCACTCTCAGCGTCGAGCGAGCTGTTGAACTCGGGGTATTTCTTGAGCGCCGCCACACAGGCCTTGATCAGAAACGCCAGCATGGTCACTTTCACGCCAGACTTTTCGTTTTCCTTGTTGGTCGAGACGCGAAAGGCCTCCAGGTCGGTGATGTCGCAGTCGTCATGGTTGGTCACGGCCGGAATCAGGATCGCATTGCGCAACAGGTTGGCGCCGCTGATCTTCTTGATGCGGCTCAGGTCTTTGCGCTCGATGGGGCCGAACTTGGCGAAGTCCACTTTGGGCCATGGGATCAGGCCCAAGCCCGCAGCGTCATTGCCGGCAGCGGCGGTCGCCGCCTTGGGCTGAGCTTGAGCCGTGAGTGTTTGAACCGCGCCACTCATGACCGAGCGGGTGAAGGCTTGCACATCGTGGTCAGTGATGCGGCCTTTGAGGCCCGAGCCCTTGACTTCCTCCAGCGGCACGCCCAGTTCGCGGGCAAACTTGCGCACCGACGGCGAAGCGTGCGGCAAGCCCAATGCAGGCGCGTTGGGGTTGTGCGCGGGCACGACCAACGCCGCTGCAGCGGGCGCAACCGCTGGCGCAGCCACGGGGACCACGGCAGGTGCTGAAACCGTCGTCGCGACAGGCTGAGCAGCGGCACCCGCTGCAACCGGCAGGTTGCCTTCCAGAATCGCCAGCAAGTCGCCGATATTGACTTTGTCGCCAAGCTTGACCTTGAGCTCCTTGATGACGCCCGCCGCGCTGGACGGGATTTCCATCGACGCCTTGTCGGACTCCACGGTAATCAAGCTCTGCTCCAGCCGGACCGTGTCGCCCACCTTGACCATGACCTCGATCACCGCCACATCCTTGAAGTCGCCAATATCGGGCACGTGCACTTCGATCGGGCCGACACTGGATGAATCAATATTAGTAGCTGCTTGTTTAGGAACGACGCGGGCTACAGCCTGATTTTGCTTAATTTCCTGCGCACTCGCCGGTGCCGCAGCAGACGGCGCAGCAACTGCGGCCCCAGCATCTGCCACCTCCAGCAGCAAGACCAATGAGCCTTGCTTGACCTTGTCGCCCAAGGCGAGCTTGAGTTCCTTGACGACGCCCGCCGCAGACGATGGGATTTCCATTGACGCCTTGTCGGATTCCACCGTGATCAGGCTTTGTTCGGCGGTGACGGTGTCGCCCGGTTTGACCAGCAATTCAATCACCGCCACTTCGTCAAAATCGCCAATGTCCGGGACTTTTACTTCGATTAAGGACATACATCTCTCCAAATTTATTCAGTTACAGGGCAAGGCACGCGTGCCCCCGGCTCATTATGAAACTTGTTGCGCAGCGGCCGCCGCCCGGCCCCGCTCTGGTGTCGCGGGGCCGGGTCTCAACGCGGCCGGTGAAGCAGATCAGGCATAGAGCGGATTGATCTTGTCAGTCTGGATGCCGTACTTGGCAATCGCCTCCACCACCTTGGCAACGGGCAAGGTGCCTTCTTCACTCAAGGCTTTGAGCGCCGCCACCACGATGAAGTGACGGTTGATCTCAAAGTGCTCACGCAACTTGGAGCGGAAATCGCTGCGGCCAAAACCGTCGGTGCCCAGCACCTTGTAGGTGCGGCCCTTGGGAATGAAAGAGCGAATCTGCTCGGCATAAGCCTTCATGTAGTCGGTTGATGCCACCACGGGGCCGCTGTGCTTTTCAAGCTGCTGGGAGACAAATGACACGCTGGGCGTCGCCGCTGGATGCAACAGGTTGTGGCGCTCGCAGTTCTGGCCGTCACGCGCGAGTTCGTTGAAGCTGGGGCAGCTCCAGACGTTGGCGCTGATGTTCCAGTCCTTGGCCAGCAGCTCTTGCGCGGCAATCGATTCGCGCAGGATCGTGCCCGAGCCCAGCAGCTGCACTGTGAGCTTGCTGCCGGCTGGCGTGCCCGGCTTGCACAAGTACATGCCCTTGATGATCTGCTCTTCGGTGCCTGCCGTGAGGCCCGGCATCGGGTAGTTTTCATTGAGCAGCGTGATGTAGTAGTAGACGTTGTCCTGCTTCTCGACCATGCGCTTCAAGCCGTGGTGCAGGATCACGCCCACCTCATGCGCAAAGGTCGGGTCGTAGCTGATGCAGTTGGGAATGGTGCCCGCCAAAATGTGGCTGTGACCGTCTTCATGCTGCAGGCCTTCGCCATTGAGCGTGGTCCGCCCGGACGTGCCGCCCAGCAAAAAGCCGCGCGCCTGCATGTCGCCAGCCGCCCAGGCCAGGTCGCCGATGCGCTGGAAGCCGAACATCGAGTAGTACACGTAAAACGGCACCATGATGCGGTTGGAGGTCGAGTAACTGGTGGCCGCCGCAATCCAGCTCGCCATGCCGCCGGCTTCGTTGATACCTTCTTGCAGCATTTGGCCCTTGGCATCTTCCTTGTAGTACATGACCTGGTCTTTATCGACCGGGGTGTATTTCTGGCCTTCCGGGCTGTAGATGCCGATCTGGCGGAACAAACCTTCCATACCAAAGGTGCGGCCTTCGTCGACCAGAATCGGCACCACGCGCGGACCCAGCGCCTGGTCGCGCAGCAACTGGCTGAGAAAACGCACATAGGCCTGGGTGGTCGAGATCTCGCGTCCTTCAGCGGTCGGGTCGAGCACGGCTTTGAAGGTTTCCAGCGAGGGCACGGTGAAACTCTCGTCGGCTTTGGTGCGCCGATGCGGCAAATAGCCCCCCAAGGCCTTGCGCCGTTCGTGCAGGTAACGCATCTCAGGTGTGTCGTCAGCCGGCTTGTAGAACGGCAGCTTGGACAGCTCGCTGTCTGGAATCGGGATGTTGAAACGGTCGCGAAAGATCTTGATGTCTTCGTCAGTCAGCTTCTTGGTCTGGTGCACGGCATTTTTGCCTTCACCACTCTTGCCCATACCGAAACCCTTGACGGTTTTGATCAACAAGACGCTCGGCTGGCCCTTGTGATTGACGGCCTTGTGGTAGGCGGCATAGACTTTTTGTGGATCATGACCACCGCGGCGCAGGCTCCAGATGTCATCGTCGCTCATCTTGGCCACCATCTCCAGCGTCTTCGGGTCGCGGCCGAAGAAATGCTTGCGCACATAGGCGCCGTCATTGGACTTGAAAGTCTGGTAGTCGCCGTCGAGTGTGTCCATCATGACCTTGCGCAGGGCGCCGTCCTTGTCACGCGCCAGCAGCGGGTCCCAGTTGCTGCCCCACAGCAGCTTGATGACGTTCCAGCCGGCGCCGCGGAAATCTCCCTCCAGCTCTTGCACAATTTTGCCGTTGCCGCGCACCGGGCCATCCAGGCGCTGCAGGTTGCAGTTGATGACAAAAATCAGGTTATCAAGCTTTTCACGCGCAGCCAGTCCGATCGCGCCCAGACTCTCGACCTCGTCCATTTCACCGTCGCCACAAAACACCCAGACCTTGCGGTTCTCCGTGTTGGCGATGCCACGCGCGTGCAGGTATTTCAAAAAGCGCGCCTGGTAAATGGCCATCAGCGGCCCCAGGCCCATGGAGACGGTTGGGAATTGCCAGAACTCGGGCATCAACTTGGGGTGCGGGTAGCTGGACAAGCCCTTGCCACCAGTTTCCTGGCGGAAGTTGAGCAATTGCTCTTCCGTCAAGCGCCCTTCCATAAAGGCGCGGGCGTAGACGCCGGGCGCCACGTGACCTTGTATATAGAGGCAGTCACCGCCATGGCCTTCGCTCTCGGCGTGCCAGAAATGGTTGAAGCCCGCGCCGAACATGTGGGCCAGCGAGGCAAAGGAGCCAATGTGCCCGCCCAAGTCGCCACCATCCACCGGATGATGGCGGTTGGCCTTGACCACCATCGCCATGGCGTTCCAGCGCATGTAGGCGCGCAGGCGTTCTTCAATCTCGATGTTGCCGGGGCATCGTTCCTCTTGATCCACTTCAATGGTGTTGACATAGCCCGTATTGGCCGAAAAAGGCATGTCGATGCTGCTCTGGCGGGCATGCTCAAGCAGCTGTTCCAGCAGGAAATGGGCGCGCTGCGGGCCCTCTGTCTGGATGACGGCGGACAGCGCGTCCATCCATTCGCGAGTTTCCTGGCTGTCCGCGTCAGACGCTGCTGCGCCCGCCGAATTGTCTGGGGCTACTGACATTTCTTGTCTCCTGGGATGTTTATCGTTTTGATGGTATTGGGAATTCCTGAAAATTCCAACTTTTTAATTCTGCCATATTTCCTGCAATATTTCAAATTGTGCATCTTGATTTCATAATGAGAAATAACATCGTCATTAACGCCCCTCAGCGCCTGGCGTTAGCGGTTAAGCAGGCGCTGATCAACAAGCCGGCATCTACACTTCGCACTATGCCTTCAAGTCTTCCCCTCTCAGTCTTCGCGCCCGCGAAGCTACCGCTGCTGACAAGGTTAAAGAACTGGTGGCATCGCCTGACGCCGCAGCGCCAGGACCGATTTGCCGTGCTCGCACCGCTGGCGGCAGTGGTCCTGTTTCTGGCGGCGATCGTGGCGGCCTTTGGCTATTTGCGGCTGGAAGAGATTGACCGGGAGCAGGAGGCCGTCAATCGCGATGTCGAGTACACCCAGCAACGACTGCGCCTACGCCTGCTGGAGCGGCAGGAGCAACTCATGCGAATTGCGCGTGAAGTGTCGAACCGGGAACTCGATGCCGACGACTTTCAGAGCCGGGCCGAGGCCATCGTGAACCAATACCCCGAGTTGGAAAGCCTGAGCTGGATTGACAACCGTCGCAACGTCAAAGCGAGCTTCGGCTCGGTCAGCCTGGCGCCGCAGCAGTTGAGAAAACAAGGCGACACGCTGGAAGCGGGCGAATCCGTCAACAGCTACAACCTGGCACGGGAACTGCAGCAGCCCATCTATGCCATGCGTGAGGCCAGCGCCACCGCCCCCGCTGTGCTGCAACTGCACATTCCGTTCAACGACCGCGCGCGCTTTTTGGGTGTGCTGCTGGCCGAATTCTCGATCGACGGTCTGTTCCGCTACGGCGTGCCGGCCGAAGTGTCGGCCCGCTACGCGGTCTCGTTCCATGATGCCAATGGGGCCATGCTGGCGGGCACGGGCATCGCACCGCGCAAAACCGGCGCCCGTCTGCTGCCCTGGGACAAGCCGGTCAATGTCTACGAAGTGCCGGTGTCTCCGGTGGGTAATGGCTTGGTGATACGAGCCCAGGCTTATCAAACCTCGCTCGGTCTGGTGGGCAGTGGGTTGTTCTGGTTGGTCAACGTACTGAGCTTGATGACGGCCTGGATGCTGATCGCCAACTGGCGCCATACGCGTCGGCGCATGCAAGCGCAGCAGGCCTTGATATCGGAAACCAGCTTTCGCCGCGCGATGGAAAACTCCATGTTGACCGGCATGCGAGCGCTCGATCTGCAAGGCCGCATCACCTATGTCAACCCGGCTTTTTGCCGCATGACGGGCTGGAGTGAACCCGAGCTGGTGGGACGAAGCGCGCCCTTTCCCTATTGGCCAGATGCCGACTTTGATGCGCTGTCTTCACGTCTGCAAGAAGAACTGGCAGGCAAGATCCAGACCCATGGCATCCAGTTTCGCGTCAAGCGCCGGGATGGTTCCATGTTTGAGGCACGGCTCTACGTCTCGCCACTGATCGATGCCCATGGCATGCAGACCGGCTGGATGACGTCCATGACCGACATCAGCGAGCCGAACCGGATTCGGGACCAGTTGTCAGCGTCGCATGAACGCTTTACCACGGTGCTCGAAGCGCTGGACGCTTCGATCTCGGTGGCACCACTGGGTAGCGATGAGCTGCTCTTTGCCAACAAACTGTACCGACTGTGGTTCGGCACTGAAGCGGGCGGACATCTGCAAATGGTCGCCGAGGCCGGTGTGCCGGCAACCGCCACCAGTGATGAATCGCTTGACCAGGTGGACGCCTTTGCCGGCCTGCCTACCGACTCGCTGCACGACAATGAGTCTGAAAGCGCCGAGTTGTACGTGGATGCGCTGGGCAAGTGGCTGGAGGTGCGCACCCGCTATCTGAGTTGGGTCGACGGTCGGCTGGCGCAGATGGTCATTGCCACTGACATTACTGCCCGCCGCGTCGCAGAGGAGCAATCTGCTGCCCAGATTGAGCGCGCCCAGACCGCCAGCCGCCTGATCACCATGGGCGAGATGGCCTCCAGCGTCGCACATGAACTCAACCAGCCGCTCACGGCCATCAACAACTATTGCAACGGCATGGTGTCTCGCATCAAGGCGCAACAGATCAATGAGGCAGATCTGCTGGGCGCGCTGGAGAAGACCGCCAAGCAGGCGCAGCGGGCCGGTCAAATCATCCATCGGATCCGCTCATTCGTGAAGCGCAGTGAGCCCAACCGGACGTTGTCGAATATCGAGAGCATGGTCGATGAGGCGGTAGAACTTGTGGAAATCGAGATGCGCAGGCGTAACGTGCGCCTGACGCATTACGTGGCGCCGCGGCTGCCCGCCCTGCTGGTCGATCCGATCCTGATTGAGCAGGTCTTGGTCAACTTGCTGAAAAATGCCGCTGAATCGGTGGATGCTGCTTTGCGGCCGACGGCGCAACGAAGCGTGATGCTGCGCGTGGCGCCAACGCAAGTCGACGACAAGCCGGTGATTGAATTCGCCGTGCTGGACTCGGGCCAGGGGCTCGCGCCGGAGGTGATGGCCAGGCTGTATGAAGCCTTTCATTCCACCAAGGCGGAAGGCATGGGCATCGGCCTGAGTCTTTGCCGCTCAATTGTCGAATCGCACCAGGGCCGGATGAAAGCCGAGAACCTCTACAATGGGCCCGAGCTGACTGGCTGCTCTTTTTCATTTTGGATTCCCCTGATAGACGTACTGCCGCTGCAGTCAATTCTGCAAACCGGTCAAGCCAAAGACAACCAAGGACACCCAAGCAAAACATGAGTCTGATACCAAAAAAGGGAACGGTCTACGTGGTGGACGATGACGAAGCAGTCCGCGATTCGCTCCAATGGCTGCTTGAAGGCAAAGATTACCGGGTGCGCTGCTTTGAATCCGGTGAATCGTTTTTGAGCCGTTACGACGCGCGTGAAGTGGCCTGCTTGATTGTGGACATCCGTATGGGCGGCATGACCGGTCTGGAACTGCAAAGCCGTTTGATCGAGAGCCACTCACCGCTTCCCATTGTCTTCATCACCGGCCATGGTGACGTGCCGATGGCTGTGGACACCATGAAAAAGGGGGCTATGGACTTTATCCAGAAGCCCTTCAAGGAAGACCAGCTGGTGACCCTGGTCGAGCGCATGCTGGAGCAGGCCAAAGATGCTTTTGCCGAACACCAAAGCGCGGCCAGCCGCGACGCCCTGATGGCGCGCCTGACACTGCGCGAAGCGCAGGTTCTGGAGCGGATCGTGGCCGGGCGTCTGAACAAGCAGATTGCCGACGACCTGGGCATCAGCATCAAGACGGTGGAGGCGCACCGTGCCAACATCATGGAAAAGCTCAACGCCAACACCGTGGCTGACCTGTTGAAAATTGCTTTGGGACAAACCCCCGTCAAGGCTTGAAGGTATTTAATTGATAGCTGCCCGCGCAGTTCCGATAAGGGCTAGCGGGCTTTTTTACTTGTAGGAACGTAATTCATGACAACGCAGCAATTCGGTCAAATCATCGATGGTGTCGCCCTCTCTGCCAAACTTCGCGCTGACGTGGCCACCCGCGTGCTGGCGCTCAAAGGCCGCGGCGTCACCCCGGGCCTGGCGGTCATCCTGGTCGGCGAAGACCCCGCCAGCGCCGTCTATGTGCGCAACAAGGTCAAGGCGTGTCTGGACACTGGCGTGCACTCGGTGTTCGAGAAGTACGAAGCAACCATGACCGAAGAAGCGCTGCTCGCGCGCATTGCCGCGCTCAATGCCGACCCGGCGATCCACGGCATTCTGGTCCAGATGCCAATCCCCAAACACATCAACCCGCACAAGGTGATTGAGGCGATTGCCGTGAGCAAGGACGTGGATGGTTACGCCACCTTGAGCGCCGGCGAGCTGATGACCGGCGCGCCTGGTTTCAGGCCCTGCACCCCTTACGGCTGCATGAAGCTGATTGAAACCACTGGCATCGATTTGCGCGGCAAACACGCCGTGGTGATCGGGCGCAGCAACACGGTGGGCAAACCGATGGCGCTTTTACTACTGCAAGCCAATGCCACCGTCACCGTGTGTCACAGCGCCACCCTGGATATCGGCTACCACACGCGCCAGGCCGATGTTGTCGTCGCCGCCGTGGGCAAGCGCAATGTGCTGACCGCGGACATGGTGAAACCCGGCGCAGTCGTGATTGATGTCGGCATGAACCGCACTGATGAAGGCAAGCTCTGTGGCGACGTGGATTTTGCCGGCGTGAAGGAAGTTGCCGGCTTCATTACCCCGGTGCCCGGTGGGGTTGGCCCCATGACCATTACGATGTTGCTGGTCAACACCCTTGAAGCCGCCGAGCGCACCGCTTGATGTGGCCCCCACGCTTGTCGCTGCGCGTACTGTGCTGCCCCCCGAGGGGGCCGCAGACCGACTTGGGGCGGCCCGGCGTCGGTCTCCCTTGAATTGGCGGCTCCAGGCCGCAAGATAGAACTTATGAACAATCCCCTGCTCTCCTTTGACGACTTGCCACTGTTTGACCAGATCAAGCCGGGCCATGTAGCGCCTGCCGTCGACCAGTTGCTGGCCGCTGCCAGCACGGCGCTTGAAACCGTGACGGCTCCTGATTTTCCGGCCGCTTGGGACAACATTGCCAGCGTGTTGGATGTCGCCACCGAAAAGCTGGGACGCGCCTGGGGTGCCGTGAGTCACTTGAACAGCGTGGCCGACACGCCCGAGCTGCGGGCCGCTTACAACGAAGCCTTGCCCAAAATCACAGAGTTTTTTACCCGGCTGGGCTTGGACGAGCGCCTGTACGCCAAATACAAGGCTATTGACCCCAGCGCCCTGAACGTTGAACAGCGTCAGGCCCACAAAAATGCCTTGCGCAATTTTGTGCTAGGTGGCGCGGAGCTGGTGGGCGCGGACCGCGAGCGCTTTGCCGCCCTTCAGGAGCGCCAGGCCGAGCTGGGCCAAAAGTTCAGCGAAAACGCGCTGGACGCGACCGATGCCTTTGCCTATTACGCGCAAGCGTCTGAACTCGACGGCGTGCCCGATGATGTGCAGCAGGCCGCCCTGGCCGCCGCCAAGGCAGAAGGCAAAGAAGGCTACAAGCTGACGCTCAAAATGCCGTGCTACTTGCCGGTGATGCAGTTCGCCCGCAAGAGCACCCTGCGCGAGAGGCTGTACCGCGCGTACGTCACACGCGCTTCCGATCAGGCCGACCCGGCCACCCGCCAGTTCGACAACTCGGCGCTCATCAATGAAATGCTGGCCTTGCGCCTGGAAGAAGCCAAGTTGCTCGGCTACCGCAGTTTTGGCGAACTCTCGCTCGTACCCAAAATGGCCGAGTCGCCCGAGCATGTGATTGCCTTTTTGCGCGACCTGGCCAGCAGGGCGCGACCGTACGCCGAGAAAGACCTGACCGATCTGCGCGCATTCGCAGCACAGCAGCTGAACCTGCCTGACCCCCAAGCCTGGGACTGGCCTTACGTCAGCGAAAAGCTGAAAGAAGCGCGTTATGCCTTCAGCGAACAGGAAGTCAAGCAGTACTTTCCTGCGCCCAAGGTGCTTGCGGGCCTGTTCAAGATCGTCGAGACGCTGTTTGAGGTGAGCATCCGCGAAGACCAGGCGCCAGTCTGGAATGCCGGTGTCAAGTTCTTTCGCATCGAGCGCGCAGGTCAGTTGGTTGGCCAGTTTTACCTGGACCCTTCGGCGCGCACCGGCAAACGCGGGGGCGCCTGGATGGACGATGTGCGCTCGCGCTGGCTGCGTCCGGACACGCAGCAGTTGCAGACGCCGGTGGCGCATCTCGTGTGCAACTTTGCCGGCGGCGTGAACGACAAGCCTGCGCTGCTCACGCATGACGATGTCACTACCCTGTTTCACGAATTTGGACACGGCCTGCAACACCTGCTGTCGCAGGTCAACGAGCGCGACGTGTCGGGTATCAGCGGCGTGGAGTGGGATGCGGTGGAGTTGCCCAGCCAGTTCATGGAAAACTTCTGCTGGGAATGGGACGTGTTGAGCCACATGAGTGCGCATGTCGACACCGGTGAGGCGCTGCCGCGCGCCCTCTTCGACAAGATGCTGGCGGCGAAAAACTTCCAGAGCGGCATGCAAACGCTGCGCCAGATCGAGTTTTCATTGTTTGATATGCTGCTGCACACCGCCCACGATCCCGCGCTGGATCTGATGCCCCTTTTGAATCAGGTGCGGGCCGAAGTGGCGGTGCTGCAACCACCAGACTGGAGCCGCACGGCGCACACCTTCAGCCATATTTTTGCAGGGGGTTACGCCGCCGGCTATTACAGCTACAAGTGGGCCGAGGTGCTGAGCGCCGATGCCTATGCGGCTTTTGAGGAAACGGTGGGCCATGACGGTTTGCCGAATCTTGAGACCGGTCGAAAATACCGGCAAGCGATTCTGGAATCCGGTGGCAGCCGCCCGGCCATCGAGTCGTTCAAGGCCTTTCGCGGCCGGGCACCCGAGCTTGATGCCTTGCTGCGCCATCAAGGCATGTCTGATAAACAGTGAAGCGAGTGTTCCTTATGAAAAACAGTGTTCATCAAACCACCCCTCGGACATGGGGTGCCCCTGCGCTTTGTGCGGCGCTGTTGCTAACGCTGAGCCTGGCGCAAGCGCAGACGGTCTATCGCATCGTCGGGCCGGACGGAAAAGTGACTTTTTCGGACAAGCCACCGGTCACGGCAGCCAACGTGACCCCGATTGAAGCTGGCGCCAAGTCGGGTGGTGGCAACGGGCCGGCGCTGCCCTATGAGTTGCGGCAAGTGCTCAGCAAATACCCGGTGACGCTCTACACCTCCAGCAACTGCGTGCCCTGTCGCTCGGGGGTTACGCTGCTGAGTACGCGCGGCATCCCCTTCAACGAAAAAACCGTCACGACCACCGAGGATGCCGAGGCACTGCAGCGCATCAGTGGCGAGAACTCGCTGCCCTTTTTGACCATCGGCGGCCAGCAAATCAAGGGGTTCTCTGATTCGGAATGGACGCAGTACCTCGATGCTGCGGGCTACCCCAAGGCTTCAGTGCTGCCACCCCAGTACCGCCGCCCAGCTGCTACGGCGCTGGTTGCGATTCAAAAGCCGGTTGCGGCTGCCCAGGCGCAAGAAAAGCAGCCCCCGCCCGGCTCGGCCGAACCCAGCCGCAGGCCGGCAGAGAACTCATCCAATCCGGCGGGCATCAAGTTCTAATTTCTGATCAGTTGAGGTCTGTACCAGACAACTGGCCGCAACGCATTAGAAAGTCAAGGTCTTGACGCCTTGAGCAGTTCCTAATAGGCAAACCTGAGCCCGCTGATAGGCAAAAACACCGACCGTCACCACCCCGGGCCACTGGCTGACCTGGGTCTCGAAGGCCAGCGGGTCAGTGATCAACAGACCGGTGACGTCCAGCAAAATCTGACCGTTGTCCGTCACCAGCGCTTTGCCACCGACCAGCCGCACCTGCGCCTGCGCGCCCATGTTGGCAAACTGCTGAATGATCCGCTGCGTTGCCATCGGAATGATTTCAACCGGCAAGGGATAGCGGCCCAGGGTATCAACCAGTTTGGATTCATCGGCGATGCAGACAAACTGGCGCGAGAGCGCCGCCACAATCTTCTCGCGCGTGAGCGCGGCGCCACCGCCTTTGATCATGTTGCCGTGGCCATCGATCTCGTCGGCGCCATCGATATACACCGACAATGCGCTCACCTCATTGGCGTCAAAAACGGGAATGCCCAAGGCTTTCAGCCGCACGGTGCTGGCTTCAGAACTGGAGACCGCGCCCTTGATCAGGTGCTTCATGCCCGCCAGCGCATCGATGAATTTATTCACGGTGGAGCCGGTGCCTACACCCACGATTTCTCCCGGCGTCACGTAGGCCAGCGCGGCCTGGCCGACCAGTGTCTTGAGTTCATCTTGCGAAAGCGCGCCGGTAGACTGGGAAACAGGGTTTGTCATCAGTGAAAATCAGGTCAGTTAAAAAATACGATGCAGGAATTATCCAATGGCTCTCATCCCTTACGCCCTCGCGCGCTCATTTTTATTTAGCCTGGACCCGGAGACGGCGCATGAACTGACCTTGCACGCGCTGTCGCTCACTCAGGGAAACCCTTTGCAGTTGGCCTACTGCGCCAACCGGGTCGATGACCCGATCAAGCTGGCCGGCCTGACATTTCCAAACCGCTTGGGCTTGGCCGCCGGGCTCGATAAAAACGCCTGCTGCATTGATGGCCTGGGTGCCATGGGCTTCGGTTTTATCGAAGTCGGCACCGTGACCCCGCTGGCCCAGCCGGGCAACCCCAAACCACGCCTGTTTCGCTTGCCGCAGGCGCAGGCCTTGATCAACCGCTTTGGCTTCAACAATGAGGGTCTGGCCAGCTTTATCTCGAACATCAAAGAATCGCGGTTCTACCTCCAGCGTCAAGACCCCAAAACCGCCAAAATGCCGCCCCCCATGGTGCTGGGCTTGAACATCGGAAAGAACGCCGCCACACCGATGGAACGCGCCACGGACGACTACCTCACTTGCCTGGACGCGGTCTACCCCTATGCCGACTACGTCGCCGTCAACATATCGAGCCCAAACACCAAAAACCTGCGCGCACTGCAAAGCGATGACGCGCTTGACAGCCTGCTGGGCGCGATTGCGCAGCGGCGCCTGCTTCTTGCCGCGCAAGATGGCAAACAGACGCCGATCTTTGTCAAGATTGCTCCCGACCTCGACGCTTCCCAAGTGGCGGTGATTGCCGCCACCTTGAAGCGCCATGGCATGGACGGCGTGATTGCCACCAACACCACACTCAGCCGTGAAGCCGTGCAGGGTCTGGCGCATGCCGATGAAGCCGGTGGCCTGTCTGGGGCGCCGGTGCTGGCGAAGAGCAACCGCGTCATTGGGCAACTGCGCGCCGCTTTGGGCCCGGACTTTCCCATCATTGGCGTCGGTGGCGTGATGAGTGCCGCCGATGCCGTGAGCAAGATCAAGGCGGGCGCCGACCTGGTGCAAATCTATACCGGTCTCATCTACCGCGGCCCCGATTTGGTGAAGCAGGCCGCTGCGCTGATCAAGACAAGCTGCTGACGACTCAAGACCAACTGGCGAACGATTGCCTGAAGGGGCCGGCGCCAATTTGCCGCGACCAAGTCCAGGCGCTGAACAGATTCACGCCAATGTCGATGCGTCATAATTGACGTTTACGTTAACGTCAATCACAAGGAGTTTCACATGGACATCGCAGGCAAAGTTTTCATCGTCACTGGTGGCGCCTCAGGTTTGGGTGAGGGCACGGCGCGCATGCTGGCGGCCAAGGGCGGTAAAGTGGTCATCGCCGATATGCAGGTTGAAAAAGGCGAAGCCATTGCCAAAGACATTGGCGGTGCTTTTGTCAAGTGCGATGTCAGCCAGGAAGCCGACGGTCAGGCCGTGGTCGCCAAGGCGGTGTCCATGGGCAAGCTCATGGGCCTGGTCAACTGCGCGGGCATTGCCCCGGCCGAGAAGACCGTGAACAAAAATGGCGCGCACAACCTGGGCGTGTTCACCAAGTGCATCACGGTCAATTTGATCGGCAGTTTCAACATGATTCGCCTGGCGGCGGACGCCATGTGCAAGAACGACCCGGAAGCCACCGGCGAGCGCGGCGTGCTGATTTCCACCGCGTCGGTGGCCGCGTATGACGGTCAGATTGGTCAGGCCGCCTACAGTGCGTCCAAGGGCGGCATCGTCGGCATGACACTGCCGATCGCGCGCGACCTAGCGCGCAACGGCATTCGCAACATGACCATCGCCCCCGGCATTTTTGGCACGCCCATGATGTTTGGCATGCCCCAGGAGGTGCAGGACTCGCTCGCCGCCAGCGTGCCGTTCCCGTCGCGCCTGGGAACGCCGCAGGACTATGCCAAACTGGCGCAACATATTTTCGAGAATGACATGCTCAATGGTGAAGTGATTCGCCTGGACGGCGCGATTCGCCTGGCACCGCGCTGAGTCTTAAGCACTAAAGCCAGTTCCCGCAAGTTCTGTAGCGCCGTTGACTCCGGCCCGGCGCCTGCGGGCGGTCGCTGCTGCGGGGCGAGCGCGGGTGACCCGGCAGGCAAAGAAATATTGATCAGGCGCTGAGCGGGCTTGGAGCCCTGGCCTTCCTACAATCGCTGCATGTCCATTCCCCAGACCTTTGTTCAGGAGTTGCTCGCACGCGCTGACGTGGTGGAGATCGTGGGCCGTTATGTGCAGCTCAAGAAGGGCGGCGCCAACTTCATGGGCCTGTGCCCGTTTCATGGGGAAAAGTCGCCCTCGTTCTCGGTCAGCCCGAGCAAACAGTTCTACCACTGCTTTGGCTGCGGCAAGAGTGGGGACGCCATCAGTTTCCTGATGGAGCACGCGGGCATGAGCTTTGTCGAGGCGGTGCAAGACCTGGCCCAGCAATACGGACTGCAAGTGCCCGAGGACGACGCCAGCCCGCAAGACCGGGCGCGCGCGCTCGAGCAGCGGCAAAAGCAGAGCACCTTGAACAGCGTGCTCGAAAAGGCGGGCGATGCCTACAAGAAACAGCTGAAAGAGTCCCCTCGGGCCGTGGCTTATCTCAAGGGCCGCGGCTTATCGGGTGAAATTGCCAAGCAGTTTGGCCTGGGTTACGCGCCCGAAGGCTGGCGCAGCCTGGCCAGCGTGTTTGCTAACTATGACGATCCGCTGCTGGTCGAGAGTGGCCTCGTGATCCTGAATGCTGACGAGGCGTCGGGTGAGGAAAAGCGCTACGACCGCTTCCGCGACCGCATCATGTTCCCGATCCGAAACATCAAGGGCGAATGCATTGGATTTGGCGGACGGGTACTGGGCGACGACAAACCCAAGTACCTCAATTCGCCGGAAACCCCGGTTTTCAGCAAGGGGCGGGAGCTGTACGGCCTGTTTGAGGCCCGAAACGCGCTGAACGACCAGGGCTACGCGCTGGTGACTGAGGGTTACATGGATGTGGTGGCGCTGGCGCAACTGGGCTTTTCCAACGCCGTGGCCACGCTCGGCACCGCCTGCACGGCGGAGCATCTGCACAAGCTGTTTCGCTTCACCGATGCCGTGGTTTTCAGCTTTGATGGCGATGCGGCTGGCCGACGTGCTGCGCGCAAGGCGCTCGATGGCGCCCTGCCCTTTGCCACCGATGTGCGCAGCGTCAAGTTTCTGTTCTTGCCCCCCGAGCACGACCCCGACAGCTTCATCCGGGAATTTGGCAAGGAGGCCTTCGCGCGCTACGTGAGCGAAGCCGTGCCCCTGAGCCGCTTTCTCATCGACGCGGCACGCGAAGGCTGCGACCTGAACACCGCAGAAGGCCGCGCCCACTTCGCCAGCAATGCCAAACCGTTGTGGCAACTGCTGCCCGAGGGCGCCCTCAAACTGCAATTGCTGAGCGAGATTGCCGATCTGGTGCAGTTGTCCGCCCGCGAATTGACCGAGGTGTGGCACCCCGCGATGGCAAGCAAAGGCAGCGCAAAATCAAGAAATTATGAAAAGCATAGCGACCTACCCAATGAATACGGGGGCTACAGCCAGAATTCATCTAAAAAATCTGCGCCGCGCCCGCGGCTGAGTGGGCGGGCGCGGCCCATCAGCCGGGCTGACTACGCCGCGCGCCTGCTGCTGGGCGACATGGCGGCGCTTGAAGTCCTGTCGGCCGAAGACCACAGCCTGCTGTGTGACTTGCCCGAGCCGCATGGACCGCTGTTTGTCTGGCTGGAAAACCAGCTGCACGAACACGGGCCGCAAGCCTGGGTGGCGCTGCGTGAAGGATTGCGCGGGCGGGCGGAAGAAGAACTCGCCGTTCGACTCATGAGCGACTACGAGCTGGCCGACCCGCTGCAGAGCGACGAGGCCAGCAACGAATTGCGGGACCTGCTCAACCGCATGCTGGTTGAAAAGCTCAAAGTGCAGGAAACCGAGGCCATCCAGGCGGCCAAAGCCGACCCGGGCGCACTGCAACGCTACCGCGAGCTGCAGGCCCGTCGCTTCAAGCTTGAATCGCTGCCGGTCCGCGCTGAATAAGTGAGCTGGTCCCGCAGCGGGCGCGCTGCAGCTCAGTCGTCCTGGGATGCATCCAGGCCCGGAAAAAGAACGTCAGTAAAGCCAAAGCGGCTGAAATCACGTACCCGCATCGGGTAGAGCTTGCCGATCAAATGGTCACATTCATGCTGCACGACCCGAGCGTGAAAGCCCTCGACCGTTCGGTCGATCGGGTCGCCATACTGGTCAAAGCCGGTATAGCGAATGCGCGCAAAGCGCGGCACCATGGCACGCAGGCCCGGCACTGACAGGCAGCCCTCCCAGTCGTCCACTTCAAGCAGCGTCGCATCAGCGTCAGACCCGGGCAAAGGCGTGATCACCGGGTTGATCAACACGGTTTTTGGCACCACTGGCGCCTCGGGGTAGCGCGGATTTAGCGTGTTCGAGCCAAAGATCACCAGTTGCAGATCGACCCCGATCTGCGGCGCTGCCAGCCCGGCACCGTCGGCCGCCAGCATGGTGTCGAGCAGGTCGGAGATCAGCAGATGCAACTCGTCAGAATCGAATTGGGTCACAGCTTGTGCGATGCGCAGCAGACGTGGATCGCCCATTTTTAAAATCTCACGCACGGCCATCAAGCAACTCCTTTAATCCGGCTTCATCTATCACGGCCACACCCAGTTCCCTGGCTTTGTCGAGCTTGCTGCCCGCCTCCAGGCCCGCCACCACAAAAGTGGTTTTCTTGCTGACCGAACCGGCCACCTTGCCGCCTGCGGCCTCAATCAGGTCCTTGGCCTCGTCGCGGCTCATCGTGGGCAGGGTGCCGGTCAGGACGAAGGTTTTGCCTGTGAACGGCGTGGGCGTGACCGGTGCCGGCGGCCCCTCTTGCCATGTCACGCCACAGGCGCGCAGTTGCTCCACCACCTCGCGGTTATGCGGCTGGTCGAAAAACGTGCGCAAGCTTTGCGCCACGGTCGGGCCCACGTCGCTCACCTGCAAGAGCTGCTCTAGCGAGGCGTCCATGATCGCGTCCAGGCCGCCGAAGTGGCGCGCCAGTTCTTTGGCGGTGGCCTCGCCCACATGGCGAATGCCCAACCCGAACAGGAAGCGCGGCAGCGTGGTTTGCTTTGATTTCTCCAGCGCTTGCAGGATATTCTGCGCCGACTTGTCGGCCATACGGTCCAAACTGGCCAACGACGTCAGGCCCAGCCGGTACAGATCTGGCAGCGTGTGGATGGCCTTGCCATCGACCAGCTGATCAACCAGCTTTTCCCCCAGCCCCTCGACCTCGACCGCCCGGCGCTGGGCAAAGTGCAGGATCGCCTGCTTGCGTTGGGCGCTGCAGAACAGCCCGCCGCTGCAGCGGTAGTCAACCTCACCCTCTTCGCGCACGGCGGCGCTGGCGCACACCGGACACTGGCGCGGCATGGTGAACTCTGTGACGCCGGGGGGGCGTTTGTCCAGCAACACCGACACCACTTCGGGAATCACGTCACCGGCACGACGCACGATGACCGTGTCGCCCACCCGCACGTCCTTGCGGCGCGCCTCGTCTTCGTTGTGCAGGGTGGCGTTGGTGACCGTGACACCGCCCACAAACACCGGTGCCAGCTTGGCCACCGGGGTGAGCTTGCCGGTGCGCCCGACCTGCACGTCGATGTCCAGCACCGTGGTGAGCTGCTCCTGGGCTGGAAACTTGTGCGCCACCGCCCAGCGCGGCTCCCGTGTCACGAAGCCCATGCGGCGCTGCAGCGCCAGGCTGTTGACCTTGTAGACCACGCCGTCAATATCAAACGGCAGCGCGTCACGCTGGCGTGCTATCGATTCGTAATACGCTATTAATTCAGTAGCACCTTGTGCAATGCCGACGAGGGCTGAGACCGGAAAGCCCCATATTTTCAGGGTTTTCAGCATTTCATAATGCGTGCCAAACTCAGGACCGCCCGCCTCTGGTGGCGTAACCTCGCCCAGACCGTAGGCAAAAAAACTCAAGGGGCGCTGGGCTGCAATCGCAGGGTCCAGTTGACGGACCGCGCCGGCCGCCGCGTTGCGCGGGTTCACGAATGTCTTTTGGCCGCGCACCCGCTGCTGTTCGTTCAGCGTCTCAAAGTCATCGCGGCGCATGTAGACCTCGCCGCGCACCTCCAGGATCGGCGGCACGCCCATTGGCAGCCGCAGCGGAATCTGGCCGATCGTTCGGACATTTTGCGTCACGTCCTCGCCCACCTCGCCGTCGCCGCGCGTGGCGGCTTGCACCAGAACGCCTTGCTCGTAACGTAAATTCATGGCCAGACCGTCAAACTTGGGCTCGGCCACGTATTCCACCGGCCTGGCAGACTCGGCCAGACCCAGTTCACGCCGAACGCGCGCGTCAAAATTGTGCGCACCGCTGGCCTGCGTATCGGTCTCGGTGCGGATGCTCAGCATCGGCACGGCATGGCGCACGCTGGCAAACTGCGCCAAAGCCCGGCCACCGACCCGCTGCGTCGGAGAGTCTGGCGTCAACAGTTCGGGATGCTGTGCCTCAATCGCCTGCAACTCCTGAAACAGGTGGTCGTATTCAGCATCGGGAATGGTCGGCGCGTCTTGCACGTAATAGCGGTGCGCGTGCTCGTGCAGCAGGCGCCTGAGTTGCGCCGCGCGCGCGGAATCAGGCGGCGACACGTCGGGCGGGAACAGTTCCTTCGTCACCATTTGATGAACAATCAGGCCAGCAGCCGGTCAGGAAAAAAGACGCCGCGCCAGCGCCGATCCGGCGGACAGATCGCGCTGATCGAGCGTGTCGTACAGTTGCTCAAGTTCGGTGCCAATCAGGTCCATCGCCTCAGGGGCGAGCAACTGACCGTTGTCGTCCGTCACCACGCCGTCCATGCTGTCGGCCAGCGCCAGGGCAGCCTCGCGCATGCGCGCAAAGGCGCACTCGCCGCGGTCAACCTGCGCCACATCCAGGCTGATCGCCACATCGCGAATGGCAGATTGAGCCGGGTCGTCGGCAAGCGCCGCCTGGGTGTCAAAACTCAGACCCAGCACCGGCGGCATGCCGGCTATGGTGGCGGGCACGACCATGCGCCCGGGAATGGCGCCGGCAACAAAACCCAGGCGTGCGGCATTTTGCTGCACGTAGCCCGGACTCCAGGCTGCATGGCGGGCGCGCAGTACAAAGCCCAGTTGGGCGTCGTGCTCGCCGGCGAACTGGTCGAGTTCACGCGCCCTGGCCACCTCTTCGCGCATCTCGGGAAAGTCCGGCGTGCCATTGATGGCATCGCAAAAGGCCTGCGTTTTCATCACGAACTCGGAGTATTCAATTTCATTGAGCGCGCCAGAGCGGTTGGCCAGCTGCACCCCGGCCTGAAACATGGCATAGCGTTGGCCGGCCAATGGCGTCTCCCAGCGCTGTGCCAGGTCGTTGAATCCTTCAATGGCAAAGGGCTTGCTGCCAGCCCGTCGCGTGGGCGGCATGGCGGCCAGTGCGGCATCACCCGATACCAGACCCTCCAGCGCAATCGGCGCAATGACGTCAATCAAGGCGTCCATGGACGCGCGCTTTTCCAGCACCGGCAACGGGAAACTCGCGACGTCAAACGCGGCCACGTCCAGCCTGGGCTCAATGCCCGCGCCCACTTGAGACTCGTTGTTGGGCCCAACGACTGGGTCATTGGGTGCCGCCTGGCGCGGCCGGTTCTTGCGGGCTGTCCAGGCGGCGTGGGTGGCCATCGCCACCAGCACCAAGCCGCCCAGAAGAGCCAGACCAATTTGCAAGTTACTCAAAACCATCAAACGACCTCCGCCATCGAAATGGCTGCATCCATATCCACTGCCACGATGCGCGAGACCCCTTGCTCCTGCATCGTGACGCCAATCAGCTGCTTGGCCATTTCCATGGCAATCTTATTGTGGCTGATGAACAGGAACTGGGTCTCCCGGCTCATGCTTGCCACCAGTTTGGCATAACGCTCGGTGTTGGCGTCGTCCAGAGGCGCATCGACTTCATCGAGCAGACAGAAGGGCGCCGGATTGAGCTGGAAAATCGCAAACACCAGCGCAATAGCCGTCAGCGCTTTCTCCCCGCCCGAAAGCAAATGAATGGTCTGGTTCTTCTTGCCCGGCGGCTGGGCAATCACCTGCACGCCCGAGTCCAGAATTTCCTCACCGGTGATCACCAAGCGCGCATTGCCACCGCCAAAAAGCTCGGGGAACATGCGGCCAAAGTGCTCGTTGACCGCGTTGAACGTGCCCGAGAGCAGCTCGCGGGTCTCAGCGTCAATCTTCTTGATTGCATCTTCCAGCGTCGTCATGGCCTCAACCAGGTCGGCAGTCTGGGCATCGAGAAAATTCTTGCGCTCGCTGGCAGCTGCCAACTCATCGAGCGCGGCCAGATTGACGGCACCCAACGCCGCGATGTCACGGGCAAGGCGGTCAATCTCGCCTTGCAAGCCGGACAGACGCACATTGCCGTCCAACAGCGTTCGCGCCACCGCTTCGAGATCGGCCTGCGCATCGGTGAGTAACTGGGTGTATTGCTCAAAACCCAGCCGGGCGGCTTGTTCCTTGAGCTGAAATTCGGTGATGCGTTGACGCAAGGGATCGAGCTCACGCTCGCGTTGCAGGCGACGCTCGTCGCTGGCGCGCAGTTTGGCGGTCAAGTCGTCGTATTCGCTGCGCCTTGCGCCCAGCGCCTGTTCACGATCGAGCTTGAGGGCGAGGGCGTTTTGCAGACCACCCTGCGCCGCCGCGTCGTTCAATCTCGCCAATTCTTCCTGGGCTCGTTGGGCCTCAGCCCTTACGGAATCAGCCTGTTGTGCTGCAGTTTCTATAGCGCGCAACAGCTCCGCCTTGCGTGCATCGAGGCTGCGCATCGAAAAAGTTGCCTCCTGGGCTTGGCGCTCCAGACTGCGTTGTTGCTCGCGGGCCTCGTTCAATTTGCGTTCGGCCACCATCACGCGTTCGTCCAGTTGCGCATGGCGCTCCTGGGTGTCGGCCAGCTGCATGTCCAGCTCTTCAAAGCGCGCTTCCAAGGTGGCGCGACGCTCCTGCATGTCATCCAACAGGGCTTCGATCTCCGCCAGGTCACCGGCAATCTGGGCACTGCGCTCTCTAGCCTGCTCGGCCAGTTGCGTCAGCCGCAGCGTCTCCACCTGGAGCCCATGAGCCCGGCTTTGGCTATCAAAGGCTTCCCGGCGCACGGCGACCAGCCGTTGCGAAGCATCGGCATAGGCCGCCTCGGCGCGCACCAGGCCTGAGCGGGACTCCTCGCTGATCATGGCCTGGGCCCGAAGTTGCTTTTCCAGGTTTTCAATTTCCTGGGCGCGGGCCAGCAAACCAGCCTGCTCGGAGTCGGGCGCATAAAAACTGACGCTGTAGGCGCCCACGGCGTGGCCGGCTTTCACAAAGATGGTCTCACCCGGTTTCAACTTGTCCCGGTTGGCCAGGGCTTCCTCAAGACTGGCGGCGGTAAAGCAGCCCTGCAGCCAATCCGTCAACACGGCCTTTTGACCGGCATCGTTGATGCGCAGCAGGTCGGCCAAGCGCGGCAGCGCACCCGCCTTTTCAGGCAACGCGGCCAGTGGCGGGCTGTAAAAGGCCAATTTTGCCGGAGGTGCGTCGTTGCCAAAGGCGCGCACCATGTCCAGCCGTGATACTTCCAAGGCGCTCAGTCGTTCGCGCAAAGCGCCTTCCAGGGCGTTTTCCCAACCCTGCTCAATGTGAATGCGGTTCCATAAACCCTGCAAAGTCTCCAAACCGTGTCTGGTCAGCCAGGGTTGCAGCTTGCCGTCCGTCTTGACCTTTTCCTGCAACGCTTTAAGCGCGTCCAGCCGGGCTGATAGATCGGCCAGACGTGCCGATTCGGCATTGACGGCCTGTTGTTGCTGACGCCGGTTGTCGTCGAGTTGCGGCACGCTGCCCTGCAACTCGTGCAGGCGACCTTCTGCCACACTAGCGCTCTCCTGCGCCTGCTCCAGCTGGCTTTGCAAGTTCAGCAGCCGGGCTTCATCGGGGGCGACCAAGGCGTTTTGATCCCCGTTCAGGCGTTCGCGGCGGCTACTGAGCTGGCGCGATTGCTCCTCGATGCTGCGCTGGTCAGCGGCAAGCACCTGGATTTGTTGTTGCACCTGGGCCACGCTGGTGCGCTGTTCATTGGCGCCCTTTTGGGCCTGGCGCAAGGCTTCTTCCAGATCGGGTAACTGTTGCGCCTGGTCTTCTACCTGCGCGGCCAGCAGCTCGGTTTTTTCTTCACCGAGCATGGTCAACTCAAGCAGGTTTTCAACTTCTTCCTGCGCATCATCGCGGCGCGTGGCCCATTGGGCGCCCT
Organism: Burkholderiales bacterium; assembly: GCA_038215405.1. Lineage (GTDB taxonomy): Bacteria > Pseudomonadota > Gammaproteobacteria > Burkholderiales > Burkholderiaceae_C > Rhodoferax. The sequence goes on from JBBQQX010000006.1 coordinate 47,360, forward strand.
GCTCCGCAAGCGCGGCCAGGCGCTGCTCGACGCGGTGGCGGCCTTCCACCACAAAACGGATCTCGGCCTCCAGCCGACCAACCTCGGTACTGGCTTCGTACAACAGGCCTTGCGCCTGATTGACCTGGTCGCCGGCCGCGTAGTGGGCTTGACGCACGGTCTCCAGCTCCGCCTCGATGTGGCGCAAATCGGAAACCCGGCTCTCCAGTGCATTGACTGCACCTTGCGACTCCAGCTTGACCTTAGCCTGATCCGCCTCGGACTCGGTTCGCTTGAGAAACCAGAGCTGATGCTGCTTGAGCGTGACATCAAACGTCAGGGCGTTGAACTTTTTGGCAACGACCGCCTGCGCTTCGAGCTTTTCCAGGTTGGCATTGAGCTCGCGCAGAATGTCTTCGACGCGGGTCAGGTTTTCACGCGTATCTGACAGACGGTTCTCAGTCTCGCGGCGGCGTTCCTTGTATTTGGACACCCCGGCAGCCTCTTCCAGGAACAGGCGCAACTCTTCAGGTTTGGACTCAATGATCCGGCTGATGGTGCCCTGGCCGATGATGGCGTAGGCCCTGGGCCCCAAACCCGTGCCCAGGAACACGTCCTGCACGTCGCGCCGACGCACCGGCTGGTTGTTGATGTAGTAGCTGCTGGTGCCGTCGCGTGTGAGCACACGTTTGACGGCAATTTCGCCAAACTGGCCCCACTGGCCGCCGGCGCGGTGGTCGGCGTTGTCAAATGCCAGTTCCACGCTGGCGCGGCTGGCCGGTTTGCGCGTAGTGGTGCCGTTGAAGATGACGTCCTGCATCGACTCGCCGCGCAGCTCGGACGCCTTGGATTCGCCCAACACCCAACGCACCGCGTCCATGATGTTGGACTTGCCGCAGCCATTGGGTCCGACCACCCCCACCAGTTGCCCCGGCAACATGAAATTGGTTGGCTCGGCGAAGGATTTGAACCCGGATAATTTGATTGAATTGAGACGCACAGGAATTGCTGACGCTTTGTGGCTTGAATTGAATTGACGGGCAAAGAGTCTAGCTGCCAGGCAGCCCGCTTGAGCGCTACCATGATACCTTGTCGGTTGCGGCAGGAAAATGACAGCTGACGACGTGATCGGGTGCTTATCGTGATAGCCTCAATTGGATTGGCTTGGCCTGCCTGACTGACCCAGGGATTGCCGATTATTTGATTTCGGTCATGGTTTTCAAGGCAAGTGAACCAGACACTTGATCGCACTAATTAACAAGGAGTTTTCATCATGTTCAAACACATATTGGTTCCAGTGGATGGTTCACCCACCTCGCAGCTCGCGGTCGAAAAAGCGATCCAGCTGGCCAAAGCCTTTGACAGCCGGGTCTCGACCATATTCGTCATTGATCCCTACCCTTTTACAGGCGTCGGAACCGATTTTGCCTATGGTCAAGCTGAATACCTGAGCGCCGCAACGGCTGAGGCCAATGCGGCCGTCAGGGCAGCAAAGGACGCATTCACGCAAGCGGGCATCACCGTGGAAGCTTCCGTCATTGAATCTCACACCGCTTGGCGCGGCGTGGTGCATGCCGCCGATTCAATGCAGGCCGATTTGATCGTGATGGGATCCCATGGCCGCAGCGGCCTGGAAAAGCTGGTGCTGGGCAGCGTCACGCAAGCAGTGTTGTCGCACACCAAACTCCCCGTGTTGGTCGTGCGCGACTGATCTCTTCAGGCAGATTGAAAGGCTGCGCTGCTACGCGCACCCCATGCGTCTTTAGCCGCACTGCCCGACATAGCCACACGCAGTGCAAAAATCACAGCCATCCTTGTGAATGACCGTGGGGTTGCCGCATTCCGGACAGATTTTGCCCGCCATGGTGCTCGGTGCACCCTGGTTTTTTGGCGCATCGAGCACGCCCATGTCGCGCAGGGGAAACCCTTGCTCGTCGAGCACGCCCAGCATGGCGTAGCGGTGAATGATCAGCCGGGCGACGTAGGCGACCGTGGACGGCCAGGTTTGCTGGCGGCGTTCACTGCGCGCTAAGCCCGGCACGAAGGCCATGAAGTGGCCCAAGGGTTCGGCATAGTTGAGCAGCTTGCGCAACTTCATGCCGATCCATGCCGGATCAATCACACGCATGTCGAGCGAAAGCAGTCTGGCCAAGCCATCGAGCGCCCGGGGGTAGTTGCCTGAAAAACCGACAGCGCAAGGCCGGGTGACGATGTTGCCCTCGTAGTCCGGCAAATTGACCTCTTTGAGAGTGACAGTGAAGGCCTCACCGGTTGCGGGATTGTCCACATCCACGGACCAGGCGAGCGTGCCGGAAGGGCCAGTTTGTGGCTCCCCCCGGCTGAACATGGCATCGAGCACCGGCGTTGGCACTTTGGTGTCGTTGCCAGCCAACGCCTTGAGTTGGTCGCAGCGCCAGCGAATGACGGCTGCCGTGGCGGCCACCACGCCAGGGAACAGACGCAGTTGACCGTGGGGCGGAAATGGCATTTCGAACGAATGTTCCTCAGCGACCGTGGCCAAGGCGTCGAGCTTGAGTTGCAGCCAAGCTGGGTCATTGGCACGCAAGTCCATGGACAAGGTTTTGGCGAGTGCGCCCAAGCCGCGCGGCTGTTCTGCGCCATTGACCCACACCTCGAAGGGTTTGGGCGCGCCGCCTTCTTCGGGGGCCAGTTCACCAACAAACAAGGCAAAGTCACCGAATGGGTGATGCACCATGAAGGTCCAGGCCGGATTGCCTGCAGGCAACTCGGGCCGGCTCGGCCAGCGCAAAGAGGACAGCACAGCGGTCGGCAGACGCTCCAGTGCCAGACGCTGGTTCGCGCTGTCAATGTGCAGGGCTGTTGCCGTTTCGGGTGTGGTTGTGGCACCCGACACGGGCGTTACGCTCAGCACAGATCCCAAAACCGAGTTGGGTCGGTAAGTGGCCAGTCCTTTCAAGCCTGACTGCCAGGCCTCCATATAAAGATTCTGAAAATCTGCATAGGGATAGTTGGCTGGCACATTCACCGTTTTGGAAATGGCAGTATCAATGAACGGCGCCACCACAGCCACCATGGCTTCGTGGGCTTGGGCACTCATTTCAAGCGCTGTAACGAAGGCAGAGGTCAGCGGCGCATCCTGCCCATACAAATGGCGATAGAGACGCCAAGCATGGTCTTCAACCGCGTACTCTTTGAAGCCGCCGTCCGCCATGCGCTTCTTGCGGGTGTAGCTCCAGCTGAACGCAGGCTCGATGCCGTTGCTGGCATTGTCCGCAAAAGCCAAGCTGATGGTTCCGGTCGGTGCAATCGAGAGCAAGTGCGAATTGCGAAGGCCGTACTTGCGAACGCGCTCCTTCACGGCGAGTGGCAAGCGCGATGCGAACCTTTGACCGGTGAGGTAGAGATCGGCATTGAACAAGGGAAAGGCCCCGCGCTCCTGCGCCAGATCGACCGAGGCATCGTATGCAGTGTCGCGCATCAACTCAGAAATAGCGCGTGCCATGTCGCGCGCAGCTTGCGTGTCGTAGCGCAGGTTGAGCATCACCAGCGCATCGCCCAGCCCGGTATAACCCAAGCCGACCCGGCGTTTGCTGCGCGCTTCTTCCTGTTGCTGCGGCAAGGGCCAGACCGTGACGTCCAGGACGTTGTCGAGCATGCGGGTGGCGACGCGCGCCACGTCGGAAAAAGCGGCTCTGTCAAAACTGGCAGTTTTTTCGAAGGGTTGTTTGACAAACCGCGTCAGGTCAATCGACCCCAGACAACAGCAACCGTACGGCGGCAAGGGTTGCTCGGCGCAAGGATTGGTGCTGGCAATGGTTTCACAATAGGAGAGGTTGTTGTCGCGATTGATGTGGTCCAGGAAAAGAACACCCGGCTCGGCGTGGTCATAGGTCGAGCGCATGATCTGATCCCACAACTCGCGCGCCTGCAAGGTCCGGTAGACCCAAATACCGTTTTGCGGCAGTTGATGCGCCCCGGCTTCCTTTTGAGCGGCCCCCGGTTCGGCACGATGAACGAGCGTAAACGTCGCGTCTTTTTGCACCGCGAGCATGAATGCATCAGTGACACCCACCGAGATGTTGAAATTCTTCAAATCACCGGTGTCCTTGGCATGGATGAACTCTTCGATGTCAGGATGATCACAGCGCAGCACGCCCATTTGTGCGCCGCGCCGGGCTCCGGCCGACTCAACCGTCTCACACGAGCGGTCAAACACGCGCATGTAGCTGACAGGCCCTGAGGCACTGCTCTGCGTGCTACCAACCCAGGCGCCGCGCGGGCGGATCCGGGAAAAGTCATAACCCACGCCACCACCACGACGCATGGTTTCGGCCGCCTCGGTCAGCGCGGTATAGATGCCGGGATGGCCATCTTCGACGTGGGCGATCGAGTCGCCCACGGGCTGCACAAAACAGTTGATCAAGGTGGCCGCCAGATCGGTGCCAGCGGCGGATTGAATTCGACCAGCCGGTAAAAACCCGGTTTGCAGGGCCTGCAAAAATTTGGCTTCCCATTCCTTTTGCTGCTCTGGCGCCTCTACTTGAGCCAAAGCACGCGCAACGCGTTGATTGACTTCAAGGATGGTCTTTTCTGAACCCTTGGCGTACTTTTCAATCAGGACTTCTTCGCTGATCGGCTGCGGGGCAAGGGCGTGGATTGGCTTTGCTCGAGTGGGCGTTTTTTGCGTCATTGTTTGTTCCTAAAAGGTCTATGGACTGCCTGATTTCCAAGGTCGTGCGCTTTTGTCAGGGGACTGCCGGGTCTGCGATATGCGTTGGCAGGGGTAACGTGGCTATCACATGGAAATTGGACGTTTGTTCGGGATGAGCCTTCAGTGCCTGCCCAACAGGGTCCGGCAGGTCGAGTCAGCGTCGCGCGGATCATTCTAGCGAATCGATAGTCGGTGGCGGTGAAATAAGCGGCAACCGGCCGCGCTGAAGGCAAAAAAAAGCCCTCTGCTCAATGGCCAGAGGGCTCTTGACTCCAATGGGAGTCTGAGTTGGATTAAGCAGTTTCGCCGTAAACCGAAACCGTAATGTCCACCAGCACATCGGTGTGCAGGGCAATGCTGACTGTGCTGTCGCCGACCACCTTGATCGGGCCATTGGGCATGCGAACCTGCGCCTTGGTCACTTTGAAACCAGACTTGGTCAGTTCTTCAGCGATGTCGGCATTGGTCACAGAACCGAAGAGACGACCATCAACACCGGCCTTTTGAGTCAGCTTGCAGGTGGTACCCGCAAGTTTCTCACCGACTGTCTGCGATTCAGCCAATTTGGCTGCGGCAGCTTTTTCGAGTTCGGCGCGCTTGGCTTCAAACTCCAGCTTCGCCGTCGCCGTCGCGCGACGAGCGCGACCAGAAGGAATCAGGAAGTTGCGGGCGTAGCCGTCTTTGACGCGAACGACCTCACCAAGATTGCCAAGGTTCACAACCTTGTCGAGCAGAATAATTTGCATGATCGTGTTCCTTAAATCTTGTGCTGGTCGCTGTACGGCAGCATCGCGAGGAAACGTGCGCGTTTGATAGCAGTGTTGAGCTGACGCTGAAAAATGGCACGTGTGCCAGTCAGGCGAGCGGGAATGATCTTGCCGTTTTCGGCAATGAAATCGCGCAAGGTGTCAATATCTTTGTAATCGATCTCTTCAACGCCAGTCACGGTAAAGCGGCAAAAGCGCTTGCGCTTGAACAGCAGGTTCTGTGCTGGGCGCTTGGGGCGCTTGTCTTTGTTATTGAAACGTTTTGGTCCGGCCATGATGGACTCCTTAAATATTTATGAATTCGTTAATCTTGCTGAAACTCTTGAATGTGAAACACGACGTTCTTGCCATTGCGAGGGGTCGCCAGAAAACCGTTGAACCGCCAGACACTGCCGATGGCTTGCTTGGCAAGCCGCTCAGCCATTGCGCCAAAGGCCACCGCTTTCAGTGTCGCCTTCACTTGTCTTGTCTGCCCGGCTTCCTGAATCTCAGACTCATGATCGAGTCCGATGTTCAGCGCCGGCAATCCGGCTGGCGTGTAGCGCAGCGAATCAATTCCGGCGATACAGGCAGTCAGAACAAGGTGGTTGGCAACGTGATTCACACCCCTTTCAGGCAAAGCAGCCGTTAAGCTTGGTACTCGGCCTGTTGGGTCTTGCGCGCATCTTCACGTTCCACAGTTTTCATCATTGAAGAAGGGCCGGTGTCGGCTTTCTTGCGCAAAACTGTCAGGTGACGCAACACGGCATCATTGAACTTGAATGCGTGTTCCAGTTCTGCCATGACAGCTTGGTCGGCTTCGATGTTGACGCAAAGGTAATGGGCTTTGGCAAGCTTGTTGATCATATAGACCAACTGACGACGGCCCCAGTCTTCAACACGGTGCACTTTGCCGCCGCCGGCTGTGATCATGCCCTTGTAACGTTCCAGCATGGCGGGAACCTGCTCGCTCTGATCCGGATGGATCATGAGAATGATTTCATAATGACGCATTGATACTCCTTATGGATGGCCCACATTGGGCAGAAAAAACCACCCTCAGCGTCTAATTGAGGTGTGGCAAGGCGAAGCCCAGCATTATATGCCAAGCCCAACCCACCCCCAAAGGGACAAAGGAACCATCAGACTGGCGACGCCACCTCCGGACGGGAAAGAAGGCTGGCCATTACTGTGACCACAAAACCCGCAAAAACGCCGAACACCCCGGCAGAAACAGGCTGGATGTCGAACCACAACCCAGTGCCGATTAAACCCAAAGCAGTTCGAATCGACGCGGCATTCACAGCCATGTAGTAAATCGTCAAGCCGAGACCTGCAATCATCCCGGCGACCGCAGCCAAGCGTGTGGTGCGACGCCAGAATATCCCGAGCACCATCACCGGAACAAAGGCGGCCCCGGCCAAAGAAAAAGAAGCTGATACAAGGTAAAGAATGTCTGCCGGGCGCTGCGCAGCGACGTACGCCGCGATCAGGGCGACCAGCAGCAGCGCAAACTTCGACAACATCACTCTTCTCACCGACTCCGACTGGCTATTCTCACCACGGTAGAAAAAATCGTGTGCCAGTGCGTTTCCAATGGTCAATAACAAGCCATCCGCGGTTGACAGCGCTGCAGCCAACCCCCCCGCCGCGACAAGGCCCGACACAACATACGGCAAGCCACCCAACTCGGGCGTGGCCAACATCACGATATCGGCGCCCAATCTAAGTTCGGCAAACTGGAGAATATGGTCGCCATTGACATCACTGACAGACACCAACGTTGGGTCGACCTTGGCCCACTGCGCAATCCACACGGGCAATGCGTCAAAATTCTGCCCGACCAACTGGCTCATGATTTCAAATTTGACCAGCACGGCCAATGCGGGCGCCGACAAATACAACAACGCAATGAAGAAAAGCGACCAGGCGACAGAGGTACGCGCTTCAGCCACCGTGCGGGTTGTATAAAAGCGGGTCAGCAAGTGGGGCAAACCAGCGGTCCCTACCATCAGGCAGAACATCAACGCCAGGAAATTGCGCCGCGAAATTTCAAACGCCTTCTGTTCATCGACGCTCCCCTGTGGGTCTCCGGCAAATGGCTTGGCATGCGCTGGCATGCCACCCAAGGGTTGCGCGCGATCCAGGTTGTCCTGCATCGCGTACGTCCAACGCGCGCGCGCGCTGTCCACATTTTTTGGCAGCGCTGCAAGCTCCCGCTTGGCCGCTACGACGATCGATTCATCAACCCGATGCTCATTCAGAAAACGAATTTTTTCCCTCATCGTGTTTCGCTCCCCTTCAAGGGATGCCTCCACGTCCTGCAACTTGATCTGATAGTCCCGCGCGCGCCGGGCGTATTCGTTGATCACCTGCAACTCGGCCGGTGAGTTGACAAGTTGCCTCTCCAGTTCGGTAATTTTCTGCAATTGCTGGCCGTAAACAAAGGGCGCCAATGGATTGCCCAGTTGTTTGTAAGCCAGCCAGGAAACCGGAATCAAGAAAGCCAGAATCAGCACAACGTACTGAGTCACCTGCGTCCAGGTCACCGCCCGCATGCCCCCCAAAAATGAGCAGACCAGAACACCACCCAGACCGAGGAGAATGCCAACCTCAAACTGGACGCCGGTCAGACGTGAGGTGATCAAACCGACGCCATAGATTTGCGCCACAACATAGGTAAATGAACACAGCACCGCGGCAAACGCTGCGATCATGCGGGGCCAGAGGCCGCCAAAACGGGCGCCGAAGTAGTCTGGAATGGTGTACAGGCCCAGCCTTCTCAAGTAAGGAGCAACCAGCAGTGCAACCAGACAGAAGCCCCCGGTCCACCCCAATACATAAACCAGACCGCCGGGCTGTGACGGCGTCCCTGAAAATCCTTGCAGGTAAAGCCCACCTGCCATGCTGATAAATGAGGCCGCGCTCATCCAGTCGGCGGCCGTCGCCATGCCGTTGTAAACTGCCGGGACAGTGCGTCCGGCAACGTAATACTGCGAGGCATCGGAGGTGCGCGCATAGATCCCGATCACCGCATACAAAGCAACGGTGGCAAATAGAAAAATGCCGCCAACCCACGATTTTTTCAATCCCCACCGCTCAGCCAGCGTCAAGGCCACCAGGAACAACAACAAGAAGATAACGTAAATGGCGAATCGACGGTGCAGTCTGTACTTGTAAGCGGCGTACGCGTCATCGGCAGGCGTCGTTTCGGCGTCGCGGCGATTCGCAAGCCAAGCAAACACCGCCACAATGGCAATGAAAATGAAGACACTGCCTTGCGCCGCGAACCAGTAACCCAAGGGCCAGCCAGCGACGATCACCTGCAGATCGCGCGCGAAGAACACGACGCCGAACGACGCCGCAAACCAGATGGCAAGAAGCCAGCCGTGCAAGCAAAAGCCGCCCGCCACCGGCGTGAATTCGCCCAACTCCTGCGCTGGATTCAACATTGGCGCATCATGACAGCCCGAAGAGTGTCAGGCCATATGGGGCTGCTATTGCCCAGCCAGCCTCTGCCAGGTGGCAATCACGGAGTCTGGATTCAGAGAAATCGATGAGATCCCCTCTTTGGCCAGCCACTCGGCAAAATCAGGGTGGTCACTGGGCCCTTGACCACAAATGCCGATGTACTTGCCTTCGGCTTTGCAGGCGCTGATGGCCTGACTAATGAGCGCCGTAACCGCTGGATCGCGCTCGTCAAAGTCAGCCGCCAACAACTCGAGACCGGAGTCACGATCCAACCCCAGAGTCAACTGGGTCAAGTCGTTGGAGCCAATCGAGAAGCCATCAAAGTACTGCAAAAATTGACTCGCCAGGATGGCGTTACTGGGAATCTCGCACATCATGATGATCTTCAGACCGTCTTCGCCCCGCTTGAGCCCCTGCGCCGCCAACAATTGCGTTACTCGTTTCGCTTGCCCCAGCGTGCGGACGAAGGGGACCATGACCTGGACGTTGCTCAAACCCATATCCTGGCGAACCCGCTTGAGCGCCTCGCATTCCATGGCAAAGGCTTCGCCGAACTCGGCGCTGACATAACGCGCGGCCCCGCGGAAGCCGAGCATCGGGTTCTCTTCTTCCGGCTCGTAACGACTGCCACCAATCAGCTTTCGGTATTCATTGCTCTTGAAATCAGACAGACGCACGATGACCGGCTTGGGCCAGAACGCCGCGGCAATCGTTGCCACGCCCTCGGCCACGCGGTCCACGTAGAAAGCGCGCGGCGAAGCATGGCCACGCGCCACGGATTCGACGGCTTTCTTCAGATCAACGTCAATGTTGGGGTAGTCCAGAATTGCCTTGGGATGCACGCCAATGTTGTTATTGATGATGAATTCAAGACGCGCCAAGCCGACGCCTTCGTTGGGCAATTGGCAAAAGTCAAATGCCAGTTGCGGGTTGCCGACATTCATCATGATCTTGACGGCAATCTTAGGCATTTCGCCGCGCTGCACTTCGGTCACTTCGGTCTCTAACAAGCCATCATAAATAAAGCCGGTGTCACCCTCGGCGCAACTCACCGTGACCAACATGCCGTCCTTGAGCGTTTCAGTCGCATTGCCACACCCCACCACGGCCGGGATACCCAGTTCGCGCGCGATGATGGCGGCGTGACAGGTGCGCCCGCCCCGGTTGGTCACAATGGCCGAGGCCCGCTTCATCACGGGCTCCCAGTTGGGATCGGTCATATCCGTCACTAGAATATCGCCAGGCTGCACCTTGTCCATCTCATGGAGGTTGTGCACGATGCGCACCGGGCCGGTGCCGATCTTCTGTCCAATGGCCCGCCCTTCAACGATCACCGCACTCTTGCCTTTGAGCTTGTAACGGTACTCGGCTTTGCCTGCGGACTGGCTCTTTACAGTCTCTGGTCGTGCCTGCAATATATAAAGCTCACCGTCCAGGCCATCCTTGCCCCATTCAATATCCATGGCGCGGCCGTAGTGCTCCTCAATTACCAGGGCATAGGCGGCCAGCTTTTCCACATCGGCGTCGGTCAATGAATAGCGGTTGCGCATTTCGGGCGGCACATCGGTTGTCTTGACCAACTTGCCGCCAGTGGCCTTTTCCTCGGCCGTTGTGAATTGCATCTGGATCAACTTGGAACCCAGACTGCGGCGGATCACGGCACGCTTACCGGCCTTGAGCATCGGTTTGTGCACGTAAAATTCGTCCGGATTCACGGCGCCCTGCACCACGGTCTCACCCAACCCGTAGCTCGAGGTGATAAAAACCACATCCTTGAAACCCGACTCGGTGTCGATAGTGAACATGACGCCGGCCGCGCCCAAGTCCGAGCGCACCATGCGCTGTATGCCGGCGCTCAATGCCACATGCTCATGAGCAAAGCCTTTGTGGACCCGGTAGCTGATGGCCCGGTCGTTGTAAAGAGAGGCGAAAACCTCCTTGATCTTGTGCAATATCTCCTCGATGCCAATCACATTCAAAAATGTTTCTTGCTGCCCGGCAAACGAAGCGTCCGGCAAATCTTCTGCCGTGGCAGAGGAGCGTACGGCAAAGGTAGCCTGCGGATTGCCGGCAGTGAGCGTCACAAAGGCATCGCGAATGGCTTGCTCCAGATCGGCCGGAAAGGGCTGCGCTTCAACCATGGCGCGAATCTCTGCACCCACCTGCGCCAACGCCCGCACGTCTTCGGTATCGAGGGCGCTCAGCCGGGCATTGATCCTGCCACTGAGGTCCTCATAGGCCAGGAAATCCCGGAACGCATAAGCGGTCGTGGCAAAACCGGTGGGCACTTTGACGCCGGTTGGTATGTTTGAGATCATTTCGCCGAGACTGGCATTTTTACCGCCAACCGACTCGACGTCAGTCATTCTCAGGTTTTCAAACGGAACGACCAAGGCGGTCGAAGTGAAAAGTTCAGACATGGGAAAGCTCCAGAAGTTAAAAGCGGATCGATGCACAAGCCCGGGCGCTCTGGTGCGCGGGCCATGCTCATGGCAACAGCTTGACTTTGTCGTTGTTCTAATCGGTCAGTGCAGCGCATGGAAGAAATGGGTTGAATTTTTGGCATTGTAGGCGGTGACTCGGCCCCAGATGCAATTGGCCCGTGCACAATGCACAAGACAAATCACCTACCGAACATCATGTCGCAACGCACTGTATTTTTCATCTCCGATGGCACTGGCATCACCGCAGAAACTTTTGGCAACGCCATCCTGACCCAGTTTGAAACCAATTTTCGGCATGTCAGACTGCCGTTTACTGACTCCGTTGACAAGGCGCATCAAGCGGTCCGGGAAATCAACCATGCCTGCATCGTGGATGGCAATAAACCGATTGTGTTCACGACACTTGTCAACGTGGAGGTGCTCAAAGTGATTACTGACAATTGCCAGGGCTTGCTGCTTGACATGTTTGGCACCTTCGTCCATCCGCTCGAATCTGAGCTCAGACTGAAGTCAAGCCACCGCATTGGCCGCTTCAGCGATGCCAGCAAAAGCCTTGCCTACCAATCGCGCATCGAGGCTATCAACTTCTCACTGGCCCACGACGACGGGCAATCCAACACCGATCTGGAACAGTCCGATATCATTTTGGTCGGTGTCAGTCGCAGCGGAAAGACGCCGACATCGCTTTACCTTGCGATGCAATACGGTCTGAAGGCATCCAATTACCCCCTGATCCCGGAAGACTTTGAACGCCAACAGTTGCCCCCTGCCCTCAAACCGCACAAAAGCAAACTTTTTGGTCTGACAATCCAGCCTGAACGTCTGAGCGAGATCCGCAACGAGCGCCGGCCGAATTCCAAATACGCCTCGCTGGAAAACTGCCGCATGGAGGTGAGTGAAGCTGAAGCCATGATGCGCAGAACGGGCATCCGCTGGCTGTCAACCACCACCAAATCAATCGAAGAAATATCAACCACGATCCTGCAGGAAATCCGGCCCGAGCGGCTGGACTATTGATGTGACGCAACCAGGCCACGCATTTCCAATCGAATCATCTGCATTCAGGGCCACTATCGCACCATGACCGATGCAACCGAGAACAATCTTGGCAAGCCGCTGACCGGTTGGCGCTTACGGCTCTACACCATCATCTTTGAGGCCGATACGCGCGCCGGGCGCTTGTTCGACCAATGGCTTATTGCGCTCATTCTGATGAGCGTCCTGGTGGTTGTGGTGGAGAGCGTGCAGAGCGCAGACTTGAAACAGCACTTGTTCGTCTTCTGGTTGGAGTGGCTGTTCACGCTTGCTTTCACCATTGAGTACGCGGCCCGATTGGCGTGTGTACGCCACCCCTGGCGATACGTCTTCAGTTTCTACGGTGTGATTGACCTGTTGGCACTGTTGCCCACCTATGTGGCTTTGCTGGTGCCCGAGGTTCAAGCCCTGATCGACGTGCGGGTGCTTCGTTTGCTGCGTGTGTTTCGGGTCTTCAAGTTGACCGCCTACGTGGTTGAATACCAGTCGTTGGGCCACGCCCTGAACGCCAGCCGGCGCAAGATTCTGGTTTTCTTGTCAGCGGTCCTGATGATCGTGCTGGTCATGGGCACCCTGATGTATGTTGTGGAAGGCCCCGGCAACGGCTTCACCAACATTCCGACCTCGGTGTACTGGGCCATCACCACGATGACGACCGTCGGCTTTGGCGACATCACGCCCAAAACCGGCTTCGGTCGCTTGATCTCATCGGCCATGATGCTCTTGGGCTGGGGCACGCTGGCGGTGCCGACCGGCATCGTGACGGCCGAGATGACGGCACGGCGTATGGCCACTCTACCCACCACGCGCACCTGCCACGAATGTCTGACCGAAGGGCATTTGGCACAAGCGAACTTCTGTTTTCATTGCGGCGCTCAATTGACCAACTACCTCAGTGAAACCAACAGCGATAGGCAATTGGTTGGCAAGGAGCGGCACAGCTGAGCGCGCTGGAGACTGGCTCTGTCTGGAATAATTTTTTGGAGCTCAATGTGTTAACAAACTCTGTCCTGGGCAAGACTTTGCCCCGTGTGTCGCCCGATCAAGTTGGTTTGTGCCCGCATCGCAGTGCCCGGTTGATGGCGGTGCTGCAGAGCGAGGTCGATCGCCAACGCCTGCCCGGCGCTGTCGTGATGATTGCCCGGCGCGGCAAGCTGGCCCTGTTTGAGAGTGTGGGCGCGCTGGACCCGGCCGCCCAGTCCGCCATGACGTCAGATGCCATTTTTCGCATCTACTCCATGACCAAGCCGATCGTTTCGGTGGCGGCGATGATGTTGATGGAACAGGGGAAACTGCTGCTCAATGACCCGGTAGCCAAATACCTGCCCGAATACGCCACGCAAAAAGTAGCCAGTCTGGTAGACGGCACTGTGCAGTTGCAGGCAGTACGACAAGCGGCCACGCTGCAGGACCTGCTGCGCCACACGGCGGGCCTGACCTATGAATTCATGGGCAATGCATCGGTCCAACGGCAATATGCGCAGCTCAGAATCGGCTCGCGCGGGCGCAGCAATGCCGAGTTTTCGCATCAATTGGCGGCCCTGCCTCTGATGTTCGAGCCCGGCACGGTGTGGGAATATGGCCGCGCCACCGACGTGCTGGGGCGCGTGCTGGAAGTGGTTAGCGGCCAGCCGCTGGGCGCTTATTTACACGAGCACATCTTCAAGCCGCTGGGCATGATCGACACGGGTTTCTTCGTGCCGCCCGACCAGCACGCGCGCATTGCCGAACCCTTTGCCAGCGACCCCGAAGGTGGGGTACAGATGCGCTTGATCGATGTGCGCGAGCAGGTGGCGCTGGAATCCGGCGGGGGCGGCCTGGCTTCCACCGCGATGGATTTCGCACGGTTTTTGCAGTTCATGCTGAACAAGGGAGAGTTGGGCGGCGTGCGCCTGTTGGGTCCCAAAACTGTTGACTTCATGACCGCAGACCATCTGGGGAACATCCCAGTCAATAGCGGCGCATCGCGCGCGCTGTTGCCGCCGGGTCATGGTTTCGGGCTGGGTGTTGCGGTGCGAAAAGACGTGGGTATTGCGTCGGTGCCGGGCTCGGTCGGTAGCTATTTCTGGGGCGGCATGGCGGGCACCACGTTCTTTGTGGACCCGGCCCAGGACCTGTTTGCTATTCTGATGCTGCAGGCGCCGAACCAGCGCGAGTACTACCGCATGCTGTTTCGCGATCTGGTCTACGCGACGCTGATCGATTGAGCTGTTTTTCCAGAAATTTATGGAGAATCAGCCTCTAGCCCGCGTGGAATAAGCGCCATACACTACATAAAGAATAGCAACTATCCCGGCTAGTCTTGAGCAACTTGCAGCACCAGCTTGCCAAAATTCTCGCCGCTGAAGAGCTTGTTAAGAGCTTCGGGAAAGGCGTCGAGTCCCTTGACGACGTCTTCCTTGCTCTTCATGCGCCCGTCCTTGAGGTAGCCGGCCATCTCGGCCACCGCCAGGGGGTAGCGGTCAGCGTAGTCAAACACCACAATGCCTTCCATGCGGGCGCGGTTCACCAGCAGGCTCAGGTAGTTCTTCGGCCCTGCTACTGCGGCCGTGTTGTTGTACTGGCTGATGGCACCGCAGATGATGATGCGGGCGCCGCGGTTGATGCGGGTCAAGACGGTGTCCAGAATCTCGCCACCGACGTTGTCAAAGTAAATGTCCACCCCCGCCGGGCAATGCTGCTTTAACCCATCCTTGACCGCACTCGGTCCCGCCTTGTAGTCAATACAGGCATCAAAACCCAACTCCTTGACGACCCAGTCGCATTTGGCCGGACCGCCGGCAATGCCGACCACGCGGCAACCCTTGATCTTCGCCATTTGACCGACCGTCTGGCCGACCGCGCCGGCCGCACCGGATACCACGACGGTTTCGCCCGCCTTCGGTTGGCCGACATCCATCAGGCCAAAGTAGCCGGTCATGCCCGGCATTCCCAGCACGTTGAGCCACTGCGTCAACGTGCCCATGCCCAAGTCAATCTTGGCCAGGGCGCTGCGTTTGAAGTCGGCTTGGCTCAGGGTCAGGTACTCCTGCACACCGAATCCGGCGGACACGTAGTCACCCACCGCGAATGCAGGGTTGTTGGACGCGATCACTTTGCCCACGCCACCGGCGCGCATCACCTCGCCAAGGGCCACTGGCGGGATATAGCTTTTACCTTCATTCATCCAGCCGCGCATGGCAGGATCCAGCGAGAGCGCCAGCGTTTTGAGCAGCACGCCGCCTTCGGCCGGCTGCACCACCGCTTCGACAGTGCTTTGCCAGTTGGCGCGGGTTGGCAAGCCGACGGGGCGTGCGGCCAGACGAATCTGATGGTTGCTCAGAGCGGGCAATAGTGTGGATGTTGACATGGAAAACTCCGCAATGGTAAAAATCGCTGATGCTAGCGTGTCCCTCAAACCGTTGGGTTAGCGAAGGCGACACAGAGGGAAGGAGTAATGGGTATCGAGACAATTGATGGTGTGCTGCGACCGCAGCCAGCAGCTTTTTACGTCTTCTTGGATATTGATCCAGGACAAACTGATAATTTATATCGTGGTGCAAAATTTCGCCAGACGGAATAATGCAGACTGCAGGTTCGCTCTTGTGCATGACCGCAATTTGAAAGGCCAACGATGTTTCAGGTACGAATTCACGGACGTGGGGGGCAAGGGGTCGTGACCGGCGCAGAAATGCTCTCTATTGCAGGTTTTTTAGGAGGTCGGCACGCGCAGGCCTTTCCCAGCTTTGGCTCAGAGCGCACCGGCGCGCCCGTAGTGGCCTATTGCCGCATGGATGACCATGAAATCCGCTTGCGTGAACCCGTCATGGAGCCCGATGCCATCATCATTCAGGACCCGACCTTGCTGCACCAGGTCGATGTGTTCAGCGGCCTCAAAAAGGATGGCTACATCCTGATCAATACCACCCGCACGTTCGAGGAGCTTGGTTTGGGCGAGTTCGTAAAAGACTTCCAGCCTGACCATTTACTGACGGTAGGTGCCACCGAACTGTCCATGAAATACGTCGGGCGCCCGGTACCCAACGTGCCGTTGCTGGGGGCATTCGCCGCCGCGACTGGCCTCATCACGCTCGAAGCCGTGCAGGCGGCCATCGGTCAGAAGTTCAAGGGTGCAGTCGCGCAGGGCAACCAGGATGCGGCGCGCGATGCCTATGAACTCGCCAAGCAACACGCCACCAAGACGGAGACACATCATGCTTAAACAATGCGAAGGCTCGCATGCCGTGGCCCTGGCCGTGGCCATGAGCCGCCCCGAAGTCATTTGTGCTTACCCGATTTCACCGCAAACCCACATCGTGGAAGGCCTGGGCGAGATGGTGAAGTCGGGCGCGCTAGAGCGCTGTGAATTCATCAACGTTGAGTCCGAGTTTGCCGCCATGAGCGTAGCCATTGGCGCCTCGGCGGCGGGCGCGCGCGCCTATACCGCCACAGCGAGTCAGGGCCTGCTGTTCATGGCGGAGGCCGTTTACAACGCGTCCGGGCTTGGCCTGCCCATCGTCATGACGGTGGCCAATCGGTCGATTGGTGCACCCATCAATATCTGGAACGACCACACCGACAGCATGTCGATGCGCGATGCCGGCTGGCTGCAGATTTTTGCCGAGACCAACCAGGAAGCACTGGATCTGCACATCCAGGCTTTCAAGATTGCCGAGGAGTTGTCGCTGCCGGTGATGGTGTGCATGGATGGTTTTATCCTGACGCACGCCTATGAGCGCGTCGATGTACCGGATCAGGCTCAAGTGGACCGCTTCTTGCCGCCTTATGAGCCGCGTCAGGTACTCGACCCGAATGAACCCGTCACGATCGGCGCCATGGTCGGCCCCGAGGCATTTACCGAGGTGCGCTACCTGGCGCACGCTAAGCAGATGCAGGCGCTCGACCTGATTCCGCAAATTGCGGAAGAATTCAAGCAGGTTTTTGGCCGCGACTCCGGTGGCCTCATCAAGACCTACCGGCTGGAAGACGCCGAGACCATCGTAATTGCGCTGGGCTCGGTACTGGGCACCATCAAAGACACCGTCGATGACATGCGCAGCCAGGGCATCAAGATTGGCGTGCTCGGCATTACCTCTTATCGACCCTTCCCCATCAACGCCATTCGGGATGCCACCGCGAACGCCAAGCGCGTCGTGGTCATCGAGAAATGTTTTGCCGTGGGCATTGGCGGCATCGTGTCACGCGATGTGCGCAGCGCCGTGCGCAACCGGCCCCAGCCGGTGCTCACGGTGGTCGCCGGCTTGGGCGGACGCGCCATCACCAAAGCCTCCCTGAACAAGTTGCTGCTTGAGGCCATTGACGACAAACTTGAATTACTGACCTTTCTGGACCTGGACTGGGACATCGTGAACCGCGTACTCGAACGCGAGAAGAAACAGCGTCGCTCCGGCCCGGTGGCCGAGGGCATTCTGCGCGACATCGGCACAGTGTCGTCAAGCATTGGCTAAGGGACAAACTCATGGAACAGACTGTAGTCAAGTTTTATCAAACCGGCACATTTACCGTCGGCAACCGCCTGCTCGCACCCGAGCAGCGAAGCGTGCAGGCCAACACCCAGCGCAGCAACTCGCTCAACTCCGGCCACCGCGCCTGTCAGGGCTGCGGCGAAGCACTTGGTGCGCGTTACGCCATTGACGCCGCCATGCAGGCCACCAACGGCCAGTTGATCGCGGCCAATGCGACCGGTTGCCTGGAGGTGTTCTCTACCCCCTACCCCGAAACCTCCTGGCAAATGCCCTGGATTCACTCGCTGTTTGGCAACACGGCGGCGGTGGCGACCGGCATCGCCGCCGCCATGCGCGTCAAGGGACGCCATGAAGTGCGGGTGGTCGCCCAAGGCGGTGACGGCGGCACCACCGACATTGGCTTTGGCTGCCTGTCGGGCATGTTTGAGCGCAACGACGACGTGCTTTATATCTGTTACGACAACGAGGCCTACATGAACACCGGCGTGCAGCGCTCATCGGCGACGCCGCCGGCCGCTCGCACGGCGACCACGATGCCGGTGGGACCGCACCCGGGCAATGAATTCGGCCAAGGAAAAAATGTGCCGCAGATCGCCATGGCGCACGAAATCCCGTATGTGGCCACGGCCACCGTGGCCGACCTGCGGGATCTGGAACACAAGGTCAAGAAAGCCATGTCGATGCACGGTGCGCGCTACATCCACATCTTTGTGCCTTGCCCACTGGGTTGGGGCGCCGCCTCGCACGACACCATTCGGCTGGCCCGGTTGGCCGTCGAGAGTGGGGTCTTCCCGGTGTTCGAAGCCGAGCGTGGCGAGGTGACCGGCGTGGCGAAAATCCGCCGCCAGGTGCCGATCGAGGATTACCTGAAGCCGCAAAAGCGTTTTGCCCACCTGTTTGGAAAAAGCCCTGACCTGGCAACCATCGCACGTCTGCAAGCCCGCGCCGACCGCAACATCCGCCGTTTTGGCCTGCTGGACTAATCAGTTGGGGACAGAGCTGGCTCTTTGATTGGTTGAGGACAGAGCTGGTCCGCTTCGCGTCACTGCGGTCTGTCCCACAAATTTCAGAGAACGGTCTGTTCCGCAAGGAGAATATTTTGGAAAAACCATTTGCAATCACATTGGACGTTGGCAGCTCGCTGGCTAACCACACTGGCTCCTGGCGCACCGAGCGGCCGGTCTATCTGAGCCGCATCCCGCCTTGCAACAACCAGTGCCCGGCGGGTGAAAATATTCAGGCCTGGCTGTTTCACGCCGAATCGGGCGACTATGAAAAAGCCTGGCGCGAGCTGGTCGAACACAATCCGTTCCCCGCCATCATGGGCCGGGTCTGCTACCACAGCTGTGAAAAAGTCTGTAATCGGGCTCAGCTCGACGCCCCGGTCGGCATCAATTCGGTGGAGCGCTTTCTGGGCGATGAGGCGATTGCGCTGGGCTGGAAATTCAATCAACCCGCGCTGCTTTCTGGCAAAAAGGTGTTAGTAGTGGGTGCTGGTCCGTCGGGCTTGTCCGCGGCCTATCAACTCGCGCGCCTGGGCCATCAGGTCACGGTGTTTGAAGCCGGCCCCATGCCAGGGGGCATGATGCGTTTTGGCATTCCCCAGTACCGTTTGCCACGTCAGGTGCTCGACGCCGAAGTGCAGCGCATTGTCGATCTCGGTGTCAAGATTGAGTACAACACCAAAGTCAGCAACGTGCTTGAAGCCAAGGAACAGGGCAGCTTTGACGCGGTCTTTCTGGCCGTTGGCGCTCACATTGCCAAGCGCGCCTACATTCCGGCCGGCGACTCGGCCAAGGTGCTCGATGCGGTGTCCGTGCTGCGCTCCATGGAGGGCGAAGACAAGCCGATGCTGGGCCGGCGCGTCATTATTTATGGCGGTGGCAACACGGCCATTGACGTGGCACGCACCGCCAAGCGCCTGGGCGCCACCGAGTCGATCATCGTCTACCGGCGCAACCGCGAAAAAATGCCCGCCAGCGACCTCGAAGTGGAAGAAGCGCTGCAAGAAGGCGTGATGATCAAGTGGTTGTCCACCATCAAGCAGGCGGGTGAATCGTCCATTACCGTCGAGAAAATGGCGCTCGACGACAAGGGTTTTCCGCAGCCGACCGGTGAGTTTGAGACCCTGGAAGCCGATTCCCTGGTGTTGGCGCTTGGCCAGGACGTGGACTTGTCGCTGATTGAAGGGGTCCCCGGTTTGACCGTCAAAGACGGCGTCGTGGTGGTTGATGCCCAGATGATGACCGGTCATGCCGGTATTTTTGCCGGTGGCGACATGATTCCGGCCGAGCGCAACGTCACGGTGGCCATTGGGCACGGCAAGAAGGCCGCGCGCAATATCGACGCCTGGCTGCGTGCTGAAGTCTATGCGGCAGCGCCCAAGAGTGAGCTGGCCAGCTTTGACAAGCTCAACACCTGGTATTACAGCGATGCCCCCAAGACGGTGCGCCCCATGCTCGACATCATCCGTCGTCAATCGACCTTTGAGGAAGTGCAAGGCGGTCTGGACGAGAGCACGGCCCTGTTTGAGGCGCGCCGCTGCCTCTCGTGCGGCAACTGTTTTGAATGCGACAACTGCTACGGCGTGTGCCCGGACAACGCGGTGATCAAGCACGGTCCTGGCAAGGGTTTTGACTTCAACTACGACTACTGCAAGGGCTGCGGCATCTGTGTATCAGAGTGCCCTTGTGGTTCCATCAAGATGGTGCCGGAAGATATTTGAAATTTAGATATCCAGAGAGGCATGCCCGGCAAGCCCCGCCGGGTATCACCAATGAAAAAGGGACTTGGCCAGTTGGTCAAGTCCCTCTTTACATTTTGGTGGGCGGTGGAGGCTTCGAACCTCCGACCCTCGCAGTGTGAGTGCGATGCTCTACCCCTGAGCTAACCGCCCTGAATTCGATTCAGGAAAGCCTTGGATTATGCCCTATTTTCAGGCCGATTTGCGCCACACCGTCTTGTTGCCACAGGCTTTGTCAATCTGTTTGAGAACTTCATCATGCGCGGCCGCCTCCTGGTCGTTCGCTGCCAACACCGGCAACGCGACGCGGCTCAGGTCGATTTGCACAACCTGCAGCCCCTGCGTCTCAGGCGCGCCAGCGTCCATCAGCAGGGCATCTTGCCCACGCGTCAGGTTGATGTAGACGTCGGCCAGCAACTCGGCATCGAGCAAGGCGCCATGCAGGGCCCGGCCCGAATTGTCAACACCGAGGCGATCGCACAGCGCATTGAGCGAATTGCGCTTGCCGGGGAACATTTCCTTGGCCATCAGCAGCGTGTCCGTCACGCTGCTCACACATTCCCTGAAGCGCGGGCGCCCCAGCAAGGCCAGTTCCTTGTTCAGAAATCCCAGGTCAAACGGTGCGTTGTGGATGATGATCTCGGCGTCCTTGACGTACTCCAGCAGGTCATCGACCACGGCTTCAAACTTGGGTTTATCCTGCAGAAACGCAGAGGTGATGCCGTGCACCCGCAGCGCCTCTTCGTGGCTTTCCCGCCCGGGATTCAGGTAGAAATGCTTGTTGTTACCGGTGAGCTTGCGCTTGAACAGCTCAACACAGCCAATTTCAATGATGCGGTCGCCGTTGTCGGCAGACAAACCGGTCGTCTCGGTATCGAGAAAGATTTGACGCATGGCTAATGGTTCTCCTTGGCATGGTTGACGGAGTATTTGGGTATCTCCACCAACACATCGTGTTGCGCCAGGATGGCCTGGCAGCTCAAACGTGATTGGGGCTCCAGACCCCAAGCGCGATCAAGCATGTCCTCTTCATTCTCATCCACTTCATTGAGCGATTCGAAGCCCTGACGCACGATGACGTGGCAAGTGGTGCAGGCGCAACTCATCTCGCAGGCGTGCTCGATGTGAATGTGGTGGTCCAGCATGGCCTCACAAATCGAGGTGCCAGCCGGGGCCGATATCTCTAAGCCCTGCGGGCAATATTCGGGGTGCGGCAATATCTTGATGACGGGCATGTTAGTTCTCTTGGAATGGGGGTCAGACCGTGGCGATGTTTCTGCCGGCCAAGGCTGACTGAATACCCCGGTTCATCCGCATGGCGGCAAAGGCCTCGGTGCCTTTGGCCAGCGCCTGCGTCGCCGCTTCGATCCGGGCCGCCTCTGGCAGCGCCAGCGTGGCGCGCACGGCGGTCATCAAGGCCTCAATCGCGGTCAGGTCGGTGGCACTGAGCAAGTCGGTGTCGCCCGCCAAGGCACTTCGGGTCGCCAGCAGCATCCGATCGGCATCGACGCGGGCTTCCACCAGCGCGCGCGCCTGCATATCGGCTGCGGCCGTGGTGAAGCTGTCTTGCAGCATCCGGGCAATCTGCTCATCGCCCAGCCCGTAAGACGGCTTGACATCAATGTGCGCCTCAACCCCGCTGAGCTGCTCGCGCGCGCTGACGCTCAAGAGTCCGTCGGCGTCGACCGTGAAGGTGACGCGGATGCGCGCCGCGCCGGCCACCATCGGCGCAATGCCGCGTAACTCAAAGCGCGCCAGGCTGCGGCAATCGGCCACCAGGTCCCGTTCACCCTGCACCACATGCAGCGCCAGCGCGGTTTGACCGTCTTGGTAGGTGGTGAAGTCCTGTGCCTTGGCGCTCGGAATGGTCTCGTTGCGCGGCACGATGCGCTCGACCAGCCCGCCCATGGTCTCGATGCCAAGCGACAAAGGGATCACATCGAGCAGCAGCAAGTCGCCCCCGGCGTTATTGCCGGCCAACTGGTTGGCCTGAATGGCAGC
>JBBQQX010000007.1:0-64093 GCA_038215405.1 Burkholderiales bacterium
GCGAATGCCGCTGGGTTGCTGGCGCAGCGCCGTGATCTCGCCAATGATGTCCGCCATGCTGGCCAGCTGCTCGCAGCCCTGGGCGCAAGTTTCGATCACCTCAGGGGTCAATTTCAGCCGGTCCACCATCGGCGCGGCCAATCCCGCGGCTACGGCGCGCGCAATGTCCCGGGCGTTGTCAAGCTGCAACGCCTGGACATTGGCGCGCAGCAGCTCCGCCAGCCTGCGTAGCGCTCTATTCTTAATAGCTGTCTGCGCCCGCGCCATCAGGGCTGAGGCCTGTTTTGCCTTGAGACCAAGGGCGTTGGTGTAGTCGTTGATGTTGAGGGGATTCATGTCGTTTTCACTCAAATTCCACAAGGGATAGGGTGCACCCAATGGGTGTGCGCCACCTGGCTGCATTTTGGCAGAGTTGCTACACGCCCCGGTGGCCGCTCTGTTGACGGCGGGCGACCTCAAGCTCCGGCGGGCGGCGCGTGCGCAACAGGCGCGCAGCGGCGGGCTCGAAGCAGCCGGTCACAGCTTCCTGAAACAGCTATTCAGTGTTCGTAGTTGGCGCTGCGGGAATTTCATCCACGGCAACCGGCTATCCGACGGCAACTTGAAATGCTTGGCGTCATTGGGAGAATTCATAGTTGCTTGTAGTGACACGACCCCGCCAGTAGGTCTTAGGTCCATCTGGATGTATCCACGCAACCTCACCTTCCAGCGGGATGAGCATTCCATCGCGTAGCTCGTAGTTACTCCATCGACCTTCCCACGGCATCGGCGTCACTGTGCCCGACTGCATTCGCCCACGCGCATCGGCGCGCATGGACTCAATAAGGCCGCTTTCATTGAATCGGAACAGCAAAGTAGCAGTTGTTTGACCATCTTTCAGGGTTGCCTTGGCGGAGCTATCACTTACAGCGTCCCAATGCACACCTTGACTTGGTAGCAGAGCCGTCGGATACCAGGCAGCTTCGGCAAAGAAACGCACCAGTTCGCCCAGTGCAGCCTCCGGGGTGCCGCGTAGATTCGCGAGTGGTAACAGTCCGAGCAGCGACGCATGAAGAATTCCCTCACCGTTGACGTAGGCGTCGTGCACGCGCACCGGCAGGACATGCATCATAGTTATGCGAGCCTCCCAATCGAAACCCGGCCGCTGGGTGATTACGCGCTGGGTGGCGCTGAACGGGCTCCATTGTTCGCCGTTTTCACTCATGTTCATCGTTCCGGATTGTTCCAGCCTTAGGGCCGAGACAATGGGTTGGCCGTCCTTAAGTGCGGCGCGAAAGTACCTTTGGACTGGCGCAGGCAAGCCCTCGAGTTCTTTAGCGTTATAGGTCTTTGGATGAATGGGCAGGCGAGCTGCATCTAGCCCTGAATGCAGCACTTTTGTGGCCGATTGCCAGCGACTAGCGCCGTACGTGAGGGCCACCGCAATAACGACCGACAGTGCGAGTAATGCCAGTGCGAGCATCTTTAAACCTCTATTCTTCATCGGTGCGACCCATGGGTTAAGTTAACTCATGGCGCTGCAGCCAAGGCCGCACGCACAACTTCAATACGTTGACGGTTCACACCAAGGTCGCCTTTGCCTAAACGTGAGGCCGAGCGCACTTGAATGACGTTGGTGCTAGGGTCAAACCAAAATTCTACGTCGTCAACATATTTCATCAGCGGCGTGGTGTATTGGGCATACAAGTAGTCGGGAGCGTTAGTTATGAGCTTAGCGCCATCCATGCCTTCCACAATACCTTTTAGCTTTGCAATGGTGGTTGGGCCGTCGCCGCGCAGTGCGAGTGGGGCAATGCTGGAATACTTGCGCTGAGGGTGGTCTGGGTAGAGGTCGGCCTGGCTGCTGACACTGTTGTCCGTGGAGGAAAGTCCTTTGAGTTTGCCTTGCTGTACCCCCAAGTCTGTGGGGGCCGTGCCTTGCAGCAGACCCCTCTGTCCAGCAACGATGACGCTCACGACAAGCGCCAAAACCACTATAACTATCCACTTAATAATCAACACTACGTGTTCTCCCATGTTTTGCGACGCTGTTGCGGCGACACATTGTCGATTCTAGGGGGCGACTGTTTGGTGGGGGCTTGGGATGGACATGACCAAGGTGCTGGTTTTCGGGGCATGGACAATGACCCGCATTTTCCATCACCGGTCTGACGCGTGGCGCTGGCCGCAAGTTCCATAATCCTAGTCCCACCACAACGCCCATCATGCCAACGCCCTGCCTGCCCCCCGACATTCGCGTTTTTGAGCGCGGCTGGCTCTCGTCCAACAGCATCCTGATGATTGGAAAGGAGGCCTGCGCGCTGATCGACAGCGGCTACGTCAGCCATGCGCCCCAAACCCTGGCGCTGGTGCAGGCGGCGCTACAAGGGCGAACGCTTGATGTGCTGGTCAACACCCACCTGCACAGCGACCACTGCGGCGGCAACGCGGCACTGCAACGCGCTTACCCGGCGCTGATCACCCATATTCCGCCTGGGCAGGCCCGGCATGTCGAAAACTGGGACCCGCAGGCGCTGACCTACACGCCGACCGGCCAGCGTTGCCCGCAGTTCGGCTTCGACGCATTGCTGGCGCCAGGCAGCGAGCTGCGGCTCGGCGACACGCCGTGGCAGGTGCACGCCGCGCCCGGTCACGACCCGCACTCGGTGATCTTGTTTGAGCCGGCCTCGCGCACCCTGATTTCGGCCGATGCGCTGTGGCAACGCGGCTTTGGCGTGGTGTTCCCGGAGCTGGAAGGGCTGGACGCGTTTGATGCGGTCGGCCAGACCATTGACCTGATCGAATCGCTGGCTCCAAAATGGGTCATTCCAGGACACGGCAGCGCCTTTGACGACGTCGCGCAAGCCATTGCCGTGGCGCGCGCGCGCCTGCACAGCTTTGTCACGCAGCCGGCCAAACACATCAGCTATGCGGCCAAGGTGCTGCTCAAGTTCAAGCTGCTCGAGGTGCAGGCCATTGCGCTCGAAGAGCTCATCATCTGGGCCAGCGCCACGCCCTATTTCTCGATGATTTTTCAGCAGTATTTCCCGCAGCAGGATTTTCGGCAGTGGATCGAACAGCTGATTGGCGACTTGATCAGGTCAGGTGCGGCAGCGCGGGACGGGCTGATGCTGCGCAATGCCGGATGAACCAACGGCACCCTAAGGTGCCGTTTTGATGAAATCGCCAGAGCTTCAGGTCAAATCGGCCTCTAGCCCTCGTCCCTACTGCGTTAGAAGCTATCTATTTGATACTGACCTTAGACCGCCGCAACCTTCGCAGCCGCTTTCACTTTCAAACGCCAGCCATGCAGCAGTGGCTCGGTGTAGCCACTCGGCTGGCTCAAGCCCTTGAACACCAGATCGCAGGCGGCCATGTAGGCCATGCTGGTGTCGAAGTGCCCGGCCATCGGCTGGTACAGCGGGTCGCCGGCGTTTTGCTGATCCACCACGGCGGCCATGCGCTCAAAGGTTTCCTTGATCTGCGCGGCGCTCGCGATGCCATGGTGCAGCCAGTTGGCCATGTGCTGGCTGCTGATGCGCAACGTGGCGCGGTCTTCCATCAGCGCAACATTGTGGATGTCGGGCACCTTGGAGCAGCCCACGCCCTGGTCGATCCAGCGCACCACGTAGCCAAGGATACCCTGCGCGTTGTTGTCGAGCTCCTGTTGGACCTCGGCGGCACTCCAGTTCGGGCTGGCCGCCACCGGCACTTGCAGCAGGCCGTTGAGCAGGCTGTCGCGCTCCTTGTCGGCTTTGACTTTTTCCATTTGCTTTTGAATATCGCTCACCAGCACCTGGTGGTAATGCAGCGCGTGCAGCGTGGCGCCGGTCGGACTGGGCACCCAGGCGGTGTTGGCACCAGCGAGCGGGTGCGCAATTTTCTGCTTGAGCATGTCTTTCATCAGGTCCGGCATGGCCCACATGCCTTTGCCGATCTGCGCCTTGCCGCGCAGGCCGCAGGACAGGCCGACCAGCACGTTGTTGCGCTCGTAGGCGGCGATCCAGGCGCTGGTCTTCATGTCACCCTTGCGGATCATGGCGCCGCCCTGCATGGCGCTGTGCATCTCGTCGCCGGTGCGGTCCAGGAAGCCGGTGTTGATGAAAGCCACACGGCTGGCCGCAGCGCCAATGCAAGCCTTGAGGTTGACACTGGTGCGGCGCTCTTCGTCCATGATGCCGAGCTTGACGCTGCTGTCGGGCAGGCCCAGCATTTTTTCGACACGGCCAAACAGCTCATTGGCAAAAGCAACTTCCGCCGGGCCGTGCATCTTGGGCTTGACGATGTAGACCGAGCCCTTGCGCGAGTTGCGGATGCCGTCCTTGGCTGTGCGCTTGAGGTCATGCATGGCGATGGTGGTGGTGACCACGGCGTCCAGAATGCCTTCGGGGATTTCGCGCGTTTCACCCGCCTTGTCGGTGTACAGAATCGCCGGATTGGTCATCAGGTGGCCAACGTTGCGCACAAACATGAGCGAGCGGCCGTGCAGCACGACGGGCTTGCCCTTGCCGGCGGGCGGGGTGTAGAGGCGGTCGGCGTTGAGACCGCGCGTGAAGGTCTTCTCACCCTTGGTGACGCTCTCCGTCAGCGTGCCTTGCAGGATGCCGAGCCAGTTGCTGTAGGCCAGCACCTTGTCGTGCGCGTCCACGGCGGCGATCGAATCCTCCAGGTCCAGGATGGTCGAGAGCGCGGCTTCCAGCACCAGGTCGCAGACACCGGCCGGGTCGCTCGCGCCAATTGCCGTAGCGCGGTTGATGATGATGTCCAGGTGCAGGCCGTTGTGCTGCAGTAGCACCGAACTCGGTGCCTTGGCGTCGCCCTGGTAACCGACCAGCTGCGCCGGGGTGGCCAGGCTGGTGTTGCTGCCATCAAGCAGCTTGACGGCGAGCTTGCCATCCTTGATGCGGTAACCGACGGAGTCGACATGCGATCCCTTGCGCAGCGGCGCGGTGCGGTCCAGCACATGGCGCGCGTAGGCGATGACCTTGGCGCCGCGCTTGGGGTTGTAGCCGCCTTTCTTGCCGACTTTTTCACAGCCCTTGGTTTCGTCGATCACATCGGTGCCATAGAGCGCGTCATACAAGCTGCCCCAGCGAGAGTTGGCGGCATTGAGCGCGTAGCGCGCGTTCAGGATCGGCACCACCAGCTGCGGCCCGGCTTGCACCGCCAGCTCCGCATCGACCTGGGTGGTGGTGATGCGCGCCTTCTTGGGTGGCTCAACCAGGTAGCCGATCTGCGTCAGAAAAGCGCGGTAGGCGCTTATGCTGTTCGGTACGGCGGTGTCACTCATGTTGATCGGGCCGGGGTGGGCAGCGTGCCAGCTATCGAGCTCGGTTTGCAGGCGCTCACGCTCGGCCAGCAAGGCGATGTTCTTCGGCGCCAAATCGGCCACGATGGCGTCAACGCCTTTCCAGAATTTGGCCGGGGCGACGCCGGTGCCGGGCAGCACTTGGGTGTCGATGAACTGCTGCAAAACAGTGGCAATTTGCAGGCGGTGCCTGGTGGTACGTTCGGTCATGGTGGGTGGGCTTCTCACAAAAGGGTTGCTGGAAATAGAAGGCTCTGACAGGCTCTCAAAAGGGTAATGATACAAAACCGGCCTTGGGCCGGGAAAATTGCAGCACTTCGGGCAGGTGTGCTGCCCGCGCCTGTGGACTGCGCGGCGCGTGGGAACAACTGTTACGGCTCATTTCTCGCTCCAGTCCAATTAGGAGCCCTCACCAAAAAATAGCACCCACTTCGACTACACCATCGTTCACAATGTGCCGCCTTCACATTTGGCCCCCGTCACCCAACCCGCTCAAAAATTCTTGTATGAATCAACTCAAGCCACCGCCCCCTACAAGCCAGGCGCTGCCGCTGACCGGGCTGCGCGTGGTCGAATTCACCCACATGGTGATGGGCCCGACCTGCGGCATGGTGCTGGCCGACATGGGGGCTAACGTGATCGAGGTCGAGCCGATCGAGGGCGACCGCACCCGCCATCTGCTGGGCGCTGGCGCGGGCTTCTTCCCGATGTTCAACCGCAACAAGAAAAGCATCGCGATTGATCTGCACCAGCCAGAAGGCGCTGCCGTGGCGCGCCAGCTTGCGGCCGGCGCCGACGTGGTGTTGGAGAACTTCAAGCCCGGCACCATGGCCAAATACGGGCTGGACTACGCGGCGCTGTCGCAAGTGAACGAGCGCCTGATCTACGTCAGCCACAAGGGCTTCTTGCCCGGCCCCTATGAGCACCGCACCGCGCTCGATGAAGTGGTGCAGATGATGGGCGGCCTAGCCTACATGACCGGGCGCCCCGGCGACCCGTTGCGCGCGGGCAGCAGCGTGAACGACATCATGGGTGGCCTGTTTGGCGCTATTGGCACCCTGGGCGCCCTGATCCAGCGCGGCATCACCGGCAAGGGCCAAGAGGTGCAAAGCGCGCTGTTCGAGAACAACGTCTTTCTGGTGGGCCAGCACATGCTGCAGTACGCCATGACGGGCGAGCCAGCAGCGCCGATGCCGGCACGCATCTCGCCCTGGGCGGTGTACGACGTGTTCACGGTCAAGAATGGCGAGCAGATATTTCTGGCGGCCGTGAGCGACGCGCAGTGGCTGGCGTTTTGCGATGCCCTGGGCTTTGACGACCTGAAGCTGGATCCCCGCTTTGCCAGCAACAACCAGCGGGTGCGCTCGCGCCCGGCGCTGCTGGCGATCCTGCGCGCGCGCCTGGCCGATCGGCCGGCGCGCGAATTGGCCGGCCTGCTGGAGGCCCGCGAGCTGCCGTTTGCGCCGATCCGCAGGCCCGAAGAGCTGTTCGACGATGAGCACCTGCTGGCCACCGGTGGCCTGGCGGACATCACACTGCCCGATGGCCCGCGCGCCGGACAAGTGACCAAGACCCCGCTGTTCCCGTTCACCCTGGGTGGCCAGCGCCTGGGCGTGCGCCTGCAGCCGCCGACGCTGGGCCAGCACACGGCCGAGTTGCTGATTGAACTCGGATACAGTAGCGGGCAAATGGAGACGCTGCGCGTGAACCACGCCATCGCATAAAAAAAACAATCAATCGTGCGGAAAGCCTGTTTGAAACACAAGACAAAACTCGTTGGAATCGCCTTGCTGTGCCTGACCCTGGGCAGTCAGGCGCTGACACTGGGGCGCATCCGCGGCGCCGTGCTCGTTGGCAGGCCTCTGGACGTGGCCGTGCAGGTTCAGCTCGATGCCGACGAGAGCGCCGCGTCCCTGTGTTTTGAAGCCGATGTGTTTCATGCCGATACGCGCCAGGAGGCCAGTCGCGTGCGTGTGCGCGTCGAGCCCACTGCGCAGGCCCAAAGCGTTCTGGTGCGCGTCTTGTCCTCGGCCATCATCGATGAGCCCGTCGTTACCGTCTATTTGCGCAGCGGTTGCCAGCAAAAAATCACGCGCACCTACGTGCTGCTGGCGGAACTGACCAGCGAACTGGCGCCGCCGCTGCCCGCCTTGTTGGGCGCCCCGACGGCCACGGCAAGGACATTGGTACCGTCGCCCCGGTCTGCGCCCGTTACCACGGCTGAAGTTGCCAAGCCAACGCTTGGTGCAGAACGCCCTGCGCCCCGGCGGCCGGCTGAAAATGCCGTCCCGGCCAAGCCTAGGAGCGTGATGAGCGGCGCAACCCGCAAGACGGCGCCAGCATCGGGGCGACCCCGCTTGAGACTCGACCTGATGGAGTTGATGGAGGATCGCGAGCCAGCGCTCAATTTCTCGACCGAGATGTTGACCCAGCCCAGCGCCGACCCGCAGCGCCGCACCGAAGCAGCCGCCCTGTGGCGCGCACTGAACGCATCGCCCGAAGAAATCTTGCGGCAAGGCGCCCGCGCACTCGCCCTGGAGGCGGACGTCTCAAGTCTGAAGACCCTGACCGCCAAGAACCAGGCCGGCTTGAGCGACTTGGGTACACGCCTGCACCGGGCGGAGTCGGAGCGTTTTTCAGCCTGGGTGGTCTATGCACTGCTCGCCGCCTTGCTGGCCTGCCTGGCGGCACTGGCTCTTGTCTGGCGTGGTCAGCGCCGCGGGCCGGACCATGACCAGGAATGGTGGGGCCGGACCAAAGCCGGGCAACCCACGTCGGTAGACACGAGCGAACCCAAATGGCAACCTGAGCCCAAGCCAGAGCCGGTCGCGCCGGTGCGCCGCCCGACGTCGTCTGTGACTGCGACCACCGCAACAGCACCTGCCTCGGACAATGCCGGGTTATGGAAGAATTCTTCGACGAACTCCAATATGGATGTCAGCATGGTGGAGGTGAGCCATTCGATTTTTGATGAACTGATGCAGGCAGATGCCGCCCCCGTGGCAGCGCCGGCAGCGACAGCAACAAGTGGCAGCGCAGCGCCGACGCGCAGCCTGAACGCCTTGACGATCATCAGTCAACAGCAGGTGAACCTTCTGGTAGCACAGGGTCGCCCCGAGCAGGCCGTCGGCCTTCTCAAGCAACATCTGCATGACGGCGGCAACCCCAACCCGGCGCTGTATCTGGACCTGCTCGGCCTGTTGCACACCCTGGGTTTGAAAGCTGATTTCGGGCACTACCGGCAAGAGTTTGGTCGCTTCTTCACCGGCATAATTCCTGAATTTTCAGTGTTCAAGAATGAAGGCCGCAGCCTGGAGGCCTATCCTCAGTTTTTGTCCCGCTTCAGTGAACTGTGGCCAGCGCCCCAGGTACTTGAGGTGCTGGAAGCCTGCATTTTTCAGGACCACTACGATGCCACGCATCAGTCGTTCGATTTAGCGGCTTTTCGTGAACTGCTCCTGCTGTATGCCGTGGGGCAACGTGTTGCGCTGATGCCCGCAGCGGTCAAGAGTGAAGCAGCGCCGGCATCCCCGACCCCGCCTGCGCCGCTGGATCTGCTGGACCTGGACCTGGACCTGGACCTGTCTGAACCGCAGCAGGCGCCAGCAGGCTTCGCGCCAATGGCTGACCTGGCTGTCGATATTGCACTGCCGATCCGCGATGAGTCAAACTCTGAGGCGCCCAGCGCGCACCTGTCGCAGGCCAGCCCGCACGACGGCAACATGATTGACTTCGACCCGCCCGCAAAGCGCAAGCACGCGCCGCCGCGCCGCGCTTAGCCCGGCGTGCCAGGTGCCCCGGGCTACGCCACCAACAGCGTGCCCGGGCATTCCAGGTAGCCTCGCATCTTCTGGATGAATTCAGCCGCGTACATGCCGTCCACCACTCGGTGGTCGAACGATGACGACAGATTCATCATCTTGCGCGCCACCACCAGCCCGCCTCTGATCATGGGCCGCTCGACGATTCGGTTGGTGCCCACAATGCCCACCTCCGGGTGGTTGATGACCGGGGTGCTGACAATGCCACCCAGAGCGCCCAGGCTGGTCAGCGTGATGGTGGAACCGCTCAAGTCCTCGCGCGCTGCCTTGCCGCTGCGGGCGGCTTCGCTCGCGCGCAGCACGGCGCTGGCGGTGGTCCACAGATCCAGCGTCTCGGCGTGGCGAATCACCGGCACCATCAGGCCGCCGCTGGTCTGGGTCGCCATGCCCAGATGCACGGCGCCGTAGCGTGTGACCACACCGGCATCGTCGTCATAACGCGCGTTGACCTCGGGGTGATCGCGCACCGCCAGCACCATGGCGCGGATCAAAAACGGCAGCAGCGTCAGGCGCCCGCGCGTGGCGCCGTACTGGGTGTTCAGCCGCGCGCGCAGGTCTTCAAGTTCGGTGACGTCGATTTCTTCGACATAGGTGAAGTGCGGAATGCGGCGTTTCGCGTCCTGCATTTTTTGCGCGATCTTGCGGCGCAGGCCAATCACCGGGATGACTTCTTCGGCGTCGCGCTGCGCGTAACGCTGGTCAAAGCCCGCGCTGGTGCGCGCATGCCCGCCCGGTTTGGCGCAGGCGTCCAGGTCCTCTTGCGTGATGCGTCCAGCCGTGCCGGTGCCCGTGACCGTGGCCAGGTCGATGTCCAGTTCCCAAGCCTGGCGCCGTACCGCCGGGGAAGCGATCGTCAGTTCACCCAGAGGACGGGCAGGCGGCACTGTTTTTGTCGCTGCCGGGGCCGGCTTGGGCGCGGTCACCGTCGCAGCCGCCGCTGGCGCTGGCGCCGTGGTGGCCTTGGCCGCAGGGGCGGCTGCAGCCACGGGGGCAGCAACCGCAGGAGCTGCAGAAACGGCAGCAGCTGCAGGCGCCGGCAAGACCGTTGCGCCTGCGGTGGGCTGGGCCGATCCCTGCACTTCAATGTGAATAATCTCCGTGCCGACCGCCACCACTTGCCCGGCTGTGACGTTGAGCGACACCACGGTGCCCGCGACCGAGGACGGAATCTCGACCGTGGCTTTGTCGGTCATCACGTCGGCCAAGATCTGGTCTTCCGCGACCACGTCGCCGACCTTCACGTGCCAGGCCACCAATTCGACCTCGGCAATGCCTTCGCCAATATCGGGCATCTTGATTGTTTGAATACTCATCTCAAGCCTCCATCACACGTTTGAACGCCGCGGCCACCCGCGCTGGCCCAGGGAAATAAGCCCACTCCTGCGCGTGCGGGTAAGGTGTGTCCCAGCCCGCCACGCGCTCGATCGGCGCTTGCAGGTGATAGAAGCAATGCTCCTGAATCAGGCTTGAGATTTCAGCGCCCAGGCCGTTGGTGCGGGTGGCCTCATGCACGATCACGCAGCGTCCGGTCTTTTTGACAGACGCGACCAAGGTGTCGAGATCAAGCGGCCACAGGCTGCGCAGGTCGATGATTTCGGCATCCACGCCGCTCTCGTTCGCCGCCGCTTCGGCCACATAAACCATGGTGCCGTAGGCGATCACGGTCACGGCCGAACCCGGTCGCACCACCGCCGCGGAATCCAGCGGCACGGTGTAGTAACCCTCGGGCACCATCCCCAGCGGGTGTTTGGACCAGGGCACCACCGGATTCTCGTGGTGGCCATCAAAGGGCCCGTTGTAGAGCCGTTTGGGCTCCAGAAAGATGACCGGGTCGTCGTTCTCGATCGAGGCAATCAGCAGCCCCTTGGCGTCATAAGGGTTGGACGGCATCACCGTGCGCAGGCCGCAGACCTGGGTGAACATGGCCTCCGGGCTCTGGCTGTGGGTTTGCCCGCCGTAGATGCCGCCGCCGCACGGCATGCGAATCGTCATCGGGCAGGTAAAGTCGCCGGCCGAGCGGTAACGCAGTCGCGCCGCTTCCGAGACGATCTGATCGGTGGCGGGATACACATAGTCGGCAAACTGAATTTCGACCACCGGGCGTAGCCCGTAGGCGGCCATGCCGACGGCCGTGCCGACAATTCCGCCCTCGGAAATGGGGGCGTCAAACACGCGCTGGTTGCCGTACTTCTGCTGCAGCCCTTCGGTGCAGCGAAACACGCCGCCAAAGTAGCCCACGTCCTGTCCGTACACGACCACGTTGGGGTCACGCGCGAGCATCACATCCATGGCAGAGCGCAGCGCCTGGATCATGGTCATAGGCGTCTTGTCGAGAGTGGCGTTGTCGTTCATGATCAGGCTCCCAATTCCTGGCGCTGCGCGCGCAAGTGTGCGGGCATGTCCTTGTAAACGTCTTCAAACATCGCCTCCAGGCGTTGCGGGCGGCCATCGGCCAGGGTGCCGTAGCGCTCGGCCTCCTTCTGCGCGGCCGCCACCATCGCTTCGAGCTCTGCCTTGGCGGCGTCGTGCTCGGCGTCCGACCAGGCACCGAGCCGGCTTAAATGCTGCTTGAGGCGGGCAATCGGGTCGCCCAGCGGAAAGCGCGCCGCGTCGTTGGCCGGGCGGTACTTGCTGGGGTCGTCCGAGGTCGAATGCGGTCCGGCGCGGTAAGTAACCCACTCGATCAGCGTCGGGCCAAAGTTGCTGCGGGCGCGCTCCAGCGCCCAGCGGGAGGCGGCGTAAGCGGCCAGAAAATCATTGCCGTCAACACGCAGCGAGGCAATGCCATTGCCAACGCCACGCGCAGCGAAGGTGGTGCCCTCGCCCCCGGCAATAGCCTGAAAGGTGGAAATCGCCCATTGGTTGTTGACCACGTTGAAGATCACCGGCGCGCGGTACACATGGGCGAAGGTCAGGCCGGTGTGAAAGTCGGCCTCGGCGGTAGCGCCGTCGCCAATCCAGGCCGAAGCGACCTTGTCATCTCCCTTGATGGCCGAGGCCATCGCCCAACCTACAGCCTGAATCACCTGCGTGGCCAGGTTGCCTGAAATGGAGAAGAATCCCTGCTTTTTGCTGGAATACATCACCGGCAATTGGCGCCCCTTCATCGGATCGCGCTCGTTGGAATAGAGCTGGCAAATCATGCTCACGAGGTCGTTGTCTTCGCGCGCCAGCAGCAGGCCTTGCTGGCGGTAGGTCGGGAAACACATGTCGCCCTCGCCCAGCGCCAGCGCTTGGGCGCAGGCAATGGCTTCTTCACCCAAACACTGCATGTAGAAAGACATTTTCTTCTGCCGCTGCGCGATCAGCATGCGGGCGTCGAAAGCACGCGTGAGCAACATGGCACGCATACCCCGACGCAACAGCGCGACGTCGACTTTCGGGTCCCAGGGACCGACTGCCTCACCGGCGTCGTTGAGCACGCGGATCAGCGCGAACGCCAGGTCATTGGTTTGCGCGGCGGGCACGTCCACCGGGGGGCGGCGCTTGGCGCCTGCAGCGGACAGGGGAAGGTAAGAAAAGTCGGTGTCATGGCCGGGTCGCCCGGTGGGCTCTGGCACATGCAGATGAAGGGTTTCGCGTTTTGGCATCGGTTTGTCTCCTTGCAAGATTTTGTCTTGTCTCAGATGGTCTGTAAATTCAGGAATCAGGCTGCGTTACGGATAGTCGCACAAGCTGAACCAACAATGCAGCAATGCCTGCGGGATCACCGCAGGCATTGCCTGGCAGATGAAGCATAACGGATTTATTTCACCGCCCTTTGCGCCTCGACAATATCTTGCTGCCGCTGGTTTGAATGTCCTCAGGCGCGAAAGCGCTTGCGCGTGAGCGCCAGGGCGATCCAGAAGCCAGCCACCGTGTATGCCACCAGCACCAGCGCATGACGCAGCCAATGGGTCGGCCACTGGTCCATGAACAGCGGGCGCACCAGCTCCACCGCATTGGTCAGCGGCAGCCAGCTTGAAATGAGACGCACGACCTGCGGCAATTGCTCCAGCGGAAAGAAAATGCCGCTGAGGAACATCATCGGCGTCAAAATGAGCGTGAAGTAATACGTAAAAAAGTCATAGCCCTGGGCCAGCGCGTTGAAAATCAGCGCCAGGCAACTGAAGGTGATGCCCACGCCAAGCAGCACCGGCCACGCCACCAGCAACTTGGGTGAATAGCTGATGCCCAGGGCCAGCATCACGCCCAGAATGGCCGTCACGGTGAACAGTGCCTTGAACGCCGCCCACAGCATCTCGGCCAGTACGATGTCGTCCAGGTTGACCGGCGCGTTCATGATGCCGTCCCATGTTTTTTGCACATGCATGCGCGAAAACGCCGAGTACAGCGCCTCAAAACTTGCCGCCTGCATCGCGCTCATGCAGATCGAGCCGCTGGCCAGAAACAGGATGTAGGGCACCGGCGTGCCGTCGACGCTGATCTTGCCCACCAGCGCGCCCATGCCGTAGCCAAACGCCACCAGCCACATCAGAGGTTCGGCAATATTGCCGACCAGACTCGGGATGGCCAGCTTGCGCCAGACCAGCAGGTTGCGCAGGAAGACCGGCCACCAGCGCATGGAAAGCTCGGGCGCGCGCCAGACGCTGCGGGCCTTGCTTATTTGAATTTGAGTGCTCATGCGTCCTCCCTGATCTGGCGGCCGGTGAGCTTGAGGAAGAGGTCTTCCAGATTGGCCGGGCGGTGCAGCGTGCGAAGCTGCGGGTGGGCCACCAGGGCCTGCATCAGCGGCTTCGCATCGACCGTATAGAAGAACACCGTCTCGCCACTGACTTCAACCCGCGCCGCCAACGCTTTCAGGGGTGAATCCATTAGCCCCAGCGCGCCTGCGCCATAGACCTCGACCACATCGGGCTCCAGATGCAGGGCGATCAAATCACGCGGCGACCCTTCGGCAATCTTCTTGCCATGGTCCACCACCAGCAGCCGGTTGCACAGGCGCTCTGCCTCGTCCATGAAGTGCGTGGTCAGCAAGATGGATTTGCCCTCAGTCAGCAGCATCTGCAGGCGCTCCCACATGAGGTGGCGCGCCTGAGGGTCCAGCCCGGTGGTGGGCTCGTCCAGCAGCAACAGGCGCGGGTTGTTGACCAGAGCGCGCGCCAGACTCAAGCGCCGCTTCATGCCGCCCGAGAGTTCGCCTGGCTTGGCATTGGCCTTGTGAGTCAGTGATGCAAATTGCAGCAGCGCCGGGATGCGCTCCTTGATCTGCGCGTCTCTCAGTCCGAAGTAGCGACCATAAACCAGCAGGTTTTCTGCACACGAAAAATCGGGGTCGAGCGTGTCCATCTGACTCACAACGCCCAGCTGCGCCTTGATGGCAAGCGCGTCACGCGGCATCTGCAGGCCAAACGCCTTGACCAGCCCCTCGTCTGGCACGGTCAGCCCCAGGCACATGCGGATGGTGGTCGTTTTGCCCGCGCCGTTGGGGCCAATCACGCCCAGGCACTCGCCCGGCGCGATGTCAAACGACATGTCGCTCACGACGGTGGCATCGCCGTAGCGTTTGACCAGGCGTTGCACAGACAGGATGGATTCACTCATGCTCGGCATTGTCGCCCAGCCGGCGAGGGCCGCGCACGCGTCGGATAAATCCAATGCTGGCCACCGCTGACCGGCGGCCGGTGATGACCCAATCTGGCTAAGATTAGCCCATCCCTCATTGTTTTTTTGAACGGACGCGGCAACGCGCAAACCTCATGACCACACTCGGCACGCCACTCTCCCGCCACGCCACCAAAGTCATGCTGCTCGGCAGCGGCGAACTCGGCAAAGAAGTGATCATTGCGCTGCAGCGGCTGGGCGTGGAGACCATTGCCGTGGACCGCTATAACCACGCCCCCGGCCAGCAGGTGGCGCACCACGCCCGCACCATCGTCATGAGCGACCCGGCGCTGCTCAAAGAGCTCATCGAGCACGAAAGGCCCGACCTCGTGGTGCCCGAGATCGAGGCCATTGCCACCCCGATGCTCGAAGTGCTGGAAGCCACCGGTGTCGTGCGCGTCATCCCGACCGCGCGCGCCGCCCGCCTGACCATGGACCGCGAAGGCATTCGCCGCCTGGCCGCTGAAGCGCTGGGCTTGCCCACCAGCCCGTACCAGTTCTGCGACTCGCTGGCGGAACTACAGGCCGCCATCGAGGGTATCGACGGCAAGGGCATTGGCTACCCTTGCATCGTCAAGCCGGTGATGAGCTCAAGCGGCAAAGGGCAAAGCAAAATCAGTGGCCCGGCCGCTGTCCAGACGGCCTGGGACTACGCCATGGCCGGTGGCCGCGTCAGCCACGGCCGCGTCATCGTCGAAGGTTTCATTGACTTTGACTACGAGATCACCCTGCTCACGGTGCGTGCCAAAGGTCTTGAGGGCCAGATCGAAACTCACTTTTGCGAGCCCATCGGCCACCTGCAGGTCAACGGCGACTATGTGGAAAGCTGGCAGCCACACCCGATGCACCCGGCCGCACTGGAAAAAGCCCGCCACATTGCCAAGACCGTCACCGATGACCTGGGGCTGGGTGTGGACGGACAGCCCTCAGGTCTGGGGATTTTTGGCGTGGAACTGTTCATCAAGGGCGATCAGGTGTGGTTCAGCGAAGTGTCGCCGCGCCCACACGACACCGGCCTGGTGACGCTCACGACCCAGTGGCAAAGCGAATTTGAGTTGCACGCCCGCGCCATTCTGGGCCTGCCGGTGAACACCGCGCTGCGCAACCCCGGCGCCAGCGCCGTGATTTATGGCGGCGTCGACGCCAAAGGCATCGTGTTTGACGGCGTCGCCGACGCCCTGCGCGTGCCCGGCACCGACCTGCGCCTGTTCGGAAAGCCCGAGAGCTTTGTCACACGCCGCATGGGCGTGGCGCTGGCCGCACATGCGGACGTGGAACAAGCCCGAGTCAATGCCAAGCTGGCAGCGTCGAAGGTGAAGCCGCGCACAGCCTGAGCGTTTCGCTACTTAATACGTAGCTGCATGTGCTTATTCTTCGGGGGCTAGAGCCGAATTACTCAATACTTTGAGTTGTCCGGCTGCAACCCAGCGAGTGCAACCGGGTGACTTCTGTCGGGTGCAAAGAATATTTTCGTTTGCATTGCACAAAGCCGTCGCCCCATTCTTGGTGTAGCGCGGCCTTATGGAAGCATTCTCATGACGCCACGCAGGTGACGACTGTTGTTGCCGTCACCTGAAAATTGAGCACTCAGTTGGGCCACATTGACAGATCGTTTGCCCGAACAGTGCTGTTTCTGAATTTTCGAGCGCCCAAACCCGATGAAATGGCACTGCAAACATTCGATACATTTGGCCCGAATTTTTGAAACAGTCGGCTGGCACTATTGCGCTGTGAATGGTCGCCCTTTTGTTGTTCGGTCCGTGTCCAGACCTATCTCGTTGTGTACTGTGCCATCTGCGTACACCACGTCGTTGCTGGACCGTGCGGCAACTTTATGAACTTCACGGTTGAAGACTATCGCGTCGACAAATTCGCTCGTTTTCACTTGGTTTTCTTCACATCCTCACATCAATAGAAAGAACTTGCATGTCCGCATCCAATGGCGTCCTCGCCAACCCTGCACCTTTAGGTCTTCTTGGCTTTGGCATGACGACAGTGCTGTTGAATGTTCACAACGCAGGCTTTTTCCCGATGACCAGCATGGTCTTGGCGATGGGCATTTTCTACGGCGGAATTGCGCAGTTGATCGCGGGTATCGAGGAGTGGAAGGTAGGCAACACCTTCGGTGCCACGGCTTTTACCTCCTATGGCTGTTTCTGGTTGACCTTGGTGGCTATAGCGGCCCTTCCAAAACTCGGTTTTGAGGCCGATGGCGGCACTTCGATGACAGCTTATCTGGTGGTTTGGGGCATCTTCACCCTGTTCATGTTCATCGGAACATTGAAGTTGAACCGCACCCTGCAGGTCATCTTCGGTTCAGCTACCGTTCTGTTTTTCATGCTGGCGTTTGGCAAGGCCACGGGCAACGAAGAAGTGATTCGTCTGGCGGGCTATGAAGGCATCTTCTGCGGTGCATCGGCCATGTACGGCGGACTGGCGCAGATTCTGAACGAACTTTATGGTCGCTGCGTCATGCCACTGGGCGTGCGCAAGGCCGCGTCATCTTTGAATGCCAGTGGTGCTCTTGCGATCTGAGGCTGCGTCAGGCAAGGGGTTTACGATCATCAATTGCTGATTTCAAGCAACCTGACTGCCGAATTGTTTTTATCCTAGGAGTTTTTCGATGATTAAAGAAGTTGTAGTTTTAAGCGCAGCCCGTTCCGCCATTGGCGCATTCGGCGGATCCCTTGCCAACATCGAGCCGCCTGAACTGGCTGGCATCGTGATGAAAGAAGCCATTGCCCGCTCTGGGGTTGACCCCAAACAAATTGGCAATGCGGTGGTTGGCCACTGCATTCCAACCGATTCG
Source organism: Burkholderiales bacterium (assembly GCA_038215405.1). Lineage (GTDB taxonomy): Bacteria > Pseudomonadota > Gammaproteobacteria > Burkholderiales > Burkholderiaceae_C > Rhodoferax. The sequence continues at coordinate 17,522 of JBBQQX010000007.1, forward strand.
CGTTATGCCTACGTCTCTCGCGTCGCCTCCATCCAGGCGGGTTTGCCGATGGACTCGATCGCCATGCAAGTGAGCCGTTTGTGTTCCTCCGGGCTGCAAGGTATTGTCACGGCAGCACAAAACATCATGCTGGGCGATTTTGATTACGGCATCGGTGGCGGTGTTGAGGTCATGTCGCGGGGCAGCTACATGATGCCCGCATTGCGCTCCGGTGCCCGCATGGGCGACACCAAGGCGATCGATATGATGGTCGCCGTGCTGACCGATCCGTTTGGTGTGGGCCACATGGGCCTCACTGCTGAAAACCTCGCCGTCAAGTGGAACATCAGCCGCGAGGACCAGGACGCTTTTGCCTGCGAATCACAGCGCCGTGCCGCGGTGGCAATAGCAGAAGGTCGCTTCAAATCCCAGATCGTGCCCATTGTCCAGCAAACGCGCAAAGGTGAAGTCGTGTTTGACATCGACGAACACGGCAAGGCCAACACCACCCTGGAGTCGCTGGCCAAAATGAAACCCGCCTTCAAAAAGGATGGCACCGTCACTGCGGGAAATGCCTCGGGCATCAACGACGGCGCAGCCTTCTTCGTGCTGGCCGCTGCCGACGTGGCCGCCAAAGCGGGGCAAAAGCCAATTGCCCGTATCGTTTCTTATGCCATTTGCGGCGTACCCAATGAACTGATGGGTGAAGGCCCCATCCCAGCGACCAAATTGGCTCTCAAAAAAGCAGGGCTGACACTCGATCAGATGGACGTCATCGAAGCCAATGAAGCTTTTGCCGCGCAGGCGATTGCCGTCAACAAGGGGCTCGGGCTCGACCCTGCCAAGACCAACCCGAATGGCGGCGCCATCGCGCTGGGTCACCCCGTGGGCTGCTCCGGCGCCTTCATTGCGACCAAAGCGGTGTACGAGCTGCAACGCACCGGCGGCAAGTATGCACTGGCCACCATGTGCATCGGCGGCGGCCAGGGTATTGCCGTGATTTTCGAACGCATCTGATTGCGCCCGTCACGAAGACGCCGGCCTGAAGCCGGCCGTCGCGTGTTGATCTTTTTTCTTGTTGGAGTTTTTCAAAATGGAAATTAATACTGTTGGCATCATCGGCGCTGGCACCATGGGTAACGGGATTGCACAGGCTTGTGCGGTATCTGGCATCAGGGTCATCATGGTCGATATCTCCGAGGCTGCCGTTGCCAAGGGCGTGGCCACCGTGGCAGGCAGTCTGGAGCGCCTTCTCAAGAAGGAAAAGATCACGGCTGCCGAGCGTGACGCGGCACTGGCGCGCATCAAGGGCAGCACCAGCTATGACGAACTGAAGTCAGCCCAACTGGTGATCGAGGCGGCGACTGAGAATTACGATCTCAAACTCAAAATTCTCAAGCAGGTGGACGCCATGCTGGCGCCCGACGTGATTGTCGCCACCAACACCTCGTCCATTTCGATCACCAAGCTGGCCGCGGCCACCAGCCGCGCCGATCGCTTCATTGGCATGCACTTCTTCAACCCGGTGCCGATGATGGCGCTGGTAGAAATCATTCGCGGTCTGCAGACCAGCGATGCGACGCACGACGCGGTGCATGCCATGGCAAAAGCCCTGGGCAAAACGCCGATCACCGTGAAGAATGCGCCGGGCTTTGTCGTCAACCGCATTCTGGTGCCGATGATCAACGAGGCTTTTTTCGTGCTGGCCGAAGGCCTTGCCACGCCCGAGGACATCGACGCGGGCATGAAGCTTGGCTGCAACCAGCCGATCGGCCCGTTGGCGCTGGCCGACATGGTCGGGCTCGATGTCTGCCTGGCCGTGATGGAGGTCTACCTGAGCGAATTCGGCGACAGCAAATACCGCGCCTGCCCGCTGCTCAAGGAAATGGTGGCCGCCGGTCGCCTGGGTCGAAAAACAGGCCAGGGCGTTTATCGGTATTGATTCGTTGCCGCGTGTCGATGCTCGATCAACGCCCTAGAATCGAATCGCCACCTGCGTTTGAACCTCATGCCATCTGAACTTTCCAGCAAGACATCACCAGCCGACCGCCCACAACAGTTTCTTCAGGCCGGGCTGGACCGGATCGACCAGGGCTTGACGGTTATTGATGGCAATCTGCAACTGGTGGCGTGGAACCGGGCCTTTTTGCGGTTGCTGGATTTTCCCGAACACATGGCGTATGTCGGCGCGACCTTTGAGTCGTTCATACGCTACAACGCCGAACGCGGCGAATACGGGCCGGGTGATGTGCAGGAACTGATTGCCGAGCGCGTGCGGTTGGCAAGTCGTTTTGTCTCGCACTACACCGAGCGTGTCCGCCCGAACGGCCGGATTCTGGCGGTACGCGGCGACCCCTTGCCCGACAACGGCTTCGTGACGGTTTACACCGACATGACCGCCAGCCGACGTCTTGAGCAACAGATCCAGCAGGACAACGCTGAGCTGGAGGATCGAGTCGCCCAGCGCACCGCCCAACTGACGGCAGCCCAGAAGCGCCTGACCGAGGCAGATGCGGCCGCGCAGCGCATCACCACAGCCTTGCGCTGCAGTGAAGAAAATTTACGCTTGATCACAGATACGGTGCCCGCGCTGATTGGCTACTTTGACCAGCAGGAAATCTACAGCTACACCAACAAGGGCTATTCCGACTGGTTTGGGTTCACCAAGGAAGAAATGGTGGGCCGTTCGATTCATGACGTGGTCGGAGACGAGGTTTACGCCAGTGTCTCGACGTATTTGCGCCAGGCACTGCAAGGGCAGCAGGTGAGCTATGAGTACGCCATGCGCCGCCCGGGTGGACAGGTGTTCTATGCGCGCAGCGAATTGGTCCCTGAACTGAACGCCGAGGGCCGCGTGATCGGCTGTTTTGTTCTCTCAGTCAACATCACCGACCTCAAGAATGCGCAGTCGGCTCTGGTTCATGCACAAAAGATGGAGGCAGTGGGACAGTTGACAGGCGGGCTTGCGCACGACTTCAACAATTTGCTGACGGTCGTGATCGGCAATCTGGTGACCCTGCATGAGCGCTACCCGAACGATCCGGATATTTGCGAATTTGTGGTGCCGGCGCTGAAGGCGTCACGCCGGGGTGCGGCGTTGATCAAGCGGCTGTTGGCGTTTGCCTCCAAGCAGCCACTGGCGCCGAGGTCCGTGAATATTGCAGACCTGGTGGCCGACACCATGATCCTGCTCAAGCGCACGCTGCCGGCGCACATCAGCGTGACCAGCATTCCGATGGATGAGCCCTTGTTCGCGATGACTGACGCGCAGCAGCTTGAAAACGCATTGCTCAACCTCGCGCTCAATTCGCGTGACGCCATGCCCGATGGTGGGCAACTGGTGATTCAAGCGCAGCGCATGCCGCTGGACCTGACGCGGGTGGCTGATTTCGACGTTGCGCCGGGCTGCTACGTCGCTTTGAGTGTTTCCGACACCGGCGCCGGCATGGATGCCGCCACGCAGGCGCGCGCCTCCGATCCGTTCTTCACCACCAAACGCTTTGGATTGGGAAGTGGTTTGGGCTTGTCCATGGTCTACGGATTTGCCAAACAATCGGGTGGCGGTATTCGCATTCAAAGCGCGTTGGGCGAAGGCTGCACCGTCACGCTGGTGCTGCCGTATGTCTGTGACAAGCTCGAGCTTGACTCGCTGACGGGCACACCGCATGGATCGGGTCAACGCGGCGCGCAGCACCCCCTGGTTTTGCTGGTGGAGGACGACCCCGACGTGCGCCGTGTCATCCGGCTGCAGCTCGTCGATCTGGGCTACCCGGTGATCGAAGCGGACCATGCGGCGGATGCCCTGGATCTGTTGGCGACCGTGCCATCCGTGGGCATCCTGATCTCCGACATGGTGATGCCCGGCTGCATGGATGGACGCACGCTGTGCCGTGAGGCGAGCCTGAGCGCACCGGATGTGAAGACTTTGTTGATCAGTGGCTACGCCATGTCGACCGAGCATGCAGTCGGTCCGCCGCTGTTAAAAAAACCATTCACTGCCGTCGAACTGCAACGGGCCCTTGATGGTTTGATGTCATGAACGCCACCGTGTCCCCTGCGCCCATCGGGCAGCGCTGCATCTATATCCTGGACGACGATCCCGACCTGTGCCGACTCGTGAGTGGCACCTTACGGGAGTTTGGTTTCGAGACCTATGAATGCGCCAGCGCGGCCGCCCTGCGCAGCCTCTTGCTGTGGCGTGTCCCTGATCTGTGCATCGTCGATCTGGGTTTGCCCGATGCGGATGGCCTGGACGTGGTGCGCGAACTGCAAGCGCGCTACGCCTGCGGCGTGATGGTGCTGACCGGACGGGGCTATCTGAGCGACCGGGTCATGGGCTTGGAGCTGGGCGCCGATGACTATATTGTCAAGCCGTTTGAACCGCGTGAATTGGTGGCACGCGTGCGCAGCATCTTGCGTCGTCAGGATAAAGCCAGCAGTGCGCAAGCACCAGAACACTCACAGATTGCGGAATTTTCCGGCTGGCGTTTCCTGGTCGACTCCAACACACTGACCGCGCCCAGCGGGCAGCAGTGGACGCTGAGCTCCGGTGAGTCGCACATGCTGCTGCTGTTCTTGAAGCGTCCAAACCGGATCCTGGACCGCGAGCAGTTGTGTGGTGACCGCGATCTCTCGGCCCTGGATCGGAGCGTCGATGTTCGGGTCTCGCGGCTGCGGCGCAAGCTTGAATCTGACCCTGAACACCCCAAGACCATCCGCACCGTCTACGGCGCGGGCTACCTGTTGGCGGTTGAGGTCAAGTGGTTGTAGGCGATCCAACGCCACCCGACTGCTGAACTCGTCCCCGCGCCACAACCCGGCGCAAACGCACTGCAAACATTCGATACATTTGCCCCGAATTTTTGCAACAGTCCGATGCCATGATCCCGGCGTGAAGGCTTGAGCACCGGCACATTGCCTCAAGAATAAATTCGGAACTGATCGTCTGCAGATCAAGGATCCAGCGCAAGACATCGTCTGGGTCACACCCGAAGGCGGTGGCGGGCCGAATGACGCCGGGAGGCAAGCCCCTGCAACCCGGAATTTGAAACCACCTCGAGAAAGCACCTTATGAACTACCAAGCCCCCCTTCAAGACATGTTGTTTGCGATGCAAGAACTCGCCGGCTTGTCCAGCGTCAGTGCCCTGCCTGGTCTTGAGGATTACGACCTCGATACCGCACAGGCGGTCATGCAAGAGTCTGCCAAGTTCTGCGCGGGCGTGGTTGCACCCTTGAACGTCGGCGGCGACAAGGATCCGAGTTTCTTCAAAGACGGTGCTGTCACGACCGCGCCTGGATTCAAGGAAGCCTACGCTCAGTTTACCCAGGGCGGATGGCAAGGGGTGATTCATCCGACCGAGTTTGGCGGCCAGGGCTTTCCCAAACTGATAGCCACGCCCTGCATCGAGATGCTGCACGCGGCCAGCCTGTCGTTTGCCCTGTGTCCGATGCTCACCGACGGTGCCATTGAGGCACTGCTGGTGGCCGGCAGCGATGAACTCAAACGAAAGTTTGTCGGCAAGCTCATCAGCGGCCAGTGGACCGGCACCATGAACCTGACCGAGCCGCAGGCCGGTTCCGACCTGGCTGCGGTGCGCACCACAGCCCAACCACAGGCTGACGGCACTTACAAGGTGTTCGGCACCAAGATCTTTATCACCTATGGTGAACACGATATGGCTGAGAACATCATCCATCTGGTGCTGGCCCGTGTGCCAGGAGCGCCCGAGGGTGTCAAGGGCATATCGCTGTTTCTGGTGCCCAAGCTGATGGTCGGCGACGATGGCGCACTGGGCGCGCGCAACGACGTTGCGTGTGTGTCGATTGAGCACAAGCTCGGCATCAAGGCGAGCCCGACGGCAGTGCTGCAATTTGGCGATCAGGGTGGCGCGGTGGGCTATCTGATAGGCCAGGAGAACCGTGGCCTCGAGTACATGTTCATCATGATGAATGCGGCCCGCTTCGCCGTGGGCATGCAGGGCATCGCGGTGGCCGACCGTGCCTATCAAAAAGCCGTTCGCTTCGCCCATGACCGCGCCCAAAGCCGCGACCTCGCTGGCTCGGACGGCCCGGTTTCGATCATCAATCACCCCGACGTCAAGCGCATGCTACTGACCATGCGGGCCCACGTCGAAGGCACGCGGGCCCTGGCTTACGTGGCGGCTGCCGCCAGCGATGCCGCTCACCACGCCAGCGACGAGGCGACGCGCAAAAGCAACCAGGCCGTCTACGAATACCTGGTGCCGGTGGTCAAGGGCTTCTCGACCGAGATGTCGGTCGAAATGACCAGCCTGGGCGTGCAGGTGCACGGCGGCATGGGCTACATCGAAGAAACCGGTGCCGCCCAGCATTACCGCGACGCCCGCATCCTGACCATCTACGAAGGCACCACCGCCATTCAGGCCAACGACATCGTGGGCCGCAAGACCCTGCGCGACAAGGGTGCCGTGGCCAAGGCCTTGTGCGCTCAGATGATCCTCACCGAGCAAGACCTGGCTGCGCGCAACAACGACGACTGCACGGCGATGCGCAACGCGCTCGAGCAGGGCCGCCTGGCAATGGAACAGGCGGTTGACTTCATCCTTGCCAATGGCAAGAGCCAGCCCAAAACGGTGTATGCCGGTGCCGTCAGCTACCTCAAACTGGTTGGCGTGGTGCTGTGCGGCTGGCAAATGGCCCGGGCCATGCTGGTGGCGCAAGACAAACTGGCAAGCGATCCCGCATTCTTCAGTGCCAAGGTGATCACAGCACGCTTTTATGCCGAGTCGGTGCTGACCCAGGCAAGCGGCCTGTCGCAAAGCATCTGCCTGGGCGGCGACACCATCAACCGCATGGCGATTGAACTGTTTTGAAATCCAGGCCAGGTCCATGGCGGCGCATTCAATTTTCAACGCATTTTTAACTTGAGAGACATCCGCATGACAAAACGTGAGCACGACCAGTATCGACAAAAACTCGGCTCGCCCGACCAGGCTGCCGCACTGGTCAAGTCGGGTGACGTTGTCTTCATGGGCGAATTCGCCCAGAACGTGGAAGCCGTGGACGCTGCCCTGGCGTTGCGCAAGAACGATCTGCAAGACGTGATCCTGATCACCACGACGCGCGCCAAGGCCCTGAAGTGCGTCGAAGCCGATCCGAAGCGCGAGTCGTTCATCTGGAACGACTGGCATTTTTCGGGCCTGGGTCGCAAGTACGGCGAGCAGGGCCTGGCCAGCTACATCCCGTTCAGCTACCACCAGGGCCCGCAGAACGTCATGCTGTACGAGGAGCCCGACGTCGCCATCGTGCAGGTAACGCCCATGGATGCGCAGGGCTTCTTTAACTTTTCGACCAGCTGTTCGATGACGCCGGCCTACTGCCGCAAGGCCAAGATGGTCGTCGTCGAGGTCAACACGAAGGCGCCCCGGTGCCTGGGCGGTCTCGATGAAGGGATCCACATCTCGCAGGTGGACATGGTGGTCGAAGGCCCCAACAGCCTGCTGCTGCAACTGCCCGAAGGTCTGGCGAGCGATGCCGACCGCATGATCGCCGGCCACGTCATGGAACTGCTCGAAGACGGCTCGACGATCCAGCTCGGCATCGGCGCGCTTCCCAATATCGTCGGCTCGATGATCGCGCACAGCGGCTTGAAGGACCTTGGCGTGCACACCGAGATGCTGGCCGACTCCTATGTCGATATGTACGAGGCCGGTCGCATCACCGGCATGCGCAAATCCATCGACCGCGGCAAAATGGTCTACACCTTCGCCATGGGCTCGCAGAAGCTCTATGACTTCCTCGACAACAACCCGGTGGCAGCGATCTTCCCAGCGTCCTACACCAACGACCCCAGCGTCATTGGCCAGAATCCCAAGGTGGTCGCGATCAACAACGCCATCGAGATTGACCTCTTCACACAGGTCGCCAGCGAGGCCGCCGGGACGCGCCAGATCTCCGGAACCGGGGGCCAGCTCGACTTCATCCTGGGGGCCTACAAGTCCGAGGGCGGCAAGGGCCTGATCTGCATCAACTCGACGTTCAAGAAGAAGGACGGCACGATCGGCTCGCGCATCGTGCCGACGCTTTCGGCCGGAACGATCGTCACCTGCCCGCGTTCGATCGTGCACTATGTCGTGACCGAATTCGGCTACGCGCAGATGAAGGCCAAATCGACCTGGCAGCGGGCCGAGGCCTTGATCAACATCTCGCATCCCGATTTCAAGGAACAATTGATCAAGGAAGCCGAGTCCATGGGCATCTGGCGTCGTTCCAACAAGATCTTGTAAGTATCCGGGTCCTGCGGATGGGGCAGAGCCAAGTCGGCTACCGCTGCCTGTGCCCAGTTCGAAACCAGACACATTTGCCGGCTTCGCGCCGGATCGAATGGCATCTTTGCGTGGCTGCAGCGCAGATGCGGCTAGAGGCCCGGCGCTTGGTTTTGTAGTGATTCGAGCGCCAATACAAAGGTCCTGGCTTTCCCGTCACAGCGCCACTTTCGCCACGAAGCGCGCCATCTGCGTCGAACTCCCCCGCGCCGGGTCCGGCGGACCCAGGTCGGTATAACTGACGCTGTAGCCGTGGCGCTGCGCCACGCCGCCAGCCCAGTGTTGAAACTGCGCGCGGGTCCACTCAAAGTGGTGACCGGGGTGGCGTTTGCGCCCGGCCAGCATGCCGTGCAGCACGTTGTATTCCTGATTGGGGGTGGTCAACAGCACCAGGCCCGGGTGCATGGTGGCGAACACGGCGCGCTCCACCCGCGGCAGGTGGCCGGGCTCGATGTGTTCAATGGTTTCGAGCAGCACGGCGGCATCGAAACCCGTTAATTCCCGATCCACTTCAGTGAACGAGCCCAGGCGCACCGCCAGTCGTGGATCGGGTCGCAGCCAGTCCAGGCCCAGCGCCAAGCGCGCATCGGCCAGCGCGCGCTCGTCAATGTCAATGCCCAGCAGCTGCACGAACTGTGTGTGCGCACGCAGGCGCAGCAGCAGTTCGCCCGGTCCGCAGCCCAAATCGAGCACGCGGGTGGCGCCGCTGGCCAGCAGCGCGCGCACCATCGTGTCCAGGCGCTCGTCGTGCAAGGAGGTCGTCACGGATCAGTGACTGCTGTGCTGCTGCTCATGCGCTCGCCCGACTCAAGCCCGGCCTGAACTGCCCGGATCGCTGAAAACCGGGGTGGCGGTCACTGAAACGCCACCTCGGCAAAGCTGCGCAGCTTGCGGCTGTGCAGTTGGTCCACGCGCTGCTCGCGCAGCAGCTCGATCGCACGGATGCCGATGCGCAGGTGCTGATCGACGCGTTCGCGGTAAAAATGGTCCGCCATGCCCGGCAGCTTGATCTCGCCGTGCAGCGGCTTGTCGCTCACGCACAAAAGCGTGCCGTACGGCACCCGAAAGCGAAAGCCGTTGGCCGCTATGGTGGCGCTTTCCATGTCCAGCGCCACGGCGCGGCTCTGGCTGAAGCGGCGCTGCGGGCCGTTGTCGGGTAGCAGCTCCCAGTTGCGGTTGTCGGTACTGGCCACGGTGCCGGTACGCATGATGCGCTTGAGTTCTGGGCCGGTGAGCTGCGTGACATCTGACACGGCCGTGGTCAGCGCGACCTGAATCTCGGCCAACGCCGGCACCGGCACCCACAGCGGCAGTTCTTCGTCGAGCACATGGTCTTCGCGCACATAGCCGTGCGCCAGCACATAGTCGCCGAGCTGCTGGGTGTTGCGCAGGCCGGCGCAGTGGCCCAACATGATCCAGGCGTGCGGGCGCAGCACCGCGATGTGGTCGGTGATGGTCTTGGCGTTGGCCGGGCCGACGCCAATGTTGACCATGCTGATGCCGCCGCGATCAAAGCGCAGCAGGTGGTAGCCGGGCATTTGCGGCAGCCGGGGCGGCACCTTGCCCAGTTCGTCTCCCGGGAACGCGGCGCTTCCAACGCGGCGCGTGACCACGTTGCCGGGCTCGACAAACGCGATGTAGTCGCTGGCCGGGTCGGCCATGGCCGCGTGGCCCAGGCGCACAAATTCGTCAATGTAGAACTGGTAATTGGTGAACAGCACAAAATTCTGAAAATGCTCGGGGCCCGTGCCGGTGTAGTGTCGCAAGCGGTGCAGCGAATAGTCGACCCGCGGCGCCGTGAACAAGGACAAAGGTTGCGGCTCGCCCGGGTGCGGCTCAAAGGTGCCGTTGGCGATGCTGTCGTCCATGGCGGCCAGGTCGGGCAGATCAAACACGTCGCGCATCAACTGGCGGCGCTCTGGGCTCAACGTGCCTTCGACGTGGTCATGCTCGGCAAAGGAGAAATGGACCGGGATCGGCTGCGCGCTGGTCCCCACCTCCAGTTCGATCTGGTGGTTTTGCAGCAGCAGCGCGAACTGCTCCAGGTAGTAGCTGGCATACAGGTCCGGGCGGGTGAGCGTGGTCTCAAAGCGGCCCGGCCCGGCCACAAAGCCAAAGCTCAGGCGGGCGCTCTCGACCGAGTGCAGACGCGACACCGTGTCGGTCTGCACCCGCACAAAGGGGTAGCAGGCGCGCACATGGCCGGGCAAGTCCTCACCCGCGACGAAGCGTTGCATGGCCTCGCGCAAGTGGCTGATGTTGGCGTCATAGATTTCACGCACCCGGGCCAGCGCGGCGCTTGGGTCGGTGAAACGGGCGGGGGCAATGAAGGCGGGCAAATAGGGCATGCGGCTATTGTCCACGCTCTGCAAGCGCGCCCGGTGGACCCGCCCGAATGGGGCGATACTGCGGGCCTCGCCAAGCGTTGGGGCTGCCCCACCCCGGTTTCAGAAAGAAAAAGACTTATGTTGAAGTTCACCTGCTGCGATGCGGTCAAACAGTTTTCCGGCCACGCCACGGCGTCGCTGCTGCGCGGCATTACGCGCGGCTACGAGCGCGAGTGCCTGCGCGTTGACCGCAACGGCGCGCTGGCGCAAACCCCCCATCCGCTGGCGCTGGGCTCCAAGCTCACGCACCCCTGGATCACCACCGATTATTCGGAGGCGCTGCTCGAATTCATCACACCGCCATCGCAAGACCCGGCCTTTCCGCTGCAGTTCCTGCGTGACATCCATCGCTACAGCGCCCAGCAGTTGCAGGGCGAATACCTATGGGCCGGCTCCATGCCCTGTGTGCTCAGCAGCGGCCAGGAGATTCCAATTGCCGACTACGGCCCCTCCAATGCCGCGCGCTTCAAGTACGTCTACCGCGAAGGCTTAGGCCTGCGCTACGGCCGCCAGATGCAGACCATTGCCGGCGCCCATTACAACTGGTCCCTGCCGGCCGATTTCTGGCTGGCGCTGCAGGACTGCTGCAGCGCCAACAGCCGCGGCCAGGACTATGTCAGTGAGCGTTATTTCGGCCTGATTCGCAACTTTCTGCGTTTTGGCTGGCTGATTCCCTACTTGTTTGGCGCCTCCCCCGCGATCTGCGAGTCCTTTCTACAAGGCCATCCTTCCGATTTGCCGGAACTGGCGCCGGGCACCCGCTACGGGCCTTATGCCACCAGCCTTCGCATGAGCGACCTGGGCTACCAGAACCGGGCCCAGGCCAACCTGCATGTCAGCGTCAACTCACTGCTTGAATACACGCAGGCGCTCGAGGCCGCCATTCGCACACCCGACCCGTTCTACGCGCAGCTGGGGGTGCGCGACGGTGATCACTGGAAGCAGCTGAACGCCAATCTGCTGCAGACCGAGAGCGAGTACTACGCTGGCATGCGGCCCAAGCGTGTGGGCAAGCTGGGGGAGCGTCCTGCCAAGGCGCTGCAGACCTATGGCGTGGAGTACGTCGAGATGCGCCTGTTTGACCTGAACCCCTTCATTGACATCGGCATCGCCCCAGAGCAGAGCAGCTTTGCCGACGTTCTGCTGCTGATGTGCCTGTTTCGCGATAGCCCGCCCATCACCGCCCGCGAGCAAAGCGAAAACGACGAGAACAAGCACCGCGTGGTCAACCGGGGCCGCGAGCCCGGCTTGCAGCTGCTGGTGTACAACCACGAACAACCGTTTCGCTCGCTGGCGCACGAGCTGTTCGACGACATGCAACCCTTTGCCGAGATGTTGGATGCCGCCTACGGGGGCGAGCGCTACAGCCGCACGATGCAGGGTTTGCGCACGCGCATTGACCAGCCCGACAGCACGCCGTCGGCCCTGGTGCTGGACGCGGCCCGGGCGCAGGGGGGCTTTTCGAACTTTGCCATGAGCATGGCGCGCCAGCACACCCAAAGCCTGCAAGCCCAGGCGCTCGATGCGGCCACGCTGGCCAAGTTTGCCGCCAGCGCGCAGGACTCGCTGCAGGCGCAGCAAAAGATCGACGGCGCCGCCCAAGGCAGTTTTGAAGATTTTGTGGCGCAGTACTACGCCTGACGCAAGCAATGCGGATTTTCTTGCCTCACATCAAAATTCACAGACCGCCTTGGCAGCTAGACTGTCATTGCTAAGTGCCAAATCAATGAGGCTGCATTGGCCGCGATAGCGCTAAGCCATCACCGATGAAAGCCCGCATGCACTTGAATCCCTTTCCGTGGCGGTCCCTCAAGACCAGAGTGACCCTGTTCACGCTGGCGATTTTCCTGATCAGCATCTGGTCACTGACGTTCTACATCAGCCGAATGCTGCGCGAGGACATGCAGCGCCTGTTGGGCGAACAGCAGTTCGCGACGGTGTCTTACATCGCTGCGGAGGTCAATGATGCGCTGGGCGAACGGCTGAAGGCACTGGAAGCGGTTACCAGAGACCTTGCCCCGACCCTGCGGGGCAATGCGACGGCCTTGCAGGCAGAATTGGAGAAGCAAACCGTTTTCCAGAGCCTATTCAATGGTGGCACCTTTGTCACCGGGCTTGAGGGCAGCGCGATTGCCTCTATTCCGCTCGCGGCGAAACGGGAAGGCACCAACTACATGGACAGAGATTTGGTCGCCGCAGCGCTCAAGGCCGGGAAGTCGACGGTCGGCAAGCCGGTCATCGGCAAGAATCTGAACGCGCCCATTATCAGCATGGCGGCGCCTATTCGCGATACCCAGGGCAAAGTGATTGGTGCGCTGATGGGGGTGACTAACCTGGGTCGGCCCAATTTTCTGGACAAAATCACGCAGCATCGTTACGGCAGGACCGGCGGCTATCTGCTGATCGCACCGCAGTACCGACTGATTGTCACCGCCAGCGACAAGAGCCGCATCATGCAGCCGCTCCCGGCTCCCGGCGTCAATACGCAGATCGACCGTTTTGTGCATGGCGACCAAGGCACCGTCCGTTATGTCAACGCCGTTGGTGTGGAAATACTCAATTCGGTCAAAGCCGTTCCGGCGGCGGGCTGGTACTTGGCGGCCAATCTGCCGACCACCGACGCCTTTGCCCCGGTTCGTACCCTGCAGCTGCGTATATTGGTTGCCACGCTCTTTCTTACCCTGCTGGCGGGCGTCCTGACGTGGTGGATGTTGAAACGCCAACTGGCACCGATGTTTGATGCAGTGAAGATGATGACCACCCGCTCGGCGTCAGACCAGCCTGCGCAGCCCCTGCCCATTACCCGTCAAGATGAAATCGGAGAACTGATCGGCAGCTTCAATCGTCTGCTGGGAACCTTGGCGCAACGGGGAGAAGCCTTGAAGGAGAGCGAAACCTTCAAGAACATCATCCTCAATTCCATGCCCGCCGAAGTCGCCGTGCTGGACCGCGACGGACTCATCGTGGCGGTTAACCAACCGTGGCGGCAGTTCGCTTTGAATAACGGCCTCACACCCGGCCAGTCGACGCCGCGTACCGGCGTGGGGACCAATTACCTGGCGATCTGTGAGGCCGGAGCGCATGCCGCAGTGGACGATGATCCATCCAAGGTCAGCCAGGGCATCCGGGCCGTGCTGGCGGGCAGCTTACCCAGCTTCACCCTGGAATACCCCTGCGATTCACCAGCGCAACAGCACTGGTATAGCGTGGTCGTCACCCCGTTGGGCCCGGACCGCCAGGGCGTGGTGGTCTGCCATAGCAACATCACCCAGCGCAAGCAGGTGGAGGCGGCGCTGAGTTTGACCCGCATCAGCGTCGAAGCAACGTCCGAAGCCCTCTTCTGGGTGACACGGGACGCCCGCATCGTCGATGTCAATGCCGCGGCGTGCCGCCTGCTCGGGTATTCCCGGGAGGAGTTGCTCCAGTTGCACGTGGCGGACGTGAACGTCAACCCGCAATTCGACGTGGATCAATGGTCGCAGTATTTTGCCGAACTCCGCCAGCGCGGATCGAAGAAATTTGAGACCGAGCATCGCGCCAAGGACGGCCGACAGATCCCGGTGGAAGTGGTCTCCAATTACGTTCAATTTAACGGCCAGGAGCTCAACTGTGCTTTTATTCGGGACATCACAGACCACAAGCAGATCGAAGCAGCACTCAGGGCTGCCAGGGCCGAAGCCGAAAATGCCAACCACGCCAAGTCGCGCTTTCTGGCGGCGGCCAGCCACGACCTGCGCCAGCCGCTGGCAGCGCTCGCGCTGTACGTCGGCGTGTTGAAGAGCCGGGTCATGCCGGAGAGCGTTGATTTGGTGATCAGAATTCAGGACTGCTGCGATAGCCTGAGCGAACTGCTCACGGATCTGCTCGATGTGAGCAAGCTCGACGCGGGCATCGTCACGCCCAAGTTGTCTGACTTTGCCGTCGACGACTTCCTGAGCTCCCTCGTTGCGATGCATTCGGCAGAGGCGGCACTCAAAGGCATGCGCCTGCATTGGCGACGCAGCGGCATGGCCACACGCACCGATCACCAGCTGCTGACTCGGATCGTCCGAAATCTCGTCGCCAACGCTATTCGCTATACGGACCAGGGTGGTGTTCTGATTGCGTGCCGGCGCCATGCGGGCACGCAGTGGATCGAGGTTTGGGATACGGGCATAGGCATTCCTGCGGACAAGACCGAGCTTGTTTTTGAAGAGTTCAGGCAGCTCGGCAGCGGTTCCCGCAGCCGGGGCAGCGGCCTGGGTCTGGCCATCGTGGCCAGAACGGCCGCCTTGCTGGGCCTGAAAATCCGCCTGCGCTCGCGGCCGGGGCGTGGCTCCATGTTTGCCATAGAGCTACCGGCAGGCCGGACCATGGTGCCCGCCGAGCCGCCGCCTCAACCTGAGGCAAGACGCCTCAGAATTGGCCTGGCTGAAGACAATACGCAGGTCCTGCGGGCGTTTGTCCTGGCCCTGGAAAGCGCCGGCCATGAGGTCATCTCGGCCACCAGCGCGAAAGAGCTCCTCGAACGCCTGGGCCAGGACACGCCGGATATTGTCATTTCGGATTACCGCCTTGGCGCCGCTGAGACCGGCTTCAATGTGATCGAGCTGCTCAGAACCGTTTTTGGGGCCGATTTGCCGGCAATCATCCTCACCGGCGATACCGATCCGGCGCTGATCCGCAGCATGGCCAACCGCGGCATTGCCGTGTACTTCAAGCCGGTGCAAATTGACACTTTGCAGACCTTCATCCGACACGCCACCGAACGGAGGTCAGCATGAAGGTACGCGTCATGCTGGCCGATGACCATGCGGTGTTTCGCGAGGCGCTGCGCATGTACCTGGACCTAGCCCCTGACATTGAGGTGGTGGCCGAGGCAACCGACGGCCGCAACGTCCTTCAGAGCGTCGATCGGGCCAGGCCGGATGTCGTGTGCATGGATTTGAACATGCCGGGGCTCAGCGGCATTGAAACGACGCGACAACTGCTGATCATCCAGCCCAATGCGAAGGTCATCGGTCTGTCGGCCTCGGTCGACCTGGTCCGGGTGGCCGAAATGTTCAGTGCCGGTGCCCTTGGCTATGTGCTCAAGGGGAGTGCTGGCGAGGAACTGCTTGCGGCCATTCGCAGCGTTAGCAACAACCAGAGCTATCTCAGCCCGGAACTCGGCCTCAAGGACGTGGCTGAACTGGCGCGGCATGCGATGCGCGCGCCTACCCCTCTCGTTCCACCGGCACCGGTTTGTCCTGAGGGCTAGCGAGTGCTTTTTTGCGCTCGCTGATCTCGCTGACGCTGATGACCTAGCCGGGTGTCCACGCCGGGCGGGGTCAGACCGGTTTTTCGAGCGTAATTTTCAGCATCAGCGGATCCAGATGATTGCTCGAAGATTCCTAACAAAAACTGGGAATAACCACCTGGCCACGGGCATTTATTGCTGGAAAATATATAGCTCTCTGCGATTTTCCCGTGGCTGCCGACATGGCACTATGGACCATTCCGGCGTCAAAACAAGGTGCCCAGCGCAGCCGGCGAGAAGTCCAGCAGTTCGCTTTGCCGGCCATCACGGATTTTTTGCACCCACTGCGGGTCGTTGATCAGGGCGCGTCCGACCGCGACCAGGTCAAAATCACCGCGGTCAAAGCGGCGCAGCAGTTCATCGAGCGAGGCTGGCTTGGACGACTCGCCGCCAAAGGCGCCGATGAAATCACCGCTCAAGCCGACCGAGCCGACCGTGATGGTGGGCTTGCCGGTGAGCTTCTTGGCCCAGCCGGCAAAGTTCAAGTCCGAACCCTCGAATTCGCTCTCCCAGAAGCGCCGCTGCGAGCAATGGAAGATGTCGGCGCCGGCGTCGGCCAGCGGGCGCAACCAGGCTTCCATCTCCTGCGGGCTTTGGGCGATTTTTGCGTTGAAATCCTGCTGCTTCCACTGCGACAGCCGGATGATCACCGGGTAGTCGGGGCCGACTGCGGCGCGCACCGCGCGCAGAATGTCGGCCGCAAATTGCCCGCGCTGCACCAGCGTGCCGCCAAAACGGTCGGTGCGCGCATTGGTTCCGTCCCAGAAGAACTGGTCGATCAGGTAACCGTGCGCGCCGTGCAGTTCAATCGCGTCAAAGCCCAGCGTTTTGGCATCCAGAGCGGCACGCGCAAAGGCGGCGATGGTGTCGGCAATGGCGGCGTCAGTCATCGGCTCGCCAAAGGCCTTGCCCGGCGACGACAGGCCCGAGGGGCTGTCCACCGGGGGCGGCGCGACCCAGTCGGAGCGCCGGTTACGCGCCGCGCCCACATGCCACAGCTGCGGCGCCATCAAACCACCGGCCGCGTGCACGCCGTCAATCACCTGCTTCCAGCCGGCCAACGCGTCCTCGCCGCAAAAGCGCGGCACGGCCGGGTCGTTGGCCGCAGAAGGCCGGTTGACCACCGTGCCCTCGGAAATGATCAGTCCGACGGCCGCTTCGACGCGGCGCCGGTAGTAGTCCGCGACCTGCGGCGTGGGCACGCCGCCCGGCGAGAAGGAACGCGTCATCGGCGCCATCACGATGCGGTTGGGCAGTTTCAGGGTCTTGACCTGGAAGGGTTGAAACAGGGAGTTGATTGGCATGAAAGTCCTTTGCGATGATCAAAAAATGGCGTTCTGGATTGTAGGATTGGCGCCAGCCCGATCGACCGCGACAGGGCGGGCTGAGGTCTCCAAGGTGTCCGGCCCGGTGTTAGAGCAGGGCCTTGAACCAGTTCACCGTGGCGCCAACGAGCACCAGCGCGCGCAGTTTCCACAGCGCCGCCGTGTCGCCGCTCTGCAGTTGGGCCGGCCCACAGCGCGGGTCGGAGCGCTGCAGCGCGCCGGTCATGCGGTGGTCAATCGGGATGGCTTCGCAGCCGTGGCCGGCTTCACAGACGAAATCCCAGGGTTCGCGCGCCGGGACGTGACAGCCGAAGCAGTTCTTGCCAAAGCGGTTGTTCACTTCGGCAAAGCCGCGCTTGTGAATGCGGCTGCCCTGGGCACTCACCTGCAACTCAAAAAATTCCCAGTCGCCGGTGACCGGGCTGAAACCCGGCTCGCGCTTGACCATGGCCTCGGTCGGCACAAGTTGCACCACAGAACCGGTCGGATAGGGCGCTCCCTCGGGCGCATTGGCCGCTGCCAGTGTACCCGCCTGGTTGCCCAGCAGGTTGTCGACAAAAAAGTGCCGCACCGGCTGCATCTGGCGAATGCAGCGAAAGCTGCTGTCATCGACCTGGACCGTCGGCGCATCGGCAGCTTGGGCCACCACGCCGAGCAAGCCCAAGCTCACGGCCAATAGCTTGGCGCTTCGGGACAGCAACTGCCGCACAAAGCTGCTTAATCGATTGCCGCGCCGGGCTGGCACGGACCTGTTGGTCGGGGGTGAGGATGGCAGTTGCATGTTGGCTGTTTTATAAACGTTGACAATTTAATTGTACACAAGTTAAATGAGCAAAGCGTCAGGTTGGAAAATCAGGCGCCGCAGGCCAGCGCTCATGCCGCAGGGCCGGCCGCCTGAATTGCGCAATGTTTGAACGTTTTCAGGCGCTAGCCCTCGTTGGCTATGCCTGAGAAGCTCTCAATATAAGAGCAGTCCCATGACGATCCCAAGTGCCGCGACTCAGCGCAATTGATCGACCACGGCCAGAATCGGCGGCAACACGCTCGCGCCCAGCTTTTTGGAGCGCTCGCCGTTCCAGCCGACCCGCAGGTCCGGCAGATCGGCGTTGTCCTTGAACGGCATCTCGATGGTGAAGGAAAGACAGTCAAAGTTTTGACCGACCCACTTGGTGGCCAGCGTCAGGTTGGACTCGCCCGCAAGCGTGCGGCCGTAGCCGTGCGCGGTCTGAAAGTCAGGGCAAGTGGCCAGCCAAGCCGCTTTGAAGCTGTTTTCCAGGGCTTCGAGGCGCGGCGTGTAACCGGGGTTGCCTTCGCAGCCGGCCACAAAGTTGTACGCCAGGCCTTCATCACCATGCGCGTCCAGACACAGATCGACGCCGACCTGCTGCATCTTCTGACGCACCAGGAACACCTCGGGTGACTGGTCCAGACTCGGCGTGGCCCACTCGCGGTTCAGGTTGGCACCGGCCGCATTGGTGCGCAGGTTGCCGCGCACGGCGCCATCGGGGTTCATGTTCGGCACGACGTAAAAAACGCATTGGGTGAGCAACACCCGCGCGACCGGGTCGGCGCCATCGATCAAACGCTGCAAGAAACCCTCGGCAAACCACTCGGCCATGGCCTCCCCGGGGTGCTGGCGCGCAATCAGCCAGACCTTCTTTTTCTGCGCCAAGGGCATGGCACTGTGCGCATCCGTCACGACCAGCAGCGTCATGTCGCGACCGTCCAGCGTGCTGCCCAGGCGCTCTTGCGTGACCTGCCTGGAGCGCGTCAGCGAGGCCAGCAGGTCCAGATGTCGCTCGTAAGAATAAGGCTCGAAGTAGGCAAAATAAACACAGGGCGCCTCGGGCGTGAACTCACAGGACATGACCTGGCCGTCAAACCCGGTATCGATGCGAAACCAGTGTTGGCGGTCATAGCTGGCGACCACGCGGTAGCCTTCCCAGCCTTTAGGGTAAGCCGATTGGCCGGCATTGAGAAAGCGCAGCCGCAACGCCACCGCGCAAGCGCCTTGGAGCGCGAAGTGAAACCACTGCGCAAAGTCGCTGGCGCTGTCGCGGCGGATATGGAGTTGGATATCTTGCGGATCCGCCAGACTCAGCACCTCGATGGCGCCGGAGTCGAACTGGGTTGAAATGTAAAGGGGGGTCATGGTCTGGGCCTGTGGCGTTGCGTCAATTGATTTTGACACGGCCCGGTCTCAAGTCGAGCGGCCAGCGCGGGCCCAAAACAAGGCCCAGCGGCAGTGTGCCGCTGGGCCCGTAGCCGGCTCTCAGATCAAGCCGTAGGCAGAGGCCAGCAGATAACCCACCAGACAGGAGGTGGAGACACCAATCAGCCCGGGCAAGATGAAACTGTGGTTGATCACATACTTGCCAATGTGGGTGGTGCCGGAGCGGTCAAACTGGATCGCGGCGAGGTCACTCGGGTAGGTCGGCAGGATGTAATAGCCGTAGGAGGCGGCGGCAAAGGCGACGATGTAGCCTGGGGGCACGCCAATGGCCAAGCCCACCGGCACCATGGCGCTGATGGCAGCGGCTTGCGAATTCACCAGTTTGGACACCAGCAAGAGCGCAATCGCGTAGGTCCAAGGTTGCGTCTTGACCAGCTCGGTCAGCGCCAGCTTGAGTTCGGGCAGGTGCGCCTCAAACACGGTGTCGGCCATCCAGGCGATACCAAACACCGCCACCACGGCAATCATGCCGGCGCGAAACACCTCGGTCTTGCCAATGGTGGACGGGTCCGTCTTGGTGAACATGATCATCAGGGCACCGGCCAGCAGCATGAACATCTGGATCGTGAGCACCATCGACAGCGGCTTGCCGCCGACCAGCGGGCGCAAGGATTCAAAAGCACCCAGAAAGGCCACGACCGCAATCGAGCCCATAAAGATCCACATCGCCGTCCATTGGCTGCGGGTCAGGGTTTTGCCCATCAAGGTGGTGCCTTCGCCATAAATCATCTGGCGCTGCACCGGGTCGGCAATGCGTTTCTGGAATTCGACGTCATCGTCCAGATTCTTGCCGCGGAACCAGCTGAAGATGCCGATCAGCAGCACACCGGCCAGCGTCGAGGGAATGGTGATGGACAACACCTGGATGAAGTCAATGACTTGGCCGTTCACCGGCACTTTCGCCAGAAAGGCGACCAAGGCCACCACCGCCACCGACACCGGGCTGGCCAAAATGCCCATCTGGCTGGAGACGGACGAGGCCGCCATCGGGCGCTCGGGCCGGATGCCGTTCTTGATGGCGATGTCGTAAATGATCGGCAGCATGGTGTAAACCACATGGCCGGTACCACACAAAATCGTCAAAAAGCAGGTGGTGAAGGGCGCCAGGATCGAGACGTATTTGGGGTTGCGGCGCAGCATTTTTTCAGCGCCCTTGAGCAGCACTTCCAGCCCACCGGAGGCTTGCAGCGTGGCCGATGCCGCCACCACGGCAATGATGGTCAGCATCACGTCCACCGGCGGCTTGCCGGGCTTGAGCCCGAACACAAAAGTCATGATGACGATGCCGATACCGCCCAGCAGACCGAGCGCGACGCCGCCTTTGCGCGCGCCATAGAACAGGCAGATGAGAATGACTGCGACTTGCAGCAGGATGTCCATGGGTGCGCCCTTTAAGTGATGAAAATGAAAACCACAATGTAATACACACTAGGGTTAACCCTGATTTTTTTGATTTGGATTTGTTGATTCAAGTCATCCCTTCGGACGATTTCGGAGCGAATCAGCCGCATTAACGATAATCCAGCCATGAGCACCACCGAACCCCAGGCAGCCACTGCCGCCCCTTCATCTTCCGGCCAGCGCTTCGAATCGCTGGCCCTGAACCCGGCCACGCTGGCCAACTTGCAACAACTCGGCTACCTGGAGATGACACCGATTCAGGCTGCCGCCTTGCCTGCCGCGCTCGCCGGCAAAGACCTGATTGCGCAGGCCGAAACCGGCAGCGGCAAAACCGCCGCCTTTGCCCTAGCGTTGCTCGATCGCCTGAACCCACGGCGTTTTGCGGTGCAGGCGCTGGTGCTGTGCCCGACGCGCGAGCTCGCCGACCAGGTCACGATCGAGATCCGCCGCTTGGCACGCGCCACCGACAACATCAAAGTCGTCACCTTGTGTGGCGGCGTGGCGCTGCGCGGCCAGCGCGCTTCTCTTGAACAGGGCGCGCACATTGTGGTGGGCACCCCGGGACGCGTGATGGACCACCTGGCGCGCGAGTATTTGAATCTGGAAGCGCTCAACACGCTGGTGCTTGACGAAGCCGACCGCATGCTCGACATGGGCTTTTTCGAGGACATGGCCACGGTGGCCAAGCAGTGCCCCAAAGAGCGGCAAACCCTGCTTTTTTCGGCCACCTACCCCGAAGGCATCGAGAAGCTCGCCAAACAGTTCATGCGCGAGCCGCAGAGAATCCAGGTGGCGGCGCAGCAGACCGACCGCCTGATCGAGCAGCGCTTCTATGAGGTCACGCGCGCCAACCGCTTTGAGGCGGTGGCGCTCTTGCTGAACCACTTTCGCCCGATCAGCACGCTCGCGTTCTGCAACACCAAGCAGCAATGCAAAGACCTGGTCACTTACCTGCAACAACAAGGCTTCAGCGCGCTGGCGCTGTATGGCGAGCTCGAGCAACGCGAACGCGACCAGGTGCTGGCGCAGTTTTCCAACCGCAGCGCGTCCATCCTGGTGGCCACCGATGTCGCCTCGCGCGGCCTGGACATCACGCAACTCGAAGCCGTGATCAACGTCGACATCACGCCCGACCCCGAGGTGCACGTGCACCGCATTGGCCGCACCGGGCGCGCGGGTGAGTCGGGCTTGGCCTTGAGCCTGGCCAGCATGAATGAAATGGGCTCGGTCGGCAAGATCGAGCAGTATCAAAAGCGGGAGTCGGTTTGGCACAAGCTCGATGAGCTCAAGGCGACCGGCAAGGGGCCGCTGCTGCCGCCGATGGTGACGCTGCAGATTCTGGGGGGCCGCAAGGAGAAAATCCGGCCCGGCGACGTGCTGGGCGCATTGACCGCCGATGCCGGCTACAGCCGAGAGCAGATTGGCAAGATCGTGGTGACGGAATTCACCACCTTTGTGGCGGTGCAGCGCGACATTGCGCTGGCCGCGATGCAAAAACTCAACGCCGGCAAGATCAAGGGCAAAAGCGTGAAGGTACGGCTTTTGTAGCGATTGCCGGGGCGCCATCTGTGTAAGGCAAATTCCGACAGGCTTTACAGCCGCTTGCTGACTTCAGCTGCCTGAATGGGCGACTACAGTTGTCTCAAGCGTCAAAGCCACCCGATGGCGCTGTGAATCCACCGGAGAACCCTGATGAACAACATTGCCCTTGAACTCAATCCCTTCAGCCTGATGATGGAGCCAGAACGCGTGTTGCAAACCATGGAACGTTCGCAGCAGCTGCGCGGCCTGCGCCGCCACAAGCTGCACCCACTGGACAAGCCTTTGATTCCCTACACCTCGGAAGCCTTGGCCAGCCGCGCCGCCTATGACGCAGAGATTGATGCGCAGGACCGCCTGGCCCACGCCAGAGCTTTCTTGCTGAACTGAGCCGAACGGCGCCGCTGCGCCTGAACCCGACCCGACGGCGAGCAACGTAAAAACCCGGTTTTCAAGTCGACGATTTTCACGCAGAATGGCGTTTGCCCGGCCTGCGCTCATGTCGCTGGGGGCCCACCCGATGCGCCATAGCCTGTCCCCACCCGAAATGTCGGCACCCCATGCGCCGGAGCCCTACCGCGACCGCAAGCGTTACGCCTGGCTGCTGTCTTTGCTGGTGCCTGCCACCGTGCTCATCGGCCCGGCGCTGATGCTGGCCAGCGGCGATGTGCGTGCGCTTTGGATTCCGGCCATTTTCTTTTACGTCGTCGCACCGCTGCTGGACTGGCTCTTAGGCGAAGACCTGAGCAATCCGCCCGAGAGCGCGGTGCCGGCGCTCGATGCCGACCGCTACTACCGCCGCATCACCTACGCGCTGGTGCCGGTGCTGTGGGCGGCCTTCATTTTCAGCGCCTGGTTTGTGGCGACCCACCAACTGCCCTGGCATGGCCTGCTGGCGATGGTGCTGATCACCGGTTCGGTGGGCGGCTTCAGCATCAACCTCGGCCATGAGCTGGGCCATAAAAATACAAAGCTGGAGCGCTGGTTGGCCAAGCTCATTTTGGCGCCCACGGCTTATGGCCACTTCTTCATCGAGCACAACCGCGGCCACCACCGCGATGTGGCCACGCCGCTGGACCCGGCCTCGTCGCGCATGGGCGAGTCGATCTACCATTTTGTGCTGCGGGAAATGCCCGGCGCGTTCAAGCGCGCCTGGAAGCTCGAATCCGACCGGCTGCAGCGCGCGCAACTGCCCCTGTGGTCGCTGCACAATGAGATCCTGCAACCGGCTTTGATCACGCTGCTGCTGTGGGGCACACTGCTAGCGTGGCTCGGACTGGGGGTGCTGCCGTTTTTGCTGATTGCCTCGTTCTGGGCCAACTTCCAGCTGACCTCAGCCAATTACATTGAGCACTATGGTTTGCTGCGCCAAGAGCGCGCGCCCGGCAAATATGAAATCTGCCAGCCGCACCACTCCTGGAACAGCAACCACATTTTCTCGAATTGGGCCTTGTTTCACTTGCAGCGCCATTCCGACCACCACGCGCACCCGCTGCGGCGCTACCAGTCACTGCGCCATTTTGAGAATGTGCCGCGCTTGCCCAGCGGCTACTTCGGCATGTTCACCGTGGCCTACGTTCCGGCGCTGTGGCGCTATGTGATGAATGAGCGGCTGCTCGGGGTGGTCGGGCGCGATGCGAGCCGCATCAACCTGGACCCGCGCCAGCGCGCTGCCCTGATTCGGCGTTACGGTCTGCAGAACACGGCGCAGCCCAAAGAATCGCAGCGCGCTTGAGTCGCCGAATCATTGGCCGCGCGCGGCGACAGCGCGCAATTTGTCTTTTTTGCTCGGGCGCAGGCCTTTGATGCCGCCGGTGCCGGGCAACGTGGCGGTGGCGCCAATGTCAGGTGCCGGGTTGAGACTGGTGGGCTCAAAACCGGCGACCTGTTCACGCGCCAGACTCAAACCCTGGCGCTTTTCAATCAAACGCCAATGGGCGTCGCTGCTGGCACTGACAAAGCTTAGCGCGACACCCTTTTCACCGGCGCGACCGGTGCGCCCGATGCGGTGGATGTAGTCCAGCGCCGAGCGTGGCAAATCAAAATTCACGACCACCGGCAATTGCGCGATGTCCAGGCCGCGCGCCGCCACGTCGGTGGCAATCACCACCTTCAGGCGTGACGCCTTGAAATCAGCGAGCACCTGTGTGCGCTTGCCCTGGCTCAACTCGCCGTGGAACGGCTCGGCGTTGATGCGCGCTTTGCGCAGCTTGTCGGCCACCATCTCGGCGGCATGTTTGGTGGCGACAAACACCAGCACCCGGCTCCAGTGGTTTTGCACCATCAGGTGGCGCAGCAGCTGGGTGCGCTGGCCGGCGTCCACGTCGATGACGCGCTGCTCAATGTCGGCTTGGGTTTGCGGTGCGGGCGCAACCTCGATGCGCACCGGCTCACGCAGCAGCGTTTTCGCCAGTGTCTGCACCGCGGGTGGAAAAGTCGCGGAGAAGAACAGGTTTTGCCGCTGCGCGGGCAACAGCGCGAGGATACGGCTCAGTTCTTCAGTGAAGCCCAGATCGAGCAAGCGGTCGGCTTCATCGAGCACCAGCGTCGCCACCGCGCTTAAGGTGAGCGCGTTGTGATGAACCAGGTCGAGCAGACGCCCGGGTGTCGCGACCACGATGTCGGCGCCGCCGCGCAAGCGCAGCATTTGCGGGTTGATCGAGACGCCGCCAAAAACAATGGCCACCTTCAACGCGCGCGGCAAGTGCTGCGCCAGCTGACGAATCTCTTCCCCGACCTGGGTGCTGAGCTCGCGCGTGGGCACCAGAATCAACGCGCGCAGGCGGCGCGGGCTTTGCGCCGGCGCCGCTTCAAATTGCTGCAACAGCGCCAAAGCAAAGGCTGCGGTCTTGCCCGAGCCGGTCTGCGCTTGAGCCAGCAGATCACAACCGCGCAGCGCCGGCCCGATGGCCGCCGCCTGAATCGGTGTCGGCGCAGGCCAGGCCTGGTCGCTGACGGCGCGTAAGAGCGCAGGAGACAGACTGAGTGAAGAAAATGGCATGGGCTTTGCTTTGTAATATTGATTAAATCGGTCTCTAGCCCGCATAAAACGGACGTCTGTAGCTATCATTCTAAATTCGAAGCCGATCGGCAAGCGCTGCCCTGGCGGCACGCGCCGGCACGGCGCATGCTCGGCACACCGCAAAGGCCAGTTGGTGCAGCGCCGCCCAAGGCTCGGGCGGCCAATCGGGCGACTTCAGGCCTTTGACCACGCCATCAACCTGATGCGCCGCCTGCAGCCAGGCCGCCAGGGTGGCATCGCTCAGGCGGGGTAGCACGCGCTCAAACAAACGCTCGCGCTCGCCCCACACGCGTTGCTCGCGCAGCGCCAGCGGCAGCGGGCTGCCCCGGTTCATGGCGTCCTTGACGCGCTTCAAGGCGCGAATATCCTCGGCCAGGGTGTAGTGCACCAGCACGGCGGCCTCGCCCTCGGCCTGCAGGCCCTCCAGCATGCGCTGCACACGGGTAATCTGACCGGCCAGCACGGCGCTTGAGAGCTTGAACACGTCGTAGCGCGCCACGTTGAGCACTGCGCTCTCAATCTGGTCGAAGGTCAGTTCGCCAGGCGGATACAACAGGGCCAGTTTCTGGACTTCCTGGTGCGCCGCCAGCAAGTTGCCTTCCACCCGGTCGGCAAAGAACTGCAGGCTGTGCTGGCCGGCTTCACCCGCGGCGACGCGCTGGCCTTGAACCGCGAGGCGCTGCGCAATCCAGGTCGGCAAGACGTTGCGCTCAACAGCCTCCACCGCCAGCGTGACGCCAAAACTCTCGAGCGCACCAAACCAGGCGCTGCTTTTGGCCAGCTTGTCGAGGCGCGGCAGCATGACCAGCGTCAGCGTGGACTCGCTGCCCCGCGCCTGTTCGGCCAGATGCTGCAGCGCCGCGCCGCCGTCCTTGCCCGGTTTGCCGGACGGGATGCGCAGCTCAAGCATCTGTTTGTCCGCGAACAGACTCAGCGAGCCACCGGTGGCCAGCACCTCGCTCCAGTCGAAACGCGCGCCGGCCACCGTGTGCGAACTGCGCTCGCTAAAGCCCCGGCTGCGGGCGAACGCGCGAATCGCGTCCGCCGCCTCCTGCACCAGCAGCGGCTCGTCGCCATGCACGGTGTAAAGGCTTTTGAGACCCTTTTGCAGATGGGCCGCAAGTTGATTAGGGGCGACTTGCATGTTCAGAGCTTATGGCTGTGCGGGTGACCGCGCCGGCCCGTGCGGCACCCCAATTTCCGGCCAGTCTTCACAGGGATTTGATCGCTTCAAGGCGGCGCATCAGCTGCTCCACCAGATCGGACTGCATGTCGCGGTACAGCAGCACTTCTTCGGCTTCTTTAGCCAGCACGGCGGTTTCACTGAAACTCATATCGCGCTGCTGCGTGAGCTCGACGTCGGGCGTGAGCTCGTCGCCGGCGGCGTTGCGGACCCGGAACTTGACCCGGATGCGCAATTGAAACTCACGCACCTGGCCCGAGCTGCTGAGCCCGACCACCGTTTTTTCCCGCTGCTCCTGCAGGATCTCGAGCACCACTTGCGCGTGGCTCAACGGTTCATTCGGCGCCAGAACCCGTACCGCACGGGCAAAGGAGCGGCGCAATTCGAGCGCCAGCGGCCCACCCGGATGGGGGTTGATCGCGAGCGTCTGGAAGGCGAAGCTTTGCGCGCCGCGCAGCTTGAAGCCGCAGCCCCCGAGCAAGAGGCTGGCCAGCGCGGCCTGACTGAGGAGAGTGACAACCGTGCGACGTTTCATGGGCCGCACCTCAAAGCACCAGATTGACCAGCCGACCCGGCACCACGATGACCTTTTTGGGCGTCGCCCCGTTGGCCAATTTGCCAAACACCTCGCTGTGGATGGCGGCCTGCTCGATCTCGGCGTGGGTGGCACCAGCTGCCACGACAATGGCACCGCGCAGCTTGCCGTTGATTTGCAGCATCAGTTCAATCTCATCCTGCAAGAGCGCGCTTTCGTCCACCTGGGGCCAGGGCGCATCGAGCAACTCGCCCAAGGTGCTGGCATAACCCAGGTCCTGCCACAGGCTGTGTGTGATGTGCGGTGTGGCCGGGTACAGGCAGCGCAGCAGGATGCCAAAGCCCTCGATCAGCGCCACCTGCGCACCGCTTGAGTCGGTGGCCTTGAAGCTCTCCAGCGCATTGATCATCTTCATCGCGCCCGACACCACGGTGTTGTACTGCATGCGCTGGTAGTCGTAGTCCACCTGCTTCAGCACGGTGTGGATTTCCAGCCGTAGGATTTTCGCTTCCTTGCTGAAATTTATATCTTTTAGGCTCTTAGCCCCCGTCGTGCTTGCGCTAGCAGCTACCATATCAATAGCAGACAACTTGACGCCAAAGTTCCAGACCCGCCGCAGGAAGCGGTAGCTGCCTTCGACCGCCGCGTCGTTCCACTCCAGCGTGGCCTCGGGCGGCGCGGTGAACATGGTGTACAGGCGCGCGGTGTCGGCGCCATATTTCTCGATCAGGTCCTGCGGGTCAACGCCGTTGTTCTTCGACTTGGACATGGTGCCAATGCCCTCGTAGTCGATCAAAGTGCCCGCAGGCAAGTCGCCAACGGCCACTTTCAACCGGGCCGACACTACCTTGCCGGCCTCATCGACCACGTTGTCGACATCGGTCGGCCAGAAGTAGTCCTTGGCACCGTTCGCGGTTTTGCGTGAGTAGATGTGGTTCAGCACCATGCCTTGCGTAAGCAGCTTGGTGAAGGGCTCGTCGACTTGGACCAGCCCGAGGTCGCGCATGACCTTGGTCCAGAAGCGCGCATACAGCAGGTGCAGGATGGCGTGCTCGATGCCGCCGATGTACTGGTCCATCGGCATCCAGTAGGCCGCGCCCGCACCGACCATCGCCTGTTCGTTCTTGGGGTCGCAGTAGCGCATGAAGTACCACGAGCTGTCGACAAAGGTGTCCATGGTGTCGGTTTCACGCCGCGCCGCCACGCCGCAAAGCGGGCAGACCACGCCGGCATGAAAGCCTTCATGCTTATGCAGCGGGTTGCCCGAGCCGTCGGGCACGCAGTCCAGTGGCAAGACCACCGGTAGATCCTTTTCGGGCACCGGGACGGCGCCGTGTTCGGGGCAGTGGATGATGGGGATCGGCGTGCCCCAGTAGCGCTGGCGGCTCACGCCCCAGTCGCGCAGGCGCCAGGTGGTTTTCTTCTCGCCCAGACCCAGCGCCGCCAGCTTGTGCGCCACGGCGTCGACCGCCTGCTTGAACGGCATACCGCTGAAGCTGCCCGAGTTGACCACCACGCCGCGCTGCTTGTCGGCGTACCAGTCTTGCCAGCGCTCGTAGTCAAATTCCTCACCATCGACCTGCACCACCTGCTTGATCAGCAGGCGGTATTTTTTGGCGAATTCGAAGTCGCGTTGATCGTGCGCGGGCACGCCCATGACGGCGCCGTCGCCATAGCTCATCAGCACATAGTTGCCGACCCACACCGCAATGCGCAACTGCGTCAGCGGATGCGTCACGAACAGCCCGCTCGCCATGCCTTTCTTCTCTTGCGTGGCCAGTTCCGCCTCGGTGGTGCCGCCGCTCTTGCACTCCTCAATAAAGGCGGCCAATTTCGGGTTCGATTGGGCCGCGTGCACGGCGAGCGGATGCTCGGGCGCCACGGCGCAAAACGTCACACCCTTGATGGTGTCGGGGCGCGTGGTGAAGACATACATGCGGCCCGCGTCGATTAGCGTGCCAGAGGCGTCGTGGATGTCATGGGTGAAGGCAAAGCGCACGCCCTCGCTCTTGCCAATCCAGTTTTCCTGCATCAGCTTGACGCGCTCGGGCCAGCCTGGCAAGCCGGTCTGCACCTGAGCCAGCAACTCCTCGGCGTAGTCGGTGATCTTGAGGTAGTAGCCCGGAATCTCGCGCTTCTCGACCGTCGCGCCGGTGCGCCAGCCCTTGCCGTCGATCACCTGCTCGTTGGCCAGCACGGTCTGGTCGACCGGGTCCCAGTTGACGACCTGGGTCTTGCGGTAGGCGATGCCTTTTTCAAGCATCTTCAAAAACAGCCACTGGTTCCACTTGTAGTACTCAGGCGTGCAGGTGGCGACCTCGCGGCTCCAGTCGATCGCCAGGCCCATGGCCTGCATCTGCTGCTTCATGTAAGCGATGTTTTCGAAGGTCCATTGCGCGGGCGGCACACCGTTCTTCAGCGCGGCGTTTTCCGCCGGCAGGCCAAAGGCGTCCCAGCCCATCGGCATCAGCACGTTGAAGCCTTGCATGCGCAACTGGCGCGTGAGCATGTCGTTGATGGTGTAGTTGCGCACATGGCCCATGTGCAGCTTGCCGCTGGGGTATGGCAGCATGGAGCAGGCGTAAAACTTCTTTTTGGACGAGTCTTCGGTGACGCGGTAGGCATCCATCGCGGTCCAATGACTTTGGGCCGCTTGTTCGACGTCGAGAGGGGTGTATTTTTCTTGCATTGGATTTCAGTCTGGCGATCACCGGATCGCAATCAGGCGATTTTAGGGTTTGACGCCAGGCGCAGCCGGCGGCCTGGGATCGGTCACAAAGCCGATCCGGTTCAACCCCGCTTTTTGGGCGCTGGCCATGAGCTCGACGATCCGGCCATAAGGTACGGCACTGTCGGCCCGCAACTGCAATTCCAGATCGGGATTGAGCCTGGCGGACTGCGCCAGCTCGGCGGCCAGTTCAGCCAGCGCCAGCGCCTTGTCATCGAGAAAGGTCTGGCCGGCCTTGTCCACGACCACGGTCACGAACTTTGGCGCCGCGCCGACTGCGCTGGTCCGGGCTTTGGGCAGATCGAGCTTGATAGAACTGGCCAGCAGCGGCGCGGTGATGATGAAGATCACCACCAGCACCAGCATCACATCGACCAGCGGCGTCATATTGATCTCGCTCATCGGCTTTGGGGCAACAGTGCGTTCCAGACGACCAAAGGACATCGCCGGCTCCGGGTCAGGGGCTACGCCTGCCAGACCGGCTGGGTGCTGGCGAGCTCGCGCAGATCCCGCGCAAAGCCTTCGAGCTCGGCTTCAATGCGCCCAATGACCCGGCCCAGCACGTTGTAAGCGAGCACCGCCGGAATAGCCACCGTCAGGCCCGCGGCGGTCATGATCAGCGCTTCACCGACCGGGCCGGAGATCTTGTCGATCGTGACCTGCCCGACCGTGGCGATGCCAATCAGGGCATGGTAAATACCCCAGACCGTGCCCAGCAGTCCGACAAAGGGCGCCGTGGCGCCCACCGTGGCGAGCAGGACCTGACCCGCGTTGAGCTTGGCCAAGGCCGCGTGCAGCGCGTCGCGCAGCACCCGGGTCAATTGCTGGGCCTTGTCGCCGGCGCTAGAGAGGGTCCCATTAACTTCAAGTTTGGTAGCAACGACCAAAGGCAGGATAAGGGCTTCGCGGTCAAAGGCCTGCAACTTGGGGAGCGCCGCCTGAAACGACACCGAACCCCAGAACGCAGCCACGCTGCGCAGCACGTCGCTGCTGG
Source organism: Burkholderiales bacterium (assembly GCA_038215405.1). GTDB lineage: Bacteria > Pseudomonadota > Gammaproteobacteria > Burkholderiales > Burkholderiaceae_C > Rhodoferax. Next base: position 48,430 of record JBBQQX010000007.1, read on the forward strand.
CACGGCGCAACAGCCAGGACTTCCAGACAATCACGACCCAACTGGCGACCGACATGGCCAATAGCAGCAGTGCCACCCCCCGGGTCAGCGCATCGCCCTGAAAGAACAGCTGGGCCGGGTTCATTTCAGGTTCAGCACGTCAGCCATGTCGTACAAACCCGGTTTTTGTGTACTCAGGAAACGCAACGCGCGCAAACTGCCCTGCGCATAAGTGACCCGACTGGACGATTTGTGGCTGATCTCGATGCGCTCGCCAATGCCGGCAAACAGCACGGTGTGGTCGCCCACAATGTCGCCGCCGCGAATGGTGGCAAAGCCAATCGAGGACGGATCGCGCTCGCCGGTGACGCCTTCACGCGCGTAGACGGCGCAGTCCTTGAGGTCGCGCCCGAGTGCGCTGGCGATCACCTCACCCATTTTGAGCGCCGTGCCGGAAGGGGCGTCGACTTTGTGGCGGTGATGCGCTTCGATGATTTCAATGTCGTAACCGGTGGCGAGCGCCTTGGCCGCCATCTCCAGCAGTTTGAGCGTGACGTTGACCCCGACGCTCATGTTGGGGGCCATCACAATCGCGATATCGCGTGCGGCAGCCGCAATCTCGGCCCTTTGCGCCTCGCTGAAGCCGGTGGTACCGATCACCAGGTTAACACCCAATTCGCGGCAGACGCGCAGATGGGCCAGTGTGCCCTCGGGCCGGGTGAAGTCAATCAGGGTCTGGGCTTGGCTCAAGCCGGCGGCAAGATCGGCAGTGATCGCCACGCCGCTGGTCTGGCCCAAAAATGCCATCGCGTCAACGCCCAGGGCGGGGCTCGCCGGCATGTCGAGCGCGCCACTCAAGACGCAGTCATCGGCACTTTTGATGGCTTCGATCAGCATCTGGCCCATGCGGCCAGATGCGCCCGCGATGGCCACACGATGGGGCAGCTTGGGAGTCATGTTGGCAAACGGGCGCGACGCGGGCTTAACGGGCCGGCGCTTCCAGCGGCGGGTAGAGCGTAGGCAGCGCGGGCAATGGCGCTGTCTCGGCCGCCTTGACGGGCGCCGGTGCGGCTGGCAGGCTCTCCGGCGGCAACTCCAGCACCGGCACTTTTCCGATTTTCCGTCCTGAATCGAGCGACGCCACAAACTCGGCTTCGGTCGGCAATGGATCGGCCTCCAGGCGCTCGAGCGCATCGCCCTTGAAATAGGCGGTGACTTTGCGTGCCTGCGGCTCCACGCCCTGGCGCTTGAAGGTGAACACGTAGTCCCAGCGGTCCGCATGGAACACGCTGGCCAGCAATGGGGTGCCCAGAATGTCACGCACCTGGGCCCGGCTCATGCCCGGCTTCACTGCGGCGGCCTGTTCCTGGGACACAAAGTTGCCCTGCACGATATCAATCTTGTAAGGCGTCACGATGCTGGCAAGGCGGTAACTGGCGCCATTCAGATTGCCACAGGCCATCAGGCTAGCGCTCGCGACAAGAATCAGGCTCAAACGGGTAGTACGGCGTTGAAGGTCAGACATGAGGTGGTGTGGGGTGTGGCGATATGATCAAGCATTGTACCGGCTGTGTCTGCAGGAGCGACCCCGGCAGCCGACAAGACTGAGACCCACCATGACCAAGATTGATGAACTCAAAAGCACCGGCCTGAAGGCCACACTGCCCCGGCTGAAGATTCTGGAAATCTTCCAGAAAGGCGCGCAGCGCCACATGACGGCCGAGGACGTCTTTCGCGTGTTGCTGGAAGAACGCTCCGACGTCGGTCTGGCCACGGTCTACCGGGTGTTGGCCCAGTTCGAGCAGGCCGACATTCTGGTTCGCAGCCATTTTGAGAGCGAGCGCGCGGTCTACGAACTCAATGAGGGGCAGCACCATGACCATCTGGTGTGTCTGGATTGCGGCAAGGTGGAAGAGTTCTATGACGCGGAAATCGAAAAACGCCAGAACGCCGTGGCCAAGGCCCGCGGTTTTGCGATTGCTGACCATGCCTTGAGTCTGTATGCCCATTGCAACCGGGCGCAGTGTCCAAATCGCTCAGTCCCGGCCAACATCCCAGGCTAACAACCCGCGTACGGGCGCATTTCAGTCGCCCAGCTTCATCGCCTTGCGGTGGCGCTCGACAAATTCCTGGTAGGTGTCAATGCCGCGCAACTGCAAAATGGTGTTGCGCACGGCGGCTTCCACCAGCACCGCGATATTGCGCCCCGCCACCACCTGGATCACCACTTTGCGCACCGGCACATCAAGCACGTCCTGGGTCAGCGGTTCATAGGGAATGCGCTCGTAGTCGCGCTCCATCGTTTCACGGCGCACCAGATGCACGATGAGCTTGAGCCGCATGCGCCGGCGCACCGCCGTTTCGCCAAAAATGCCGCGAATATCGAGCAGGCCGATGCCGCGCACCTCCAGCAGGTTCATCAGCAGTTCCGGGCAGCGGCCTTCAATTGTGTCCTGGTTGATGCGGTACAGGTCGACCGCATCGTCGGCCACCAGGCCATTGCCGCGCGAGATCAGCTCCAGGCCCAGTTCGCTTTTGCCAAGCCCTGATTCCCCCGTGATCAGCACGCCCAGGCCCAGAATATCCATGAACACGCCGTGCATCGTGATGCGGTCGGCAAAGTACTTGGACAAGTAGGCGCGCAGCACGTCAATCACAAAGGCCGAAGAGCTCTGCGTGGCAAACATCGGAATCTGCGCGCGCTCGCACATTGACAACAAGGCCTCGGGCGCGCCCTGTCCGTCGGCCAGAATCAGGACCGGCGGCTCCAGCGTGACAATGCGCGATATCCGGCGCGCGCAGTCGTCCGGTGTCGAGTTCGTGAGATACGCAATCTCGCGCTGACCCAAGATCTGGATGCGATAAGGATGGATGTAATTGAGGTGGCCCACCAGATCGGCGCCTGAGCGAGCAGCGCGCACCGCGACCTCGTCAAAGCGGCGCTCGGAGGCGCCCAGTCCGGCCAGCCACTCCCACTTCAAGGTATTGCGAAACTCCTCAAACAGCACATCGGCGCTGACAACGTTAGGTTTCACGCCGCGTCCTGGGTATCAAGTCAATGCCCGGCCAAAATCAGGCCAACTGGGCCGATTGCCATTTGACGATCAGCTCGTGCAACTCTGGCGCGCTGGCGCTCACCGCCATTTTTTCCCGCAGCACCGCGTCACTGAGCATTTCCGCAATTTCCGAGAGGATTTCGAGGTGCTTTTGCGTCGCCGACTCGGGCACCAGCAGAAAAATCAGCAGGTTGACGGCCTGCTCGTCGGGCGCCTCAAAACCAATCGGGTGCGCCAACTGCAGCACGGCGGCCATGGGCATCTTCAGGCCCTTGATACGGCCATGCGGAATGGCAACGCCGTGCCCCAGGCCGGTCGAGCCCAGGCGCTCGCGCGAGAACAGGCTGTCGGTGACCAGTGAACGGCTCAGGCCATGCAGGTTTTCAAACAGCAAGCCCGCTTCTTCAAAAGCGCGTTTCTTGCTGGTGGCATCAACCTGCACAAGCACTTGTGCAGGGGGGAGGATGGCTGCGAGTCGATTCATAATTAAGGCCGAATTATGCCCACATCCGATTTTGGCTAAAAAAAAGCCGCCCGGCAAAGCAGGCGGCTGGGTCGCAGATCAGGCGCGTGGTCTCACATCAGTCGCTTGGGCGCTTCGTGGTGGTGATTTTGCAGACGACTTTTATGCCGAACCACCTGGCGGTCGAGTTTGTCTACCAGTTCGTCCACGGCCGCGTACAGATCGGCATGGGAGCTCTCGGCAAACATGTCTGTCCCCTTGACGTGAATATTGCATTCGGCGCGTTGGCGCAGATCCTTCTCGGTTTGCTTTTCTACGGTGAGCAGCACTTTGACATCGACCACCTGGTCAAAATGCCGCTTGATCCGGTCAAGCTTGGTGGTTACGTAACTGCGCAAGGCTGGGGTGACCTCGATGTGATGGCCGCTGATCGTCAAATTCATAAATAATCTCCTGTTACTCTCAGGGTTGAAACCGTTACCGGCGGAATGCCGACAACACAAAAAATCAAAATAACAATGGGCATCCGACAGATTCACTATGCCCCCGCCTTGGCGGAAAAGCAAATCTTTTTTATTGACTTATTTTGTATCAGGCCGCAAAAAATGGTCGTCTTCACATTGAAATGAAGCAGCAGCAGCACCCGGCATTAGCGGGCTCGGCGCCATGAGCCGCGCCAGCAAACACGCCACCGGCGACTCCTTCTTCGCCTGGGACGGCGATGTGCTGATCATCAACATTCTGGGCAAGCCCAGCGCCAGCAAGGATGCCATTGGCAAGCCTTATGGCAAGCAGCTCAAGGTCAGCGTCGCGGCGGCCCCCGTGGCGGGGCGCGCGACCGATCACATGGTTCGCTTTCTGGCGGTCCAGTTTGATGTGGCTGCCGCTGACATCGAGGTCGTGTTTGGCCGCATGAACGTGAACAAGCAGGTGCGCATCAAGGCGCCCAAAAGGTTGCCGGGCGTGTTTGCCCAGGGCTCCTTGCTGATGGGCGACGATGAGTGACAATGGCAGGGGTGGCGCTCGCGGCAAGGCCGCCATGCCTGACCGGGACCAACCCGGACCTCAGCTGCGCGTTGGAACTTTGCCGATTAGCCTGACTCACACTTTGCAATGAACTGTCTCACCCCCCCCATCGGCCTGATCAGGGCTATATTTTTTATAGCTACTTGCGCAATAACGGCGGGGGCTGGGGCTCAAAACACCCCTGGGTCTGTGGTCACCACCGAACAGGTGCGGGCCGAACTGATGGTGCAGGCACCCGATGGCGCCGGCGCTGGCCAGCCGGTCTGGGTCGGGCTGCAATTGACGCACCAGCCCGAATGGCACACCTACTGGAAGAACCCCGGCGACTCCGGCTTGCCCATCACGCTGCAGTGGACGCTGCCGGCGGGCGTGACCGCAGGCGAGATCGCCTGGCCCTTGCCTAAAAAAATCCCGATTGGCAACCTGGCCAATTATGGCTACGAGGGCACGGTGCTGCTGCCGGTGCCTTTGAGCATCACGCCCGCTTTCAAACCTTCATTGGTGGGCAGCAACCTCGAAATCAAGCTCAAAGCCACCTGGCTGGTGTGCCGTCTCGAATGTGTGCCGCAGGACGGGGAGTTTGCGCTGCGGGTGCCGGTGCGCGGCTCCACCGCGCTCAACAGCGCCGCATTTGCCGCCAGCCTGAAGTCTCAACCGGCCGAGCTGGAAGGCGACAGCCAGGCCACCGTGCAAGGCAAGCAGCTCAAGTTCTCGGTGCCCGGCTTGCCGCCAGCGCTGCGCGGCCAGCAACTGGAACTCTTCCCCGAAACGCCTGAAGTGATCAACCCGGCAGCGCCATGGTCGCAGCAATGGAGCCAGGTCGCAGGCAACGATGTCTGGGGCGCCAGCCTGCCCCTGTCCGACCATCGCGCTGAGAGCCCAAGGCTGTTGCCACTGGTGCTGGTGGCCAGCATCAACGGCCAGCGCCAGGGCTTTCGGGTCCAGGCCAAGGTACTGGGCCAATGGCCCCCCGCGGTGGGGGCGACTGGCAGCATCGCGCCGGGTCCAGCGACGTTGACCGCGCTAGCGGCCGGTGACGGCGTCGCGCCTGGTGCGCCGCTGAGCCCGCCGCTTTACATCGGCTTGTGGGCGGCGCTACTGGGCGCGCTGCTGGGCGGCATGATCCTGAACCTGATGCCCTGCGTGTTCCCGGTGCTGGCGATCAAGGTGATGAGCTTTACCCGCCACGCCAAGGACGGCCGCGGCCACCGCATCAGCGGCCTGGCCTACAGCGCGGGTGTGGTGCTGTCCTTTCTGGCGCTGGGCGCGCTGCTGATCGGATTGCGCAGCGCCGGCGAACAGTTGGGCTGGGGCTTTCAATTGCAGTCCCCAGCGGTGGTGGCGGCGCTGGCGGTGCTGTTCACCGTGATCGGGCTGAACCTGGCGGGCCTGTTTGAGTTTGGCCGCTTTTTGCCCACTGCGGTGCTGTCGCTGGAGGCCAAGAACCCGGCCGTCAACGCCTTCTTGTCGGGCGTGCTGGCCGTTGCCATTGCCTCGCCCTGCACGGCACCCTTCATGGGCGCCTCGCTCGGGCTGGCGCTGGCACTGCCGCCGCTGCAAGCCTTGCTGATTTTCATGACGCTGGGCATCGGCATGGCGCTGCCCTATCTGGCTGCCAGCCTGGTGCCCGCAGTGGCGCGCGCGCTGCCGCGCCCCGGCGCCTGGATGGACACCTTCCGCCGCGCCATGGCGTTCCCGATGTTTGCCACCGTGGTCTGGCTGGTGTGGGTGCTGGGCCAGCAGAGCGGCATTGATGGCGCGGCGGCCTTGTTGGCGCTGCTGCTGGCTTTGACGCTGGTGCTCTGGTCGCTCACGCTCAAGGGCCGAAGCCGGGTCGTTATAGCTATTATTTCAATAGCAACTCTCGCCCTGTTGACAGGGGCTATCGGCCAAAATGTCATCAAAATGGCGGGAGCCGCCCAGCTTTCCAGCAAGGTCGGTAATGCGCGCTGGCAGCTCTGGGCGCCGGGGCGGGTGGAGCAGCTGCTGGCCACGGGGGCACCGGTGTTTGTCGACTTCACCGCCGCCTGGTGCGTCACCTGCCAGTACAACGAAAGCACCACGCTGGCCAACGCCGAGGTGCTGGCCGATTTCACCGCCAACAAAGTTACCTTGCTGCGGGCCGACTGGACCCGGCGCGACCCCGCCATCAGCGCCGCGCTGGCGCAACTCGGGCGCAATGGCGTGCCCGCTTATGTGCTGTACCAAAATGGCCGAACGCCGGTGGTGCTGTCTGAGATTTTGAGTGTGCAAGAGGTCCGCGCGATGCTGGCCAAATTAAAGAGTTCATGACACCATGCTGACTGAAACCGAAACCATTCGCCAGATTCTGGCAAGCTGCCGCACCGTCGCCGTGGTCGGCCTGTCACCCAAACCCGAGCGCGCCAGTTTTGAGGTGGCGCGCTACCTGCAGGCGCATGGCTGGCGCATCGTCCCGGTCAACCCGGTGGCGGCTGCCAGCGGGGCAACCATCCTGGGCGAAACGGTCTACGCCACCCTGCAGGAAGCCGCGAAACACGCATCGATCGATCTGGTAGACGTGTTTCGCAACAGCGAGGACGTGCCGCCGGTCGCGCAGGAGGCGATTGCCATCGGCGCACGCGCCTTGTGGCTGCAACTGGGCATCGAAAACGCGCCAGCAGCGGCGGCTGCCCAGGGCGCCGGCTTGTGGGTGGTGCAGAACCGGTGTCTGAAGGTGGAGCACGCCGCCAGCGCTTGACGGGGTACTGCCTAAGTCGATCGTGATCGGCCGGCTGAGCGGATAAGAAAATCTTAAGGTAGCAGGCTTATCGTTCGGTCTCCTTAGTTAAGAGACCGCACCATGACATCAAAATTCAGTTCTGCTCATCTGCTGGCCTGCCTGGCGCTGACCCTGCCTTTGGCCGCCGCTGCCAACCCGATTCTTGACGCCTACCGCACACAAGCCAAGCAAGAAAACGCCGCCTTCAAGGATTTCACGGCCGCCGACGGTCAAAAGCTTTACACCACCAAAGGCGCCGAGCTGTCGTGCTCGTCCTGCCACACCAATTCGCCCAAGCTGGAGGGCAAGCACGTCAAAACCAACAAGGTGATTGCACCCATGGCGCCATCGGTCAACCCGAAGCGCTTCAGCGACGCTGCCAATGTTGAAAAGTGGTTCAAGCGCAATTGCAACGATGTACTCAAGCGCGCCTGCACCGCCCAGGAAAAAGGCGATTTCGTGAGCTATATGCTGTCGGTCAAATAAGGAAGACCCATGAAAGCAAGCCAACTGATTCAGGCATCGATACTGACCCTGCTCGCCGCCGCCTCGTTGGGGGCGCAAGCCAGGTCCAACGGCGAAGACCGGGGCAGCCCGGTGATGCCAGCCCACGTCGATGCCAAGTGGCAAGCCGAATGCAGCGGCTGCCACCTTGCCTACCCACCCGGTCTGTTGCCAGCGGCCTCCTGGAAGAAGGTCATGAGCGGCCTGAACCAGCACTTTGGCACCGATGCGTCCCTGTCGCCGCAAGACACGCAGGAAATCACCGCCTTTCTGGCCAAGAACGCGTCCAACCGCTGGAGCGCCAACACGGCGCCGCTGCGCATCACCGACAGCCAATGGTTCAAATCCACGCACCGTGAAGTGGGCGCTGCCATTTGGCAGCGAGCGGCTATCAAAAGCCATAGCAATTGCAGCGCCTGTCACAGCGGCGCCGCCAAGGGCGATTTCGACGAAGATCGCGTTCACATCCCAAAGTAAACCATTGGAACGTGCACGGATATGACGCCGACTCACTCGCTATGACGGAGAGTGTGCCGATGCAACGCACCCTGATCTGGGACCTGCCGACCCGCCTGTTTCACTGGAGCCTGGCGCTGAGCTTTGCCGGCGCCTGGCTCACCAGCGAGGGCGATCAGTGGCGCGCCATCCACGTCTTTCTGGGTTACCTGATGCTGGGACTGGTCGGCTTTCGCGTGCTGTGGGGATTTGCCGGCTCGCACTTTTCGCGCTTTGCCAGCTTCTGGTTCGGTCCGAAGCAAGCCCTTGATTACCTGAAACAGGTGGCATCGGGCCGCGCCCAACGTTACATCGGGCACAACCCCACCGGCAGCCTGGCGATCTACCTGTTGCTGGCCCTGGTGGTGGTGGTCGGCGTCAGCGGCGTCCTGACCCTGGGCGGCGATGAGCAGCAAGGGATCGCGGCTGGCTGGGCGACATTTGCCCAAATCCAGGTCATCAAGAAGCTGCATGACTTGTGTGCCACGCTGATGCTGTTGCTCGTCATCGGGCACATCACCGGCGTGCTGGTGGAAAGCGTGCTGCACAAGGAAAACCTGGCGCGCTCGATGGTCACGGGTACCAAACTGGCTGAGGCCGACACACCGGCAGCGAAGCCGCATGCCAGTGTGGCATGGGTTCTGTTGGCGCTGATCGCAGGCTTTGCCCTCTGGTGGTTTGACTACGCGCTTGACTGGCAGCTTGACAGCCAGCCCGGTCACGTCGAATCAGCCACTGAGACCGGCGAGGCGCGCGTGAAATTTGTCGGTCGCCAGTTGCCCGACAACGCCCAGTGGCGCGATGAATGCGGCAGTTGCCACGCGGTGTTTTACCCGGCGTTGCTGCCCAGTCGCTCGTGGCAAAAAATCATGGCCGAACAAGACCGCCACTTTGGCACCGACCTCGGGCTTGACGCGGCCACCAGCGCCGCCGTGCTGGCCTTCATGACGGCGAACTCGGCCGACCAGCACCAGATCGAAGCGGCGTTCAAGATCGAGCAGTCCATCCCGAAGGCCGCTACCCCGCTGCGCATCACCGAGACGCCGTACTGGATCCACAAACACCACGAGATTGCCGCCGCAGACTGGGCGTCGCCGCTGGTGAAAAGCAAGAGCAACTGCGCGGCTTGCCACAGCGATGCCGAGCAGGGTACCTTTGAAGATGCGGCGATGCAGATTCCGAAACGCCCGGCCAGCCAGCCCTGAAGTCTGTGGCGCCCAAGCGCGCTGGCTACTTCCCGAGCGCCCGCAGCGCCAGCCGGATGCCCTCGCTCACCCCGACGTCATCGGGCAATGCCTTCAGGGCGGCGGCGCCTTCCTTGTCGCTGTAGCCGAGTGCCAGCAGCGCCTGCAAAATGTCGGCCTGGCTGTTGTTGGCCACACTGACAGCGACACCGATATCGGGACCGAGCTTGCCTTTGAGCTCCAACAGCAACCGCTCGGCGGTTTTCTTGCCGATGCCGGGCACCTTGATCAGCCGCCCGCCTTCTTGCAGGGTGACCGCCTGCGCCAGCTCGGCCACGCTCATGCCCGACAGCACCGACAAAGCCGTGCGCGGCCCGACACCCGATATCTTGATGAGCTCGCGAAACGCCGCACGCTCGGCCTGGGTGGCAAAACCGTACAGAATCTGCGCGTCTTCGCGCACCACAAAATGCGTCAGCAGGCTGACCCGGGCACCGAGCTCGGGCAGGCTGTAAAAGGTGCTCATGGGCACCAGCACCTCATAGCCCACACCGTGGCAGTCCACGATGACTTGGGGTGGATTTTTGTCCTCGAGGTTGCCGGTCAATTTGCCGATCATGGAATATCCTTTTAGCCTGGCTTATTTGTTTGTGATCGGCTGTTGTTTGACACACGGCCGACCCGACCTAAGAGGACGCCCCGGCACGGTCTTTCATTGATCCAACAAGCGCTCATTGTCGGACACTTTGAACACGGCAACCGCTTGTGCCAGGTTCTGAGCTTGGCTCTTGAGGCTTTCCGCTGCGGCGGCCGACTGCTCCACCAGCGCCGCATTCTGCTGCGTCATCTGGTCGAGCTCGTTGATGGCGGTGTTGACTTCGGTGATGCCGTGCGATTGCTCTGCTGCTGCTGCCGTAATTTCGCCAATGATGTCGCTCACCCGTTTGACCGACGCCACGATCTCGTTCATGGTGCCGCCCGTGGTCTGCACTAGGCGCAAACCCGACTCCACTTTCTCCACCGAGGCGCCAATCAGGCTCTTGATTTGCTTCGCTGCTTCAGCACTGCGACTGGCCAGGCTGCGCACCTCACTGGCTACCACGGCAAAGCCGCGACCCTGCTCGCCGGCCCTGGCGGCCTCGACTGCCGCATTGAGGGCCAAGATGTTGGTCTGGAACGCGATGCCATCAATGGTGCCGATGATGTCGGAGATTTTCCGGGAGCTCTGGTTGATGTCGTCCATGGTGGCCACCATCTGGCCCACCATAGCACCACCGCGAAGCGCCACTTCTGAGGCTGAGGTCGCCAACTGGTTGGCCTGGCTGGCGGCATCGGCCGACTGCCGCACCATGCTGGTGAGCTCGGCCATGCCCGATGCCGTTCGCTGCAGGTTGCTGGCGGTCTGCTCGGTGCGAACGCTGAGGTCCTGATTTCCAAAGGCGATTTCGCTGGAAGCGACTGAAATGCTTTGGGGTGAACTTCGGATTTCCCCAATCGTGGACTGCAGCACGGTCGCCAGACGCTTGAGTGAATGGAGCAGGCTGCCCTGCTTGGCTTCAGGCAGGTCGAGCGCCAAATGGCCATCGGCCAGGGCACCCAGGGCCGAACTGGACACCGAGGGATCGCCCCCGAGCACGCTCTCGGCCGTGCGTCGAATCCAGACCGTGAAACCGATACAGGCGGCCACGCAAATCGTTGTGAGCAGCGCCGTCAGCTGACCGCCTATGGCCAGGTAATCTGCAATCATCTGGGACGGCTCGACGCGCGCCTTACTCTGGAGCCACCAGGCGCCCAGCACCACCGCAGAACCGGCGCCTGCCACCATCGCGGTTGGGACGAGCATAGACAAGGTTAGTTTCTGCGTATAGTTCATGTGGATCACAGGAGTCGATGGGCCGGCTCATTTTAGGGCGTTGAAGTCGCCTTTTTTTGCAGCGCAATCACTTGGCGACAACGAGCCTGGGGTTGGTGCCGGGCCTGCGTCATGGGTTTCTTGTGGAAACATCCTCTTGGCCGTGCCCAAGTTTTGCGACCCATTCAAGTTTTTATATCGTTTTGCCAGTACCACTTCACTATCAGGCTATCCTGAGTGACCTTTTTCAGGAATTACCAACTTGATTCTCCGACACCTGTTTTCCCCACCCAACAACACCCGCTTGTCGCACCTGTGCGGCCCGATGGACGAGCACCTGCGCACGATCGAAGTCGCGCTGCAAGTCAAGATTGCGCATCGGCACGAGCAGTTCAAGGTCGATGGCAGCAAGACCGCTGCCCACCGCGGCATGGAAATGCTGCAGGCCTTGTACGAGATGGCGGCGCGCCCGATCGAGCCCGCCACGGTGCAGCTGATGCTGGCCGGCGATGCCGGTATGAACGACTCGGAAGGCCCGGCCCTGAAAACCAAGCGCAGCGACCTCAAGCCGCGCACGCTGAACCAGGCCACCTACCTCGACAGCATCACCAGCCACGACATCACCTTTGGCATCGGCCCGGCCGGCACCGGCAAGACTTACCTGGCGGTGGCGATGGCGGTCGACGCCTTGGCGCGCAGCGTCGTGCAGCGCATCGTGCTGACGCGCCCGGCAGTGGAGGCTGGCGAGCGCCTCGGTTATTTGCCCGGCGACCTGGCGCAAAAGATCGACCCGTATCTACGCCCGCTGTACGACGCGCTGTACGACCTGATGGGCTTTGAGCAGGTGCAAAAAGCGTTTGAGCGCCAGACCATCGAGGTCGCGCCGCTGGCCTTCATGCGCGGCAGGACGCTCAACACCGCTTTTGTGATTCTGGACGAGGCGCAAAACACCACGCCCGAGCAGATGAAGATGTTTTTGACCCGCATCGGCTTTGGCTCCAAAGCGGTGGTGACCGGGGATGTGAGCCAGATCGACCTGCCCAAGACCCAGCTCAGCGGCCTGATTGACGCCGAGCGTGTGCTCAAGCGCGTGCCCGGCATTGCGATCTGCCGCCTGACCAGTGCCGATGTGGTGCGGCATCCACTGGTGGCGCGCATTGTGGATGCCTACGATGCGCCCGGGCGCGCCAGCGCAGCGCAGCGACGCGAGGACGACGATTTCGACGATGCGGTGGCGGGACCAAAGCCGCGGGTGCGTGCGCGCAAAAAGCCGGTCTGATCCGACTAGCTACTGAAACAATAGCTACTCACGCCTATTCCACGAGGGCTAGCGCCCTAATTTACTTAAAATTATGTTAAACCAACTGACGCTTTCGCTGCAATTTGGCAAACTTGAAAATGCCGCCCTGCACCGCGCCGCCCTGCCCCGCCACAAGGTGGCGCGCTGGCTGCGTCATGCGCTGCAAAGCGACGCCGAAGTCACCGTGCGCATCGTCGATGCCAAGGAGGGCCAGGCGCTGAACCGCGACTACCGTAAAAAAGACTACGCCACTAACGTGCTGACTTTCGACTACACGCAAGAGCCGGTGGTCACAGCCGACCTGGTGCTGTGCGCGCCCGTGGTGGCCAGGGAAGCCAAGGAACAAGGCAAGACGCTGCAAGCGCACTACGCCCACCTGCTGGTGCACGGCGCATTGCACGCGCAGGGCTGGGACCACGACGAAGAAGAGGACGCCCAGGTCATGGAGCTGCGCGAAAGCGAGATCATGGCCCGGCTCGGGTTTGAGAATCCTTATTGATAACGACGCCCCCCACCTTTACCCCACCGTTTCATGATGCACACCACCGCCCTGGTTCTTTTTTCCGGCGGCCAGGACTCCACCACGTGTCTGGCGCTGGCCCTGAGCAAATACGAGCGGGTCGAAACCATTGCCTTTGACTACCGCCAACGCCACCGGGTCGAACTCGATGCACGCCTGGTCGTGCTGGCTGAAATCCGCGCCAAATTCCCGCATTGGGCCGAGAAGCTGGGCGAGGACCATCTGCTGGACCTGGCGGTACTGGGCGAAGTCAGCGACACCTCGCTCACGCGGGGCACCGCCTTCAAGATGGAGCAGAGCGGCCTGCCCAACACCTTTGTGCCGGGGCGCAACCTGCTGTTTTTGACCCTGGCAGCCGCCGTGGCCTACCGACGCGATTTGCAAGTGCTGGTCACGGGGGTGTGCGAGACCGACTTTTCCGGCTACCCGGACTGCCGCGACGACACGATGAAGGCAATGCAACTGGCGCTCTCGCTCGGCATGGACAAGCGCTTCCTGATTGAAACCCCGCTGATGTGGATCGACAAAGCTGCGACCTGGGCGCTCGCGCATCAGTTGGGTGAGAAATCCGGCGTAAAGGGCGGCGGCGATGCGCTGCTGGACCTGATCATCGAGCACACCCACACCTGCTACATGGGGGACCGAGAGCATCGCCATGCCTGGGGTTATGGTTGCGGCGCGTGTCCGGCTTGCCTGCTGCGGGCGCGCGGTTATGAACGTTTTTCCCTGACACCGAGAACTTGAGCCGCGATGCTGGTGCGGCTTCTGATGGTTCAATCAAGGGCAATTCAAGACTGAGCTGGGCTTGAGTCGGCGTTGCTGCCCGCTCCGAACTGAATCGGTCATTTGGACCGCGGCGCTGTCAACTGCCGATGCCGATCATCACAGTCCTCGGCGCCAGGACGAAGGCACATGACAGACCGCACACCACTCCGACCGGACGCCCGGCGCAGTAATGGCGTTAGTCGTCAAACATCTTGCGCGCCGCCCGGCACCACAGCCGGCGAGTTGATCAAGCAAAAAATCGAATGGCTTGTTCCATTCAGTATTTCTGCGCTGGCGCCAATAAGGAGCAACTCGTTGGATCTGACCGAGGGTTACATCAATTTTCGGCGATTCGAGCTTTAGAGAGGTGTGCACGAGCTTGATCAATATCAATAGCGCCAATCGTGAATTGATCAAATGATGTCCATCCAGGAGATATCCAAATGAAGTTGCTTACCGCTGTTTTAAGCTCATCAATTCTGGTCGCCTGCGGCGGGGGTGGCTCGGGTGGCCCAGTGACACCAACCGCCGTGACACCAACCACCGGGACACCAACCGCCGTGACACCAACCGGCGGGACATCAACTACCGGATCCTCAACCCCTGCGGTGTCGCCCGCAAGCGCTGAGCTCGCAAAGTATGAGGGCACTTGGCAGAGCAAATACTGCGTTGACCATACGCGATTCACCAAGAACCTCATGGCAACGGACAGCAACAATTTCTCGGTCGTCACAGAAACAAATTACTACGATAACGCAGACTGCACAGGTGCTGTGGTCGCGACCGGCAGATACAACGTACCCAATGAAAACGTGCACTACGAGACAGCTATGGAGGCCTCCATCACTTTGCCGACAGGCGAAACTGTCAAAGCGGACGTTAACCGTGCAACCTCAGTCTATGTTGCTGGGGCAACCTATAGCATCACGGGCAGCGGCGTGAAGGTGACGGAGCTCGTCGGCACGATGTGGGCACGTATTGAATACGGCGACGGCGGGCACCTAGTCATCCCGCTCCCGGGGGCGTTAGAGAGCAAGACCTACGATGGCGCACTCCTGCTGCGCAATGATGAGTTGCTCGCCTTGGTGCCGATTGTTGGCTTCACGAACTCATACAGGATCAATCATCAGTACATTCGGTGATTGACCTGTTGGCCGCGCTTTTTAGATGGTTCGGGCCAGACGCCATAAAACCTTGCTCCACGAGATCTAAAGCCCAAGGTCAGACAAAGCGCCAAGCTCGGGCACCACGATCGGCACCCGCTTCATGATCGATCGCGATGCCACGATCGTCACACGATCTGGTTCGACACGCCACTGGCCACATGGCCCGACGGCACATGTTGCGAGGCGGCATCGACATGGCCGGTCTGGTCGTCAAAGAAGAAATCGGGCTCAAACTCGCGCAAGAACTCGCCCTTGGGCAGGCCGCCCAGAAACATCGCTTCATCGACTTCGATGCTCCAGTTCATCAGCGTGCGGATGGCGCGCTCATGCGCCGGGGCGCTGCGGGCGGTGACCAGCGCAGTGCGGATGCGCATGCGCGGCGTGCCGGCCTGTTGCAGACGCTGCAGCGCGGCCAGCAGCGGCTTGAACGGACCCGCCAGCAGCGGCTGCTGCGCCTTGTCGGTCTCGTGTTGTTGAAACGCCTGCAGGCCCTGGGCCTGGTAGACGCGCTCGGCCTCATCGCTGAACAGCACGGCATCACCGTCAAAGGCGATGCGGACCTCATGCGGATAGGCGTCGCCAGCGTGAACCGACTGCGGATAGACCTGCGCGGC